>JAZUDV010000063.1:0-6526 GCA_045639825.1 Anaerovoracaceae bacterium
TCAACAACTGTTACGGGAATAACAGTTCCGTCTTCTGCGAAAATCTGAGTCATTCCGATTTTCTTTCCCAAAAGTGTTTTCATATTTTTCCTCCTACTTTCTTACAGCGGATCACTCCGGTTTGCTTACTTGTTACTGTGCGGAGGAATGCGGCCGTGCTGTAAGGTGGCTACATTCGCGCACTCTCGTCCTTGCGGATCGATTGCCTCTCGTGTGATCTTTCTAATCGAGCTTAGAGCTTGATCTCAATGTCAATGCCTGCTGGCATGTCGAGCTTAGTGAGAGCTTCTGTTGTCTTAGTTGTTGCGTTAGTGATGTCGATCAGTCTCTTGTGAGTTCTCTGTTCGAACTGCTCTCTTGAATCCTTGTACTTATGTACGGCTCTGATGATTGTTACGACTTCCTTCTCTGTTGGCAGAGGAATTGGTCCGGAAACGTCAGCGCCAGTCTTCTGTGCAGTCTCAACAATCTTTGCTGCGGACTTGTCGAGAAGAGCGTGATCATAAGCCTTAAGTCTTACTCTGATTTTCTGTAATTCGCTCATTTTAGATTCTCCTTTTTGATTTTGTACTAATTTTCGCTATTGCTTGTACAGGACTTCGCCCGTTGCGTCATGGTTTCTAATCGTTGAAAATGCCGCGTTTCGAGTGTTTTTTGCAACTCTTGAGCGCGTCTTGAGGTTGGTCTCAGGCGCCTCATACACTCTTTCGTGCGTTTCCTAACGCTTAGCACACGACAAAAAAGCGAAACCCTCCGCCCCCATCTGGTGAGGACTTCTCGGTAGAAATTATCCGATAGCACGGTAACTTCCTACTTCTTCGCATTTAACAAGCCTTAATAGTATATAGCATGGCTATTTACATTGCAAGATGTTTTGAGAAAATTTTTTGGCTGTTTTTATACTTTTTTCGAGATGAAAATGCAGTGTTTTCAAGGGGTGCAGGGCGCGTTACTCTAACACTCGTTTCCGCGTTTCCCGACGTGGTGTTTCAGACACTAATTATAGTGGTTTTGGCCGACGAAGCGCCACAAGATGTAGGCCTATGCACCTTGCGGCCGCTATATCTTATGTACTTTTGTGCTTTGCGGCCGCTTTATTCTATTCACTTTCTTACTCTGCGCCGTGATATCTTATTCGTAACGTCGCGAAATGGTCGCAAGTGGTCAATAAGACAACAATTACAGCACTATCCCTCAATTGACATGCATTGAATATAAAAAAGGCTGCTCTATATCATAACGATTAATGATATAGAGCAGTGCCTTTGTTGCTTTATTTACTCAGCTTATATGATTGCTACTGTCGGCTAATCATAATGTTACGCAATCTTGTAGATTCCCTGATTACTTAGCGAGTCTGTTAACAAATGCCTCAATAGCAGTATTGAACTCTGCAGGTCTCTCTCTTGATGCGTTATGTGCGCAACCTGGGAGCATAGTAATTTCGCCAACGTTAGTCTTTGCGAAGTACTTCTGAGCTGCTTCTGGTGAACCGCTGTCATACTGTCCACAGATATAGAGAATTGGAACATTGATCTTGCTCAGCAGGTTTGTTGAGTCGTGACCCTTAAGTGTTCCTGTGCATGAGAACTCAGATGGACCCCACATGTAGTTGTATACGGAAACGCCTGAAACTCTGTGCTGAGTTACAGCTGAATCTGATGGAGTTCCATCGTTGCATCCAGCATTCTCGAATCTGCTGTTGAAGTAGCTTGAATAGATGTCATTGATAACTGAATATCTCTCATCGTCGTAGAAAGCTCCGGAAGCTTCACACTCCTGAACAACCTTCCACATTCCCTTTCCATCCATCTTAACGCCGCAAACGTCCATCTCAGGCAGTGACTGAATCAGTCTCTGAGCATCTTCACACCAAGTGTCAACGTTCAGGAATGGTCCGTCAAGAACGATACCCTTGAGTCCTTCAGGCTGCTTAGCTGCAGCGTATTCAACTGCAAGCATTGTTCCCCATGAACGTCCAACGAGAACGAACTCGTCAAATCCGAGATAATCAACCACAGTCTGAGCTTCGTCTACATAATGCTCAATTGTCAGATACTTCTGTGCTTCTTCTGCTGTAGTAATCTCATCAGCAAAATCTGAGCCTGCACTACCAAGCTGGTTGTAGATTACTACCGGACGGTTCTCAGCAAGTGCAAGCTGCTTAAAGAAGCAATTGCCTGTGCCGCCAGGGCCACCGTGCATGAAGATAAGAGGTGTTCCTGTTTTGTCCTTGCCATAGAGATGGTAGAATACTCTTCCGCCATCAACAGGAATGAATCCTTCTTCTCCGCCCTCAGGCCATCCTGTGCTACCGCTCAGTGTAGTAACAGTCTTAACTGCACTGTATTTACCATATACTTTCTTGCCGTTAACCTTGTTGTAAGCTCTTACTTTGTATTTGTAAGTTGTGAGCTGTGCCAGACCTGTATCTGTATAGCTAACAGTCTTCTTGGATGTGAAAGTCTTGATAACTTCACCATTTCTTGCGAGCTGATATCCATCGCAGTTCTTGTTGATTTTGTTCCACTTGATCTGGATTTCAGAAGTGCTCAGTGCCTTAGCGCTCTTAATCTTAGCCTTAGCTGGCGCTGCTGATCCTGCGAAAGATACAACTGATGATGTTGCAATCATTCCGATTGAAAGAACGAGTACAACAAATTTGCTCATTAATGAATTCTTTCTCATAATGTCCCCTCCTTTTAAAACATTAAAGGCTAGTTGCCTTGTTATTATTATAACAAAATCGGAATCATTATGTAAGCTATATTCTATTTTTAATAAGAAAACCGCCACCAATGTGACGGTTAGGAATGACTTTAGTTTCGTTACCTGTTTCGGGAGGCTTTGATGGCGCGGTCCATTTTGAGATTGGCTTCTTTCTGGGCTGCTACGTCTCGTTTATCATAGTTCTTCTTGCCTCGAGCCAGGCCTAGCTCTATCTTGCATCTGCCGTTCTCATCGAGGTAGACGGACAGCGGGATTAGGGTCAGACCCTGCTGGGTTTTGATGGTGCCGTAGAGCTTGTCTATTTCCTTTCGGTGCATGAGGAGAGTTCTCGGTCTCAGTGGATCGACATTGAATCGGTTGCCTTGTTCGTATGGGGCAACGTGCATTCCGGTCACGATAAGCTCGCCTTTGCTGTTGATCTTAGCAAAGCTTTCCTTGATGCTGACCTTGCCGTTGCGGATGGATTTGATCTCCGTTCCCGTCAGGACGATGCCGGCCTCATATTTCTCTTCGATAAAGAAGTCGTGGAATGCTTTCTTGTTATTCGCCACGACTTTGCGAGCTCGTTTAGCCATTATTACCTCTTAGAATGTCTGTATCTTGTTGAATGGGAAGAGTCTCAAGACTGCTTTGCCCATTATCTGGTCCTCTGTAATGCAACCGACTTCGGAGTATCTGGAGTCGACGCTGACTACTCTGTTGTCGCCCATGCAGAAATAATGGTCCTCAGGTACTGTGTACACCTCACCCTCCTGTGGGATTTCGATTGCAGGTGTATATCCGTCTCTGATGTAGTCTTCGTGGAATTCCTCGCCGTTGAGGTATACCTGTTCATCGATAATCTCGATGGTATCTCCCGGAAGTCCGATTACACGCTTGATCAGCAGCTTGTCTCCACCTGTATCTTCATTGACAAGGTCGCTCTCGAAGATGATAACATCTCCGCGCTGAGGGGTTTTGGCGCCACTGTATGCTCTCTTGTAAACGATGACATAGTCGTTAGGCTGGAAGGTTTCCAGCATGGATGTCTGCTTAACAATTGTAGGTCTTACGAAGAAGAGGATTCCTCCTGCGATAAGAGCTGCGATGATTATGTCAATAAGCAGGCTCTTGAAGAAGCTTGGTTCCTGCTTGTCTTTCTTGTCATGCTTGTTATCTGTTCCATGGCTGTCCTGCTGGTCCAGGTTCCACTGTTCAGAAATGATTCTTTCGTTGTCCAAAACGTTCCTCCTTATTATTGTGATACGGGCATGTCAATTTTAAGCCCGGGATGATTGTGACATGCGGCGGCTCCGCCGAGTCCAGTTAGTATGTGCGCGAATGCTTCGGGCATTGGCGCGATGAATGTTTTATTAAGTAGGTACTCAAGTCCTGTGGCGGTGCCGCCGATAACGAGGCGGTGTGCATGCAGCAGCTGAGTACTGAGATTGTATCTGTCCTGCAGGTAGCTGTTAAGTCTTACAGCTGCCTTGGTTGCGTATTTGCTGTCGCCGATGATCGGGTGTCCGATGCTGGCGAGATGTGCTCTTATCTGGTGGGATCTTCCTGTTACAAGTTCAACCTCTACCAGTGTACAGTTCTTGTCAAGAGCCTGCAGCGGTCGCACGATGGTCTTGATGGCAAGGTCTCCCTCTTCACCAATCTTAACCTTATTATTTCTCTCGTCCTTGGTGAGTGATCCCTCAAGGACGAGTTCCTTCTCCACTGTTCCGTGAACTATTGTCAGATAGAACTTGCTGACCTTGTCTTCACGAATCATTTCATTCAGTCCCTTGAGAGCCTGAGATGTTTTGCCGAAAAGAACCAAACCTGTTGTATTCCTATCTATTCTATTGGCAGGTGCCGGCGAGAAAACTTTCTCTTCTCTTGGATTGTATTCTCCCTGCTCAATAAGATAGACCTTAACCTGATTGGCCAGGTGGTTCTTCTTCTCATGCACGTCCCCGTGCGTGAGAAGCCCGTAAGGCTTGTCTGCAATAAGGATATTCTCGTCCTCGTATATGATCTTGAACTGCCTCTTGGCCTTACGGCCGGCAGCATGGCCATCGCTGCCGGAAGAACCACCGGTCAGCTTGTCCCAATCCTCGTCACTCATATACAGAGTCAGAATCTCTCCTTCAGACAGCATGTAGTCTTCACTCTTACGTTTGCCGTCCACTTTGACATCCTTACGTATTATCTTGTATATCTGCCCGAGCGATGCGTTCTTCAGATACTTTCTCAGGAATCTGTCGAGCCTGCGCCCCGCATCGTTCTTGCTTATTTCAATCTGTTTCATAATCATATAATTCTACCACAGCCGCACGTTATTCGCAACGCGCTCCGATTTGCAAACAGAACGGATTGAGAGTATAATTATTGCACTTAATTGAGGCGGGGGCGCCGCATCACGCACACGGAGGCAATTATGCTTAACGATTACAATCTGACTATGCTCACTGATTTCTATGAGATCACAATGGCCAACGGCTATTTCCAGTCCGAGAACAAGGACGCTGAAGCATGCTTTGACATGTTCTTCAGAAAAGTTCCGGATGGTGGCGGCTTCGCTATCATGGCCGGCCTCGAGCAGATCATCAAATATATGAAGAACCTCAAGTTCACTGACGAGGACATCGAGTACCTCAGAACCAAGAAGATGTTCAGCGAGGACTTCCTCGAGTACCTCAAGGACTTTGATTTTAAATGCGACGTATGGGCAGTTCCTGAAGGTTACCCAATCTTCCCTCACGAACCGGTTATGGTTGTCAAGGGACCGCTGATTCAGGCTCAGTTCGTTGAGACCTATCTGCTGATGCAGTTCAACCACCAAGCACTGATTGCGACCAAATCCAACCGTATCGTGCGTGCAGCTCAGGGTCGTCCCGTTATGGAGTTCGGTACTCGTCGTGCGCAGGGTTCTGACGCAGCAGTATACGGAGCAAGAGCTGCATATATCGCAGGATGCGCAGGAACAGCTTGCACAATTGCTGACCGTAACCACGGAGTACCGGCACTCGGTACAATGGCGCACAGCTGGATCCAGAGTTTTGACAGCGAATACGAAGCATTCAGAAAGTACACTGAACTCTATCCGGAGAATGCAACTCTCCTGATTGATACATACAACGTTCTGAAGTCCGGACTCCCTAATGCCATCAAGGTATTCAAGGAGCTCAAGCCTAAGAAGATGGGCATCCGTATCGATTCCGGAGATATCACCTACCTGACACGCAAGTGCCGCGAGGAGCTCGATGCGGCAGGACTCAAGGACTGCTCTATCGTTATCAGCAACTCCCTCGACGAGTACATCATCAGAGACGTTATCCTCGAAGGTGCTCAGATCAACTCCTTTGGCGTTGGCGAGAGACTGATCACTGCCAAGTCCGAGCCTGTATTCGGCGGCGTTTACAAGCTCTCCGCTATCATCAAGGATGGCAAGGAAATCCCTAAGATGAAGATTTCCGAGAACATCGAGAAGATCACCAATCCGGGATTCAAGAAGGTCGTTAGATTCTTCGACAAAGAAACCGGCAAGGCAATGGCAGACGTTATCATGCTGCATGACGAAGAAGTTCCGGGCGGCGATCCATATGAGATCTTTGACCCTAACGCAGTATGGAAGAAGAAATACCTTGAGAACTACGAGGCGAAGGAACTCCTCGTTCAGATCTTCGATAAGGGCAAATGCGTTTACGAGAGCCCTTCCATCGAGGAGATTCGCAAGACCTGCACAGAACAGATCGACACTCTCTGGGGTTCAGTCCTCAGATTCGAAAACCCACAAATCTACTATGTAGACCTCTCCGAGCAGCTA
>JAZUDV010000064.1:0-55828 GCA_045639825.1 Anaerovoracaceae bacterium
CTCTGAAAATGGTCGATGGAAGAAATCACCCACAGTCTTAGCATGATTCATAACAGCTTCTGTATCTGCATCAAGAACCTTTTCCCAGTCTTCTCCATGCATCAGTTTCAACATCGCGCAGAATCCTTCATTCTGTTTTGCATAATTTCGTCCAATACTAATTTGTTCGGTAATGGATGGGTTTGCTTTGATTCCTTCAAAACTATCGGCTACTACTGCATCTATACGCTCAGGATTTTCCAATGCCACATTAATAGCCGCCAGAGCCCCACCACTGCATCCGATTAGATCGACCTTAGCGAAGTTCAGATAATCGCACAAAGCTACAACCTGTTTTGACCATTCATACCACAAATCTGCAGGCCATTCACGCAACCTGTCCGATTGTCCGCATCCCAGAAAATCCATTGTAATCACATGATGTTTTTCCGAAAAGAGGGTCATAATAGGAGCAAGCATTTTGCTTGATGCTGTATTACCGTGTAGCAATATTAAAGGTTTGCCGTCTCCTATTTCTTCATAAAAAATTCTATTTCCTTCGTAGTCGAAATAACTCATTGGTTATTCTCCCTCCTCACTCCTAAAACTTCCGTTTTGTATTTATGCCCATCTTCACGACAAACTGAAATTGTCGTCACCATATTACAGCGAGCCGATTTTCATTCCAAGATATACACCTAAAACACATAACAGAACTGTTACAGTTACATAAGCGATTCCCATCATCATATTCCCGGACTCTATAAAGTCAAAGGTTTCAACTGAGAATGTAGAAAATGTTGTGAGACCTCCGCACAGCCCCATCTTCAGGAACAGGAGCTTTTCATCACTCATTCCATTTTCCTTTGCATAAACAATAATCATTCCTATCAGTACCGCTCCGACTACATTTACAAGAAGTGTGTTTATCGGATAGTTTCCGGACTTCTGAAATTCAACTCTCGAGACTAAATATCTCGCAACTGATCCTATAAAGCCTCCCATACCAACTGCTAAACATTTTACTAACATATTTACCCCCTATATTAATATTCGGACACTAAAAAACTGACGGCCTGATTAGAAGCCATCAGCTGTTAAAGCGGTTTCAGTCATACTGAGGGAGAGCTTCATTCCCTATTGATATATTATTATATTCTCGACCGTCTGTCTACCTTAGTTCGTCAAATTCAAATTTTTATATCTAAATATTACACAATACGGTATTATTTGCCATTGCCATCATGATGGAAATATTTTTTCATCAGAAGTGTTTCTTCTTGAATTCACTAAATGCAGCTTCTGCCTTGACACAATCGCCGGATAATGCTTGGTCGTATCCTTTCTTTATTTTGGAATGTATTTCTTCTGCGGTCATATAGCCATCCAAATCGTTCATTTTTAGAAATTCCCTGAATTGAATATGCTGTACATTACTTGTTGAATAATCAATTTCATCGTTTGTTATTATTATTTTTTTATCTAGTTGAGAGATATTACTAAATGCAGAAAATTCGCGATTGTAGGTTTTTTCATTTTCAACACTATATGCAACCTGCACGTAATACTTTTTGCCATTTTTCTCTGCAAGAAAATCTATTTCTCTGCCGTTATTATCATACACGGAAACCTCGTATCCCATGTATACCAACTCATTATATACAATATTCTCCATATTGTGAGTCAAGTCATATCTTCCGCTGGTGCATCTTATTGAGTTCAGACTGACATCACAATTGAACAATTTCTTGCTCTGCTCAAGTTCCTTCTTTGCTCTCGTTGAGAATCTTGGAGCCTGATCAATTACATAGGCTTCGCATAAATAACCAATCCACTTTTGAACGGTATTTGTACTGCACTTTATTCCATGGGATTTCATGTAATCCGCAATTGATTTTGCGGAATAAATTCTAGCATTTGATATCAATACAAAATTGGCAAGCTTCTTGAATTCCTCGCTTTTTCGTATCTTGTATCTGTTAATTATGTCATTTAATACTATAGTTTCGTCAAGATCATTCAAATATCTTCTCTGAGCCTGTACATCCGAGAACTCTATTCTCTTAGGGAATCCACCCCACACAAGATAATCTGTTACCGTAACATCTGTATTTAACTCTTTTGCATATTCACATAATTCCTTGTATATAAACGGTCTTATCCTAAATGAAACATACCGCCCCGAAAGTTCTTTTGTAAACTCTTTTGACAAAAGTTTAGAATTTGAACCCGTTATAAAGACGGAACAGTTTTCTCTTCTTAATGACTTACATGCAACTGCCCAATCCTCAACTTCCTGAACTTCATCCAGAAATACATAGCAAAGGCCTTCTCTCCTGTTTTTATTGACATATTCTACGATATCTTTCCAGGTCTCGATCTGTGCTGTAACTGCTCTGTCATCGAAATCAAGATAAACAATATTGGAAGACACGCCCTTAAGCTCATCAATAATCTGTTCCATGATTATTGATTTTCCACATCTCCTGACTCCTGTTATTATTTTTATTAGATCACTATCATAGAAACTACGGATTTCTGATATATATTTCTCTCTTATTATCATTCGTTGATGCCTCCAAGTCTTTCTATTGAGAATAATATCGACGTTTGGCAATTTTGTCAATGCTATTGAGAATTTTGCAATATTGTGGATTTATTCTCAATAGGTATATTCATTCTTTCCTTTATAGTTTTCTTATTCTTATTAAGAGCGAGTATTCCCTTATCAAAAATGCCACAGCTAATCGTTAGCTATGGCATAGTTCGATATTGATTATATTACTGCTAAGACAGTCTTCTCCGTTGGTGCAAAAGGTGTAAAATAGGTGTAAAACCATTATCAGAATTCCGAAAGCCTTGCAATTACAGGGCTTTATCGCCCGTTGCAGATATTGCCGTGGCAGATGAAAAGTATCTTTTTCATTTTTATAACCTAAGTATGTCCCCTATTGGAAATTTGGCCAAAATGGGTTGACCCTAATTAGCCAAGGAATGGTATATATGCTGCGACTACTGCAAAAATTATAGCCGGCATGAGGTTCGCAACTCTGATGCGGCCACGACCCTCGATTAGGATATTGATGCCGACGCACAATATCAGGATATTACCAACCATTGAGAGATTGCTAAGTGCCTGATCTGTCATAATTGGGGCCAGGATTGTTGCCAGTAACGTAATTGAGCCCTGCCAGATTCCTACCGGAATTGCTGAGAAAATGCAGCCCTTGCCCATTCCGGCAGTCATAGCCATGATGATAACAAAGTCCAGAATGGCCTTGGTAATCAGTATTGAATGGTCGCCATTAATGCCATCCATGATTGCACCAACTACAGCCATCGCGCCGATGCACACTGTCAGCGAAGCCGTAACGAAGGCATCGATGAAAGCTGCATCCTTAGCATTGCCTGTTTTGATCTTGAGCCAGGCACCAAATCTCTCCATCTGGCTGTCGATATCAATTATTTCTCCGATGATACCGCCAAGCACCAGTGAGAGGATGATGACATAAGTTCCCTTCGTTGTGATGTCAAAAGACGACGCTCCGGCATTAGCAGTCTGGCTAATCTCCAGCATTTCAGCTACCATGCCGCTGATTGCGAGCGCAATAACGCTGAGACCCATCGCTACGTTGATGGTCTTACGAAATCTGTCATTCATTACTTTGCCGGCGACAAGACCCACGAGTCCGCCGCCGACAATGCCTAATACGTTAATTAAAGTGCCCATTATTTAATCATGAATTGCAGTTGTACCGGGTTGTGATCGGAGTATTGGAATTGCTCGTTCAGAACCTCGGATGTAATTACTGTTACGTTATCTGTTACCAGGAAGCCGTCAACTGTGCAAGTGAAGGTTTTGCCGGGTGTGTATGGCATGTTGTTGTTACGACAACTTGCGTATTTCTTGTTCTCGTCAAATGGCGCAACGAGCCGGATGTGCTCCGGAATATCCTCTACAGGATATGGATTGCACCAGCTGGAGAAAGCATCAAGTGGCACTCCGAAGATTCCGGCGGAGTCTCCGAGGAGGTCCATATTGAAGTCGCCACTTGCAACAACGTAGTTGCCCTTGTTGTATTCTTCGAGCATAGTGTCATAGACCATCTTGACCTGTCTCTTAACAATGCTCGGGTCAGTTGTATATGCGGACAGATGAAGATTGATCAGAACCAGCTCCTTGCCGTTATCTGTCGGCATCCTGCTGACACTGTAGCATCTGTCGAGATCCAGCACTTTGGCAAAATCGGTCTGAATCGGCAGACTGCGACGCAACGAATCTGTCATTTTGGTCTGGCTCAGAGTGATGAGGCCTGCCTTGTTCGCACCATGCGGACTGTTGAACGGATAGAACAGATAAGGCGAATCGTAGTTCTGCGCAAATACATACGAGAACTCCGCGAACTCATCGCGGATCAGCTCACGCTCATCAACCTTGTAGGATCTTGTCGAATCGAAATCGACTTCCTGAATGTTATAGAAGTCTGAAGCCTCGTGTCTGAGACGCTTGTTGATATACTCCATGCTGTTCAGAACTGCTTCCTCGGAACGCGCACGAGACTCCTCGCCGCCGTCCATAAAGAAAGTGTAATCCTGGAGATATGCGGCAAATCCGATATTCCATGAAGTCAGCTCCAGTCTCTGATAAGTGCTGACAGCGGACTTTGCCTCCTCCGCATTCTGAATCTCCAGAGCCAGATTGTCCTCAAGTCTGTCATACGCAATGAATACATAAGCAATGTATCCTACAACTACCAGAATAATTGCAATCAACACATTCAGTATTATTCCAATCGTGCGATTTTTAATTAGTCTCTTTTTCATAACCGTATCCTCTACCGGGTCTGTCCCCGATTCGCCATTTTTCCAATCAGGGTCAACCCATTTTAGCCATTTGGCTAAAATGGGTTGACCCCAGTTAGCCAATTATTCCAGGGAGGCGATGAGCTGGCCGCTCTTGACGCTGTCGCCTTCCTTGACGTAAACGCTGGCGATGGTGCCGTCGCTGGTTGCGATGACATTTGTTTCCATCTTCATGGCTTCGATGATTGCAACAGGCTGACCCTGCTTGATTGCATCACCCTTCTTAACCAAGACTTTGACAATTGTTCCCGGGATGTTAGCACCGATCTCATGGTCATCATCCTGATTAGCGAACTGTATCTCTGAGCCTACTACTGACTTGGTCAGAGCCTGCTTGTCCTTAATTGTGATTACACGGCTGTATCCGTTAACTGTGAAGAAGAGGTCACGGTTACCTGTCTCGTCGGCTTTGCCGATATGATCAAGTGTAACAACGAGAATCTTTCCTTCTCTCAGCTCAATCTCAACAGTCTGGCCGACCAGAATTCCGTGGAAGAATACGTCGCTGGACATCTTACGGAAATTACCCTGAGTCTCGAGTTTCTTGATGTACTCGTCGAACACCTTGCTGTACATCGAGTATGAAACCTGCTGCTGATCAGTGCCTTCAAGTCCAAGGTCCTCAACAATATGTCTCTTGAACTCGTCAAAATCATCAGGTGGCAGGAGTTCGCCCGGTCTGCAGGTAATCGGTTCTTTGCCCTTGAGCACTACCTTCTGCAGATCTTCAGGGAATCCGAATTCAGGCTGTCCGATCATTCCTTCGAAGTATGAAACTGTGCTGTCAGGGAAGTCCATGTTAGCGCCCTTCTCGCAGATATTCTCCGGTGTCAGATCGTTCTGAACCATGAAGATCGCGAGGTCGCCGACAACCTTGGATGACGGAGTTACCTTAACAATGTCTCCGAGCATCTGATTAACCTTAACGTACATTTCTTTAACTTCGTCAAATTTGTAACCGATGCCAAAGCTCTCTACCTGTGGTTTCAGGTTGGAGTACTGACCGCCCGGAATCTCGAGGCGATAGATTTCTGCACTGGCTGCCTTGAGGTCAGACTCGAAGTCGCAGTAAATAGGTCTTACATCTGTCCAGTAATCTGAGATCAGCTGCAGTCCTCTCTCATCCATCTTGGCGTCTCTATCTGAGTTAGCAAGAGCTGCAACGATGGAGTTAAGAGCCGGCTGTGAAGTAAGTCCTGACATGGAGTTGAATGCAGCGTCGATAATATCTACGCCGGATTCTGCTGCCATCAGCAGTGTTGCAACACCGTTGCCGGATGTATCGTGAGTATGCAGATGAATTGGCACTGCAACCTCATTCTTAAGAGCTTTGATCAGTTTGCTCGCAGCCATCGGCTTGATAAGTCCGGACATATCCTTGATACCAATGATATGTGCACCCATCTTCTCGAGCTCTTTGGCCTTCTTAACATAGTAATCAAGAGTGTATTTGTCTCTTGTTTCGTCAAGAATATCTCCTGTGTAGCAAATTGCCGGCTCGGCAATACCGCCAACATTCAGTACCTCGTCGAGGGCTACTTCGATGCCCTTGATCCAGTTCAGTGAGTCGAAGATTCTGAATACATCGACGCCTGCCTTCTTGGCTTCCTGAACGAACTTGCGGATAGTATTATCCGGATAGTTCTTGTAGCCTACAGCATTAGCTCCACGAATGAGCATCTGCATCAGCACGTTAGGAATCTCCTTGCGCAGGAGCTCCAGTCTCTCCCATGGATCCTCACCGAGGAATCTCATTGATGTATCGAAAGTAGCTCCGCCCCACATCTCGTATGAGAACATGTCCTTGCCATAGTAAGCCATAGCAGGTGCGATGAGCTCCATATCTCTTGTTCTTACTCTTGTAGCGAGCAGCGACTGCTGTGCGTCACGCAGAGATGTATCTGTGATAAGAACCTTCTTCTGAGCGAGCACCCAATCTGCCAGTCCCTTGGCACCCTTATCATCATAAATCTGCTTGGTTCCGTACAATCCTTCAATCTTGGATTTATCCACTGCAGGGATATTCGGAGCATTGAAAGTGCCGGCTTTGGTTTTGTGCTGGTTAACAACCATATCGCCAAGGAACTCGAGCACCTGCATCTCCTTGTTAGGAACCAGTCTGATGTTCAGCAGCTCAGGGTTATTCTCAATAAATCCTGTGTTGCAAGCACCCTTTCTGAATGTTGGGTGGTTGAGCAGGTTCAGCAGGAATCCGATGTTGGTCTTAACGCCCTCGATCTTCATCTCCTTGAGCGCACGAACAGCCTTGCGGCACATGCCCTCGAATGTTCTGTCTTGAGCGCAAATCTTAACCAGCAGACTGTCGTAATATGGCGAGATAACAGAACCTGTAAATCCGTTACCGCCGTCCAGTCTGATGCCGTTACCCGACGCAGATCTGTACTGCGTGATAGTACCTGTGTCAGGCGCAAAATTATTGGTAGGATCCTCGGTAGTTACACGCCACTGAATTGCATAACCATTCAGTGTGATATCTGATTGCTTGCGGATGTTAATCTGTGGTGAATCAAGAGCATAACCCTCTGCAACAAGGACCATGGCCTGAACGAGATCAACACCGGTTACCATCTCAGTAACTGTGTGCTCTACCTGGATACGGGTATTCATTTCAATAAAGTAATGGTTGCCATTCTTGTCTACCAGGAACTCAACTGTTCCGGCAGATCTGTAGTTAACAGCCTTGGCAATCTTGAGAGCGTCCTCACAGATTTCCTTGCGCTGTTTGTCTGTCAGTGTCAGGGATGGAGTGAACTCAACTACCTTCTGGTGTCTTCTCTGAACAGAGCAGTCTCTCTCATACAGATGCACGATATTGCCGTACTTATCTCCGAGAACCTGCACCTCGATATGCTTTGGCTCTTCGATGTACTTCTCGATGAAGATATCACCATTGCCAAATGCCTTAATTGCCTCGCTCTGTGCGCTGTTAAACTGAGCAATCAGGTCTTCTTCCTTGTGAACGATACGCATGCCGCGACCTCCGCCGCCGGCAGCAGCCTTGAGCATTACAGGATAACCTGCTACTTTGGCAAATTCCTTGGCCTCTTTCTCGTTCTTGATTGCAGCCTCAACACCCGGAATGCAAGGAACGCCAACCTCATTAGCAACGAGCTTGGACTGAATCTTGTCTCCGAGGCGATTCATCATCTCATGAGTAGGTCCGATGAATGCGATGCCTGCATCTTCGCAAGCCTTGGCAAATGAAGCGTTCTCTGACAGGAAACCATAGCCCGGATGGATGGCATCGCAACCCTTGGTTTTGGCCATACGGATGATCTCATCAATGTCGAGGTAAGCGTCGATAGGGTTCTTGCCCCTGCCGATCTCGTAAGACTCGTGAGCCTTGGTTCTGAACAGAGAATTCTTGTCCTCTGCCGAATATATTGCAACTGTTCTGATACCGAGTTCGCGGCAAGCTCTGATGATACGAATCGCAATCTCACCACGATTCGCAATTAATACCTTCTTAAACTCATTAATGTTCTTCATTTCTTTCTCCTTGGACAATCAGGGTCAACCCATTTTAGCCAAATTTCCAATCCGGGCCGGGCTATTTTAGCCATTTGGCTAAAATGGGTTGACCCCAATTCGCCATTTAGCCATTGTTATGTCTCCTGTTGAAGTCTTTTCTTCTCTCTAGTTCTGTCAGAATTTTCTTGCGTAATCTGATATCTGTTGGTGTTACCTCAACGAGCTCATCATCAGCGATGAACTCGAGGGCTTCCTCCAGGGTAAACCATCTCTTAGGTGTGAGCTTGATAGTGTCGTCCGATCCGGCAGCTCTCATGTTGGTAGCTTTCTTGGCTCTGCAAGGGTTAACTACCATGTCGTCCGATCTTGCGTTCATTCCGACAATCTGACCTTCGTAAACATGGTCGCCAGGCTCTACGAACATCTGAACTCTCTCCTGGATGGTGAAAATCGCATAAGCGGTGCAGCTGCCTGCTTCCTGTGCTACTGCTACTCCGTTGATTCTATCCGGAATGTCGCCCTTCCATGGCTCGAATCCTTCGAATCTTCTAACCATTGTTCCCTCACCGTGAGTCTCGTTGATGAACTCTGTTCTGTAGCCCATCAGACCTCTGGTTGGAGCTGTATAAATGATTCTTGTGTATCCTTCAGATTCTGACATCATCTGCTTCATCATTCCCTTACGGAGATTGAGTTTGCTGATAACTGTTCCGGAGTATTCATCAGGTACGCTGATAACAACTTCTTCTACCGGCTCAAGAGTCTCACCGTTAGGGCCCTTCTTGAGGACAACCTCAGGCTTGGATACTGCGAGCTCGTAGCCTTCTCTTCTCATGTTCTCGATGAGAATTGACAGGTGGAGTTCTCCACGTCCGCTAACCTTGAAGCAGTCTGTTGAATCTGTCTCTTCAACTACCAATCCAACGTTTACCTCAAGCTCCTTAGACAGTCTGTCTCTGATATGACGGGATGTTACATACTTACCAACCTTGCCCGCCATAGGCGATGTATTAATCATAAAGTTCATTGAAAGAGTTGGCTCTTCAATGCTGATTGTTCCGAGTGATACAGGGTTGCTTGGGTCGCAGATTGTCTCTCCGATGGAGATATCCGAAATACCGCTGACAACTACGATATCTCCTGCCTCTGCCTCAGGAACCGGCATACGGCTCATGCCCTTGTAGCAGAAAATCTGATTGATCTTGCATCTCTCTATACTGCCGTCTTCCCTGGTAACTGCAACCTGCTGTGCTTCCTTGATCTTACCTCTTGTAACCCTGCCGATACCAAGACGTCCGATATAGTCGTCGTACGCAAGTGTGCTTACCTGGAGCTGCAGTGGTTCATCGTTAACATCAGGATAAGGATCGCAGTGATCAATGATGCAATCCAGCAGTGGTGTAATATCCCACTTGTCATAACCCTTAGGGCTCTTCTTGATCTTAGCTGCGCCCTCACCGATAAATACATTGGCAACCTCTTCCGGATCAGTTACCGCAATACCCTGACGAGCGATTCCGTAAAGGATTGGGAAGTCGAGCTGATCATCGTTAGCCTCGAGGTCCATAAAGAGTTCATAAACCTCATCTACAACTTCCTTGATACGGGCATCCTTCTTGTCGATCTTGTTGATGAAGAGAATAGGATTGATGCCCTGCTGCAGAGATTTGTTCAGAACGAATCTTGTCTGAGGCATTGGTCCTTCGCTGGAGTCAACCAGCAGAATAACGGTATCTACAGTCTTCATGATACGCTCAACCTCAGAACTGAAGTCGGCGTGTCCCGGTGTATCTACGATGTTAATCTTGTAATCCTTGTACATGATCGAGCAGTTCTTGGAGTAAATTGTAATACCTCTCTCCCTCTCGATCGCATCACTATCCATTACGCAGTCTACTACCTGCTCGTTGTCGCGGAAAACGTGCGACTGACTGAGCAGTGCATCAACGAGTGTTGATTTGCCTGCGTCAACGTGTGCAATAACGGCTATGTTAATAATCTTCTGTTTCATTTATTAGTGTCTCCTTGGAGTTGTAGCGTTCTCAATAGTTCTGGCGAAAGCCTTGACGTCTCTCGCGTAGTCGACGATTGTAGCCGTCTCTGTTCTAAGGTTACTGATGGCATTGCCCTCGATGTCATCCGAATACCAGTCAGGCAAAGGAATGTCGAGAGAAGCAAATGTTATAGCCCATGATTCCAGTCCGTTGAACAGCAGTGCATACGGAACAACCTCATCATAGTATTTCTCATCTGCAAAAGAATTCTCAGCGATGTCCTTAGCCGATGGATGATAGATGAAGTGCCTGAGCTGCATGAACCTGCTGGCAAGTTCTGCGTTACCTCTGGCTCTTGATCTCATCAGCACCACCAGCAATCCTCCCAGCAAAGTAAGTGCGAGAATCAGGAGTGCGGCCGGCCACTGCTTGGTCAAAGTCATTGTTCTGATTGCTATATATACAGGTGCCGCAATAAAGGCTATTACCAGCAACACCAGTCTGATTGCATAATCACGTTCTTCGCCATAGTAGTACCTGTCGAACTGCTGACACAGTAGGACGAGTGATACCACTGTTATTCCGACACACACAGCTGCTTCAAGATAATTCGGAGTGGTATACATATAGAGATATCTCATCAAGCATGTTGCTCCGACAGTAAGCGAAAGAATAATGATGCCGACGCTTCGCAGTGTTTTAGACAGTGGTGTATATGCCATCATGTCCGGTGTTGTGAATCCTGCTGCTACGTCCTCTTCAATAGTTGCTCTGATGCGCTTGAGTCTAGGAATCATCTCATCCATGTCAACCCATCTGTTCTGAATGACCTCGTCGAAGAGAGTGTCATATGCGCTTCGTATGAATTTAACCTCACCGGTAGGTTCTTCCTTCCTGATGAGTCTGTATTTCTTAGGTGCGTATTCTGAAATCTTGAGATAGCCCTTAGTTGCAAGATAAACAACAAGCGCGATAACGTCTTTCATTCTGACTCTCTCGATGAAGATGTATCCCATCTCTACAGGGCTGATTCCCTCAACAGGGTGAGTCTGCTTTTCCTTGTGAATTCTTGGGTCGCGGCCTCCGATCATCCACATTGCCAGGAGCACAAGAGCTGCAGCGCCGGCCAACATGAGACCGAGTCTTGTTGCCCATGTTCCGTCAAGTGCGCCTTCCCAATATCCGTCCGGCAATTTGGACTTGAGAGTAATACCGAAATTCTCCGGCAATCTCTCTCCAAGAATTGTTACGGTACGAGTAGCTTCATCAGCGTTGAAGTCCAGTTTGGTCTGTACATTCTGAACACCAAACTGTCCTGCATAATACTGAATATCAGTCCAAGGGAAATCTTTAGGGAACAAAACTTTGATATCAACCTGTGTGATTGGCTGCATCCAGCCCGGATGAAGAACGTCAAAGTAAAGCATATCCTTGGCAGTATCTCTATCCACGAATTCCTGAATGCTGTAACTGATCGTATAGCTGTGATGTCCCTTGGTCAGTTTTTCCGCATCAACAATAATAACGGATTGCACGTTACCATTCTTGTCTGAGCCGTATGTGGCATCGTCAACCTTGAGTCCGGTTACAAGGAAATTGCCTGTTGGAATTGTGAACTCCAGCTTGTCCATGTCATCCGAAAGATTAACGCTTATCTTCTCAAGTACATCATATGTATGGGACTTATTTACAACCGCTGTGTAATCGTATCGCTCAACCTCGTAAGCTACCTGCTGTTCCGCATTGACCGGTGCAGTCTGACTTGCAACAGTCAGAAGGATTATTAATGCCGTCAGCAGACATGTCCATACGCGTCTATTTACTTGTCTAATTGTTCTGCTATTCAAAGTCTGTCTATACCTCTACTGCATCGCTGATAACATAGCTGCCCTTAGGCTGGTCGACAATCCACTCACAGGCATCAACTGCTCCGCTTGCGAAGCACTTCCAGTTGATTGAGTGATGTGCGATTTCCATTCTCTCTCCGTTGCCGAAGAAATATACGATGTGGCTTGATGGTGTGTCGCCGCCACGAGTTGAATGGAAGGTAACCTCGTGATCTTCGCCCATTGCTTCCTTCATTGTCTCAGCCATCTCCTTAGCTGTTCCGCTTGGTGCATCGAGTTTCTTCTTGTCGTGCATATCGAGAATCTCAATATCGCAAGTCTCACCGAGAGCCTTAGCAGCCTGTGAGAGCAATTTGCTCATTACATTAACCATTCTTGATGTGTTAGCTGCGAGCATGCAAGGAATAACTTCTCCTGCATCCTTGAAAGCCTGTCTCTGCTCAGGCGAGAATCCTGTAGTTCCGCAAACCAGAGCCTTGCCATGCTTCTTGCAAGACTCGAGGATTTCCATTCCCAGCTCAATAGTTGAGAAGTCCAGCACGCAATCGCACTGTTCAATGATATCCTCGATATTGTCGTAAACCTTAACTCCAAGGTCATGTCCAATGCCTGCAGCCTGACCGAGGTCAGTGCCGATGTAGGCTCTTCCCTTAGGACCAAGTCCGCCAACGATTTCAATATTCTCTCTGTCCGCTGCAATCAGTGTATTGAGCGAACCCATCTTACCCTTAGGGGCTGTAATAATCAGTTTCATCTGTGTCACCTTCTTAATTCTTGTTGTATATATCGTTTATTTCTCGTATCTGTAGTCGAGAGTAACTGTCTCTGTTTCAGGATGCAGTTGTGTCAGCTTGACACCTGCAGTTTTCAGCATCAGTTTGCTGGCCTGTGTTAACGGTGTGTCTGAATACTTGTCTGAGAGATAGATAACTTCTCTGATGCCTGCCTGGATGATGGCCTTAGCACACTCGTTACATGGGAAGAGTGCAACATACACTCTTGAACCACGTAGCATCTTGCCGCCGGCATTCAGTATTGCATTCAGCTCAGCATGAACGACGAATGGATACTTGGTTTCAGTTTCCTCTCCTTCACGATCCCAAGGGAAATCATCGTCCGAACATCCGATAGGAAAACCATTGTAACCGGTCGAAATAATAACATTGTTCTCGTCTACAATGCATGCTCCAACCTGAGTGTTCGGGTCCTTGCTTCTCTTAGCTGCGAGCAGTGCAA
This sequence comes from Anaerovoracaceae bacterium, assembly GCA_045639825.1. Taxonomy (GTDB): domain Bacteria; phylum Bacillota; class Clostridia; order Peptostreptococcales; family Anaerovoracaceae; genus Crickella. Next base: position 13,412 of record JAZUDV010000064.1, read on the forward strand.
CGCCCATGAAATACTCATCCCATGAAATATAATCCGTTCTCTTCATAACGAGTTCTCCATTCTATAATTACCGGTCACAGCAATACTGCTCCAGTTTATGTCTATAATCGGTTTATTATATAACAAAAGCGCTGAAACTTCAAGGTTTCAACGCTTGGATGTCAATATCATCCCGTGTCAATATCATCCCGGGCTTAACATTGACATGATGTCAACGTTAAGCCCGGGATGAAGTTGACTTTAGTTCTTAATGGTGAATTTTTCTGATAAGGTCCTCGGCGGCTCTGATGCCGTCGCAGGCGGCGGAAGTAATTCCGCCGGCGTAACCTGCGCCTTCCCCTGCGGGGAAGATGCCTGCGACGCTACTCTCGCCGCTGTCATTACGCAGTATTCTTACCGGTGATGAGCTCCTTGTCTCAACTGCAGTTACTATTGCTGTCGGATCATCGTAGCCTCTGATCTTGCGGGCAAAATCAGGTACAGCATCCTTAAGCGCTATTGCCGCAAAATCAGGAAGCGATGCATCGACCTGCGGCGCATTGCCATTCAGGAAGTCCTGCATGGTCGCGCTAGGAGGAGTGAAGTTACCACCACCGTTCTCATAGGCAAGTCTCTCGAATTTCTCCTGATAACGAACACCGGCCAGAACGTCGGATTCGTCGCCATAGTTGTAATCTTCTACATTCACTGTACAGAGAATGCCGCTGTTGGCAGTTCCACTGTCGCGTCTTCTATTACTCATTCCGTTGACACAGAGCTCGCCTTCCTTGGTCGAGCACACCACTACTTCACCACCGGGACACATACAGAATGAGTAAACTCCTCTGCCGTTGGAGGCTGTTGTTGACAGTTTATAGTCTGCCGGTGGGAGCAAGTCGCCATATTTCTCAATGGCCTCTGCACCGTATTGAGCAACATCAATCAATTCTTGTGGATGCTCCATTCGAACGCCTATTGAGAAAGGCTTTTGTTCCATAGCAAGGCCCGACTCATTGATAACTGCAAACGTATCCCTTGCGCTGTGGCCTATTGCCAGAATAAGAGCATTGGTAGCTATTGTTTCAGTGCTACCATTAGAGCTAATCTCGATTGACTGTAGCTCGCCGTTCTCTATATTAAATGATTCCAGCTTGGTGTTGAATCTTATCTCGCCGCCAAGTTCGACAATCCGGTTGCGGAGATTGATGATGGTGGTGCGAAGAACGTCGGTACCGATGTGCGGCTTGGCAAGGTAGGTAATGTCCTCGCCGGCTCCGGCATCAGCAAATGTCTTCAGGACATCTCTTATGTGTCCATCCTTAATGCCGGTGCCGAGTTTACCATCAGAGAATGTTCCTGCACCTCCTTCGCCGAAGAGCATATTAGCCTCAGGATCTAGAACTCTGTTCTTGCGCAAGTTCTCGACCGCATCAATTCTCTCTGCCATTGCAGGACCGCGTTCGAGAACCAGCGGCTTATAGCCGCGCTTCGCGAGCTCAAGAGCCGCGAAGATTCCGCAAGGTCCCATGCCGACTACGACAGGGCGTCCTTTCAGCTCAAGCTCTCCCATAACAAGCTCAGCTTTTCTCTCCCTATTTTCTTCCACGAGTTGCAGATTCTTAGCAGCTTTGCCCTTGCGTCCCATCAGGTTTTTGGCACAATAAAAGTCCACCGTATACACCCATCTCAGATCCGGTTTGTTCCTTGAATCTATCGATTTACGACGAATCTCCCAGTCAGAAATATCCGACGGCTGACATCTGACAGCCTTGGCAATTCTTACCGGGAGAACCTGTGGTGTTTCATCTATTCTTGTTTTTATTTCGCTGATTCTATAGTGATTCATTATCCTGCAATGTTCCTTGCCGCTTTGAGTCCGGTCAACCATGCATTGCTGAGATTGTATCCTCCGCATGGTCCATCGTAATCCAGGAGCTCGCCTGTAATATACAGTCCCTGACATAGTCTGGACTCGCAAGTTACTGGATCAATCTCTCCCAGGTCAACTCCGCCGGAAGTAACCTGAGCATCCTTCCAACCGCGTACTGCAGACGGAATAAAAGTCAAATTATGAATTGTTTCAATGCCCCTCTTCATAACATAGTCAGCCAGTTCCTTCTTCAGAACCGTTCTGAGAACATCACTCCTTCCGGAAACACTGATAAGTTCGTTGATATCTCCCTCAGGGAAGAGATTGAGCTTAATCTCGAACTGATCCAAGCTTTCGCCCTCAGCTCTGTTATATCTCATGAACCTGGTCATATTGAAAATGCAGATTCCGGATAATCCATACTTGGTGAACTGTATCTCTCCTGCCTCTTCAAACAGCTCGTCGCCGTTGTTATACAGACTGACTACTCCTCTTGCCCTAATTCCGGCAAGAGATGCATCCCAATTCTCGCATTCTACCGAAGTCAGCACAGGAATAGGTGTCACAATTGTGTGTCCGAGGCTCCTCGCAATCGCATAGCCGTCACCTGTCGTACCATACGCAGGGCCCGCTTTGCCTCCGAGCGCTAGTACCAACTTGTCTGACATTATATATGGCAGGTCAGCAGGACTGTTCGCATTCATCGGCTTGAGATATGTGTAATATGTGATTGCCTTGTCGCAGCCCGTAGTGCTGCAGCCATTCCCGCAAGTCTCTTCGCATCTAACTTCGGTGACTGTAGTATCGGTGATAATATCAACGCCGAGTTCCTTAACTCTTGCCGTCAATAATTCAACAACATCAGCAGCCGACTCGGAATACGGATAAACCAGGTCGCTGTCGCATGAACGGGTCACAACGCCAATCTTCATCAGGAACTTCATGATTTCCATGTATCCGTTCGCATTCTTGTTGGTAATATTGCAACGGCCATTGCCTGTAGCTCTTATCTTGCGACCGAGTGAATCATTCTTCTCAACGATGGCCACATTAAGACCGGGATCAATCATCTTGATCTCAATCGCCGCCGCCATCCCGGAAGCCCCGCCACCTATTATTACTACTTCATATTTGTGATTCATTTACCCTATCTGTCTGTGCTGCCAAATCCACCGTTGCGTTCTGCGTCAGATTCCGCGCCCTCGGGAATCTCATACTTCACGATAATGCCCTGTGCGAAAGGTTTGCCTGCCTCCAGCATAACATCCTGTTCTGACGGATTCTCCAAGCTGATGATAATATGTCCTTCGTTGTCCGAGTCACAGTAATCTGCATCAATGACTCCAACTGTATTGGACAGTTTGATGCCGTACTTGAACCCGAGTCCACTGCGAGGAACGATGAGCAGTACTCTGCCCCTGTCTTCGCCGGACTGCTCAGTCACCCAGCGAATGCCTGTAGCAATTCTGAACTTGTCGCCCGCCGTTAAATTGAGCGAGAAAGGCATGAAGAAATCACAGCCTGCCGATGCAGCTGTTGCTTGCTGAGGCAATTTGATAGCATCATACCACTCCCTCAGCTTGTGCTCAGGAAGGCCTTTAAAGCCACAATTGTCTCTCCATTGTTCATAACTAACTTTCTCGAATTTACTCATATCTGTTGGATTATTCATTGCCGGGTCTGTCCCCGTTTTGCAATTAGGTCACAGGGGTCTGACCCTCTGTTACAAATCTGAAACGATATCTTTGCCACGGCCGGTCTGAATGTATGTTGCGATAACTTCAACCGCACCATCAATACCGGTACGATCTGTGTTGATTAGGAGATCATAAACGTCTCTCTCGCCCCACTGATTTTCAGTGTAAAACTCGTAGAACTTACGGCGCTGCTTGTCAATATACTTAACAGCCTTGAGGAGCTGCTCTCTTGTATAGCTTTCCTCAGGCAGATATGCCTTGTAGTGAGCAGTATCCTGGGACAGTCTTTTGAGTCTTGACTCCAGTGGTGCGAAAACGAAAATGCTGACACAATTAGGCTCATCCTTGAGAATATAGTCAGCAGCTCTTCCAACGATAACGCAGCTCTCCTTGCTGGCGATCTCGCGAATTGTTTCGAACTGGTGCTCCTGAATCCGATCTGCAGGGCTGGCAGTATATGCAGTTACGCCGGAGAACATTCCTGAGAATGAGAAGTCCGGAATAGTCTCTTCGTTATCACGAACATAGTTCTCGTTGAAGCCCATCTTCTGAGCAGCAATGTTAATAAGCTCGTTATCATAGAACTTGATACCCAGCTTGTCAGCCAGTTTGCGTCCAACCTCGTGTCCGCCTGTACCAAACTCTCTGCTGATTGTAATAATGATTTTTTCCATAGTAGTCACCTCTCTGCTTGCTATTCTACCATTTTAACTATTGATTCTGCAAACGCTCTCATGTCACGTGCGCTATCAAAGACCGCTCTCGCGTTATCGTCTCTACCGCCTCCGCGTCCGCCGTAATTGGACGCATTATCCTTAACCAGGGCACCGCATTTGGTCTCTCCCGATGAGAAGACCAAAGCAGTCTTTCCTTCATTGTGAAGTAGCACCAGCAGGCGATCAGTCGTCTCGCCGATTACTGCGAAGCCAAGCTTCAATAGGTCATCAACACTGATGATATCCAGCTCGTACATCAGGGCCTTGTTATCTGCAAGTGCAGCCAGGATTGTGTCCTTCTCGCTGTCCTTGATATATGCAGCCATCTTAGCCATCTGCGCCTTGAGTTCAGCCGAGGTCTCCTCTGCAGTCTCCAGCTTGTGTAGCAGATCCTCCTTCTTGCAGGAATTGCGGTTGGCAATCTCGGTTAAGAGCTTCATATCTGCATTCAGCTGCTCCTTGGCCATCATTCCGCAATCGAAGTAGATACGATTCATGCCCTTGTTAGGCTCGTGCTTGTATATTGCCAGCAGGCCCACCTGTCCGCTGCTGGAAGGATGTGTTCCGCAGCAGGCGATGCAGTCATAAGGATCAGGCAGTTCGCCGACAGTTACGACCGACACCTCTCCATCATGAGGGACCTGCTTTCTAACCGGCATCACCAGTGACGCCTCGTAGTTGTCGAAATAATCTATGCTGACCGGAAGGTCTGCCCATATAGCCTCGTTAACAGTCTTCTCCGCAAGATCCAGCTCCTCATCTGTAAGCATGCGCCCATCCAGCTCGATATCTATGGTGATATACTCTTCACCCATATGGAATCCTCTATTGACACCTCCGAAAAGAGTATGGAAGGTTCCGGACAACATATGCTCTCCAAGGTGGCGTTGCATGTTCTGGAAACGCCAATCCCAGTCTATGGTCAGCTCGACCTCATCACCAACTTCGAATGTTCCTTCAGGCGCATCAGTAAGATGCCATACATCGGATTCCAGGGATTCATCCGTTGCTGCAGTGATGTTATACAGCATATTTCCCTTGGCAACTGTTCCGACATCTGATGGCTGTCCACCACCCTCAGGGAAGAAGACGGATTGATCACAGACGATACGATCCAGGCCGTCAATGCGTGCAACTTCCAGGACTTTAGCGGTGTTCTGAACCCTGTATTGATCTGACTTATAGAGCCTCAAACTAGCCATAAAACAGCCTCCTTTTAAGTGTTTCACATGTTTCACAAAATCGAACAAAATGTGCTCGTTATATACTTTCAAAAATTGTGGATAAATCGTGTTGACAAATTGTATATTTGTTGCAACAGCTTGCAATTACTGCGCTACAGGTTTTATAGTTTTCCACAGGACAACGCGGATAACTTTGTATACAATTTCAAAAAATCCTGTGGATAAATCGTCAAACCTTTAAAAAAACGCCACTTTTTAGTGTTGATAATATTCCGTTAAAAAATCGAACAAAACTTTTTCTCTTGTACTAAAAAAATATTTTATTTGTAGCTGTCAGTGTACTCTATCAGGTTCTTAAACATGACCCCGTAGGTATGACAAAGGGTGTGAAAAATCGGTTCATTAAGCTGATATCTACCATCCAGTGTCATGAATGGTGAATAGATAGAAGTTACTGCACACTGATCCATGTAATTGATATTTCCCAGCTTGTTACTCATCAAAATGAACTCACCATCGATGGTCAGAATCGCATATCCATACACGTCGTCATTCAGCCAATAGTTGTTGCTGTTAACGTGGGAATTGTCCATGTTGTACGCAGTGTACAGCCAACCGTTAGGAACCTGCTCGGGATCAACATTACTCAAGAATTCGAATCTGCTGCCGTCAAAGTCGCGCAGTATCCTATCCCTGCAATCGAAAACCGTAATATATTCGACAACCTGAAGTTGTTTGGCTGCCTCAAAATCCGACAGTTTGTTCATACTGCCGACTGCAATCTCTGTAACTTTGGCATCTTTCTTACGATAGTCGCCGTCCAAATAGATGACATAGCTGCTGTAGTAGTATCCGTTCTCGGCTAGAGTCGTCGCCTTGCATCTGTAAGGTGACGACACTCCGTCAGCCGCTTGGTCCTCATCAGCATTACCGTTCTTGATCTGATTTCTTACCAGAGTCTGAAGTCCGGGACTTGTCATAATGCAAGCTGCAAGTTCCTCCTCTGTCATTGTTGACAGATATCTTGCCGCAACATAGTCGTGGTCGATCAGCCTCATAATGAAATAGTTGATAGTCTCACAGGTTGCAAGCCTTGGCTTGGAGAACAGTCTGACAAGCTCGGTATCTTCCGGCGCTCCCTCAAGAAGGCCGCTCTCCTGCAGCACCTCCCTCATGAAGTCAAACCTCACCAGAGCCTTGTGTCTGAACGCTCTATTCTCTTCACTATCGTACTCACGACGAACATTGTCGGCAGCAAGAGGGAGCGCAGAATCAATCAACGCCATCATCTCGGCAGGTCTTACCCTGATAATGTCTCCTCCCATAACGCTGACAAAATGCTCCCACTGATACTTGGCACCGGCCTTGTTGCCCTTGTAGTCTTCTTCTCCCGGAATGCATTCGAACTCATCATAATCGTCAACGCCATACTCCGAGAAATCGAGATGTATCACTTGATACAACCTGGCCTTGGTATCTTCCTTGCCAATCCATGTCACGTTAAGAGCAACCACGCCCATCAAGCGTGTATCAGTCGCCTCACAGCTCAGGAATTCATAATCCCTAAAGTGATTGTAGTATTCAGATAATCTTCCCTCTACGACCTTCAGCATTTTTCCAATTGGGGTCAACCCATTTTAGCCATTTGGCTAATTAGGGCCGTTCCATTTTAGCCATTTGGCTAAAATGGGTTGACCCTGATTCGCCAGGGGTCTGACCCGCTGTTCCACCTTTGTTTTTTTACACCCTCTTTAAGTAATCAACTTCTGCAGGGCTGAGTTTGCGGCACTGACCGACTGCCAGTTTGCCTATGGTCAGCTTGCCAAGTCCCACTCTGCACAGCTCCTCAACCGGATGATTGATAGCTTTGAACATGCGGCGAACCTGACGGTTCTTGCCTTCGTGAATAGTGATCTCAACTACTGTACTGTTCTTGTCATGGCGAATCAGGTTCACCTCTGCAGGTGAAGTAACGAATCCGCCGATATCTATGCCCTTCGCAAGCCTTGCAGCCTCACTTCTTGAAACGATGCCCTGCACTCTTGCGAGGTATTTCTTATCGAATTCATGTGATGGGTGCATCAGCTTGTTGCTGAGCTCGCCATCGTTAGTCAGGATCAGTAATCCTGATGTATTGTAATCCAGCCTTCCGACAGGGAAAACTCTGACTGTGTCAGGAACGAGCTCCGTAACAACAGCTCTTCCTTCTTCATCAGCAGTGCTGGTAACATATCCGGTTGGCTTGTTAAGCAGGTAGTACACCAGCTTGCTCTCCGGACGAATGGTCTGGCCATCGACCTCGACCACATCGCCATCCTCCACGTGATATCCCGGATTCATGAGCACAGCGCCATTGACCTTGACTTTGCCTTCCTCAATCAGCTCGTCAGCCTTGCGCCTGCTGGTCACACCCGCGGAAGCAATATACTTGTTAATTCTCATTATTTCTCGCCTTCCTCAGCACCGGCTGTCTCGTCATCTGCCATAAAGTCAATCGCAATCTGATCGCCTGTCTCTGCCTCATCCGGAGTTCTTCTCAGTTCTTCAAATTCAGCAACCTCAGGCAGATCCTTCAGCGATGCAAAACCGAATTTCTTCAGGAATTCCTTGGTCGTTGCGTATACGAGAGGGCGTCCAACACCCTCACTGCGTCCGATGACCTCGATAAGACCCTTGTCAGTAAGTCCATCGATAACTCTCTCAGACTTGATACCTCTGATGGAATCAATTTCAGATCTTGTTACAGGCTGACGGTATGCGATGATTGCAAGAACCTCGAGGGCCGCCTGTGAGAGTCTCTTAACTCTAACAGGGGTGCAGAGTTTCTCAATGAACATCTCGTTCTCAACGTGTGTAACGTAGCCAAATGCGTCGTCAACCTGACGAATTCTGATGCCGCGGCCCTCCAGCTCGTATTCATTCTGTAGCTCGAGGAAGAGTTTTCTTACATCTGCTTTCTCTGCCTCCAGGATCTGAGCCGCATCCTTAACCTCGAGAGGCTCACCCCACATGAACATCATTGTCTCAAGTGCGGACTTCATAACTTTATTACTATACATCTCCTGCCTCCCTCTTCTGCGTGACTGTTATATCTCCAAAATTCTCTGTCTGCTCTGCATCGCATTCCTGATTCTTGATCATTGCGAGCAGTGACATGAACGAAAGTGTTACATCATATCTGTCTGCATCTTCAGGCAGTAACTCTGTGAAAGGAACTCTGCCATTGCCTGCCTTGAATTTGCGTTCCAGAACCTCCGTCATATTCTTAATGCGGTTCTCAATGGATTCCTTACGACGGCGAACCCTCTGATAGCGCTTGGTTACTTCCTCTACTTTCTTCTTCTTGGTCAGGAAGAGGAGGAATGCGCTGACCATCTGATCCTCGCTGGCCATCAGCACCTCATCCGGATTCTCGAGATACTTCGACATATCCTCAGCCGGCTTTTCATGAATGGCAAGGTTGTACTCCTCACGCTGCTGCAGCATCTCGGCAATCTTCTTGGTCTTAACGTATTCTGTGAGACGTCCGACCAGCTCAGCACGAGGATCTTCCTCTATCATGATCTCGCCCGTGTCAGTCATTCTCGGCAGCAGCATATGCGACTTGAGTCTGATAAGAACTGCCGCAAGCACGATGAATTCACTGGCCACCTCGATGTCCAGTTCTTCCATCTCCTTAAGATATGCAATGTACTGCTCTGTTATCTCGGAAACCTTGATGTCGTATATGTCCATTCTGGCATTTTCCAGAAGGTATACAAGCAGATCAAAAGGTCCCTCGAATTGATCAATCCTAACCTTGTACATTCTTACTCCTTTTATTGTTATTGAGAGAATAACGAATCGTAGAGTACGGTTCTCGCAATTCTAAAAGTATATTTCCTTTAAATAGAGGCCCTGTGGGGGCGCGGTGAATCCTGCATTACTGCGGTCGAGCGACTCAATGGTTGCTGCGACGGATTCAGCGGTTTTCTTACCAAGGCCTACCTCACAAAGTGTTCCAACGATGATCCTAACCATGTTATAGAGGAATCCGTCGCCGGTAATTTCTATTGTGATAGCCTCTTCATTCTCTGTTATTGTGAGATTGCTGACAGTTCTAACGGTTGTCTCCCTCGGAGTTCCGCCTGCTGTTTCAAAGCATTTAAAATCATGTGTTCCCACGATGTGCTGTGCAGCTTCTCTCATCTTATCTATGTCAAGTTCGACTGCTTCAGGGAACTGATAAGCGTAATTGCGTCTGAAGATGTCGCCTGTCTTGTCGATAATATATCTGTATGTCTTGCCCTTGCAGTTGTACCTTGCATGGAAGTCATCAGGCATTACCTCAGCACTCAATATTTTAATGTCTCCTGGTGCACCCTGTCTGCCCGAACCGCCTGCGCCGAACCTTCGGTTCATTACTTCAGGCAGTTTCTCTACAGGCATGTTGCAGTTCCATTCAAAGCTCGCGCACTGTCCCAGCGCATGGACGCCTGCGTCCGTGCGGCTGGTGCCGTGGATGGGAACATCCACCAGGGCGATATATTTCAGGACGTGTTCAATCTCGCCCTGAACAGTGCGCGCCTCCGGCTGTTTCTGCCATCCACTGAAATTCGTGCCATCATATTCAATTCTGATTAGTACGTTAGCCATAGTTGTCTCTACCAGCTGATTATATCCATTACGTTATATAGGAAGAGCAGGTATACCATGACGGCACAGAAGGCCGCCGGCATCATTGCGTTCTGATCATGCAGTGTGCTCTTCTTGGTTGCTATCTTGTAAACCGACTCTACTGCAAAGAACAGTGTTGTCAGTACGAAGATTACCAGTATGCCCCGGCGGCCGACAATCAGTCCCATTACCATATAGAACTTGATATCAGCACCACCGAGTGAGTCGCTCTTGAATAACAGGTTGCCAAGTCCCCATACCGCGAGGCTCAGTGCCAGTCCTACTCCTGCTCCGGCAAGAGGCTCCCACCAATTCTCATTGAATGAGACAAATCCTATTGCCATTATCGCAAGTAGTATTTGCAGCTGATCAGGCACTATCTTGTAAAGCTCGTCCGCAATCGCCATAAGCAACATCACAGCCAGCACGCAAAGTGTTCCAACCTCATATTGCAGGCCTCCGGTCATGGCAAGATATGCACCCGCAGCCAGGAACAGACCCATGAATATCCACTTCCACGGCGTACTCGGAATCCTCTGCCTACCCGCATTGTCCGCCTCGAGGAGTTTGGCAGGAAGAACTCTTTTCTCTGTATCAAGCTCTCCCGGTTCCCAGTCCTCAAACCATTTCTGCGGAATATGATTAAATGCCACAACGCTACCATTTCCGAAGATTACGGCAGCTGCTGTGGCAATAACTATTTTGATAACTATATTGATTGTATATGTCATTCCTTGTTATGTGCTTCCCAGCAGTTACGCATAGAATATATTGTCTTGATTAATTATATTACTTGGACAGGCAATAGTCCATGAATTCGAGCATGTCAGCGTAAACTTCGTCGCGGTCCAGTTCGTTCAGAATTTCATGTCTGTCGTCAGGGTACAGCTCGATGTTAACATCGCAGTCTGTGTTGTCGCAGTAGATGGTGTATGCTTTGCGAACCTGTTCGCCCCAACCACCTACCGGATCCTCAGCTCCGGATGCAAAGAGAATCGGCAGTCCTGCCGGAATTTCCTTCATCAGCTCAGTGTTGCAAGCCTTCTCCATTGCTGTAAACATATGGTAGAAAGCGTTAGGCGTGAAGTGGAACATGCACAGTGGATCTGCGATGTACTTATCAACGATTGCCGTATCCTTAGTCAGCCAATCCTTGTTAGTTCTAGGATCCTTAATCTTCTTAAGATACGCTCCGAACGCCATTGACTCAACAGCCGGTGCGCTCTTGCCGATTGCATCGATGTCCATCATTTTGGCAATTCTCTTAATCAGCTTGATAGCAATAGGTGGCTGCCAGCCGGTTCCCATGACGATAGCACCTGCGAGCTTCTCCGCATAGTGACCGTGATTCTCAGTGAGATACTGACGAATGAAGAACGAACCCATGCTGTGTCCAAGCATGATGTAAGGCAGTCCCTCGTGCTCCGCCATAGTGTCCATGTGGAGCTGATGGATATCCTGAATAACCCACTCGTTACCCTTGAGGCCAAAGTATCCATAGTACTGGTCGCCACGTACCGATTCACCGTGACCGAGATGGTCTTCGGCAACTACCATGTAGCCGTGATCACACAGGAAGGATGCGAAGTCATCATATCTCGTGATGTGCTCAGTCATTCCGTGGATGATCTGAAGGATTGCTCTTGGCTGGCCATCAGGCATCCATTTCATTGCATGAATCTTAGTCATCCCATCTGCTGATGGATAATAAAAATCTTGTCTAGTCATCTTGTTTCACCTTCTTAGGCTTTGCGCCGTGGAACTGATAGAACTGTGTTTCTATTCTACCATTATACAGTTTTCTACGTCTATCTGCCTTGCGTTTGAAGAATTTATCTTCAACTTCTTTATCCGGTGTGATCATGAATAGCGACCAAGTCGGATTGTCCTTGAGGACATTCGCCAGCTTGACGTAAATCTTTTCTATGGCCTCGCGCTCACCGATACGTTCTCCGTATGGCGGGTTAGATATAATGCATCCATATTCGCCCGATGGCTCGAACTTGGCCATATCCATTCTGTAGAACTCTATATCGTCTGCAACTCCGGCTTCCTCTGCATTGGCCTTGGCTGCCTCGATTGCTTTACGATCAATGTCGTATGCCTTAATCTGTAGCTCTGTATCGTAGTCGGCGGCTTCATATGCTGCCTTCTTCTCTTCTTTCCAGATTGACTCAGGAACGATGTCCCAGTGTGCGCAGGCAAAGTCGCGTCCCAGTCCCGGCGCAATATTACGTGCTATCATCGCAGCCTCAATCGGAATGGTACCCGAACCGCAGGTAACATCTGCCAGCGGCTTGTCAGCTCTGTAATAGCTGAGGCTGACAAGGGCAGCGGCCAGGGTCTCCTTCATTGGCGCTGCCACATCGGTCACCCTGTAACCCCTCTTATGAAGGCCGATGCCGCTGGCATCGATCATCATAGTAAACCTATCCTTAAGTGCTGCAAATCTTATCCTATATTCAGCGCCGGTCTCAGGAAGATGCTGCTTCATATAGAACTCGCCAAGCCTCTTGGCAACAGCCTTATTAATAATACTCTGGCATGCAGGCACACTGTGCAATTCAGACTTAACCGAAGTTCCGACAACAGGGAACTTGCCATCAATTGGGATAATCGATTCCCACTCGATAGCCGCCGTCTGCTGGAAGAGCTCTTCAAAAGTCTTAGCCTTAAACTCTCCCATCTTCACATATACTCTATCCGCAGTTCGGAGCCACAAATTGGAGCGAACCAAAGCCCTCTCATCACCAAGGAAAGTAACCCTACCATCCTCAGTTGCAAGAACCTTGTATCCCAGTGCCTCAATCTCTCTCCTGACAACCGCCTCAAGACCAAACGTTGCCGTTGCAATTAACTCAAGTTTCATTAATTCTTATATCTTCTCTAATTACATTCTTTGTTAGTCGAACGCCCCGTAACTACGCTTACAGATCGTCAAACTCAGACTTGTAGATTACTACCTCGCCCGTTTCGCGAGTCTTCTTCATATCTATAACTCTCTGATTCTCAGAACCTCTATACCTCAGCGTCAGATTCCTCTGAGCCAGCTCAAATCTTCCATCCACCAGAATTGACAGCTCATCCAAGAGGCCATCAACAGCCGGATTGTGCATTGCCACCAGCTCCTCATATGTGTAACCGGAATATGACATTACATCCTTGTTGCGATCCTGCTTGATCAGCTTAACAAGCTCCAACATCGCATCAGGCTGACTGAAAGGTTCACCACCCGACAGAGTGATTCCATTAAGGAAAGGATTCTGCAGGAACTCCAGATACACCTCTCCTACAGTCATATCGAATCCCGCATTGAAATCATGCGACTCAGGATTGTGACAGCCCTCGCATCTGTGCGGGCATCCCTGCACAAACAGAACGTAACGAAAACCCGGCCCATCCACGATGGATTCCGGCTCAACTCCGCATACTCTTATCTTAGTGTTTGAATACTCTTCCATACCATGCCTCCACATCTATTTTACCAAATGGCCAATTAGGGTCAACCCATTTTCGCCAAATGGCTAAAATGGGTTGACCCCAATTAAGAAACGGCCCACACCGAGGTGTGAACCGTCTTTCTTGTTATCTCGCAAATCTACTTGCACTTGATCTTCTTAGCTGAAGACCACTTGGACCAGTAATACTTGCCGTTCAGCTTGATACGAGCACGTACCTTCATCGTATAATACTTACCCTTCTTAAGCTTATTGATTGTCTTGCTCTTGGAAGTCGTAGTAATGTACTTGGCCTTCTTACCACTTGTCTTGTAGTATACCTGATACCTAGTAATGCTATCTGTATTACCCTTACCGTTCTTCCAACCAGCCTTAATCTTACCACCCTTGTAAGCCTTAAGAGTCAGCTTGCCCATTGTTGTCTTCTCTGCACTCTTCTTGAACTTCTTGTTCGCTGCAGCATCTGTCATTACAGCATAAGTCGAGAAGTGCTTAACTGTCAAAGTAACCTTGTTACCATCAACCTTAGTAGTAACCTTCTCAGCAAGGTTGCCGTTCAGGTAAAGACCGCAAACCTTCTCACCCACAAGGCCACTAGGCAGTGGGGCAACAACCTGAGCGCTACCATTCAGTTTGCTGATACTTGTACTCTTACCATCCTTAACTGATTCAAGGGTGATATCAAATACCGCCTGTATGTCGTTCGTTGCATCAGTCTTTTCAACCGCAATTGTGAAGCTATCTGCACCGGTTTTCGCAATTCCCTCGACAGTCTTAGCGTCCAAAACAACACTTCCTACGTTGGTCGCTATCTCTACCGACGCTCCGTTCGTCTTAGCTGCATCAGCAATAGCCATCGGAATCTCAACCTCTGTCTTGGTTACGCTTTCGCCGGCAGTTTCCTTGACAGTAACATCGAGCTTAACCTCTGTCGACTTATTCTCTGTTATGCTCTTGGCAATCTCAGCAGCGGTTTCCTTGGTAATAACAGTGCTCGCTGTTTCGTCTGTTACCTTGATCTCATCATCAAGATTAGCAACTATTTCTCCACTTGTTGGATCAACATCAATGTTCGGATTCTTTTCTGGAACCACCGGCTTGGCAGGAACATACTCTTCTCTATAGGTCTCTGTCGTAGGTACAATAGCATATTTACTGAAATGCGTCGCCTCGAATTCAACAGCGTTGTCGCTATTTACTGTAAACGTTTCACTACCATCAGCATTTGTAAGGTATACACCATTCTCTTCATCCCAAACCTTGAATGCATCCCCTGCAACAAGTGTAGTATTACCTAACTTAACTCCGGTTGCAGTAACCTTCATGGAATATCCATCAACGCCATTTCCATCCGCCTTGTTAGAGATATTTGAGCCCGGAGTAATATCTATTGCTGCATAGTTACCTCTCCATCTATCGTTCGAAACAGTAGTTTCCTCTGCATCCATATAGATATCAAAAGGAATAATACCGCTCTGTGCATCAATTCTTACTGTTCCAAACTTTCCTCCGTTGAAACCCTTCTCTGCATATCCATAAGCTTCTCTGTCCTTTTCGGCAATTGTTTCTGCATCAACCTTTCCAATTGCCATGGTATAGGTTTTAGTTTCTTCTCCTTCCATAGACAAAGCAACATCATACAATGGATATATATATAACGTTTCTGTCTTAATAACTGCTTGTTCATTCCACTCATATAAATCAAAAGTCTTTTGTCCTGATGGCTCAAACATACTTGCGAACTGACCATTATCGACGATTTCCTGAAGAGTCGGAATGAATCCTGTATTATGATAATACTCGTTCTCTTCCATCTTGCGGATGACACCTTCTTCTGTTAAGTACAGTTCCGTATCATTTTCTTCAACAGTAGCAGTTATTCCGGAGCCTTGGAGATAGTTGTTCAATCTCGTCTCTGCAGCCTCAGCTACAGTCTGATTTTCAGTCGGATTAACAAACATTACATCTTCGTAGGTAATCCCTTCGTGAGGGAGTTCCTCCATGAAGTATAGTTGTCCATTAAGCCAATAGTTTCCTTGGTACTCCTCGACCCCTATCATTACATCTCCGATATCGCCTCTAGGAACCTTCGCCTCAATACTAAGTCCTGCAGTGTCACTCACCAGTTCATAGTATTTTTCTTTAAAGAGGCCTCCAAAGAAGGTTTCCATGTGTTTGCCTCTAGCCTCAAGAGTATCATCAATTAAGAAATCCTGAACCCTGATATTTATCAATCTTAAATCAGTGTAATGCCATCCTTCATGCCTCAGCTCACTCGTTTCCTCTAGCAACTCATTTACTCCATCATTTTGGATATCCAGCATTTCAAAATCAAATGGTCTTCTACCCAGTATTCTATATGCCCTATACTTACACGCATCAAGGCCATCACCATCTATTTCTTTGATATCAATGCATATTCTGGCAATATATACTATTTCAAAAGAATCACCTTGTACTTCTTCCCACAATGCAGCAGCGTCCGTAATCCTATCTTTTCTTGGAACTTTTCCCGCTCTCTCAAAGTTGCAAGGTTCAGTAGACCAATATAGATATTCTTTTTCTCCTCCAAGTCCGTCCTCTTTAGGACACAAAAGGTATGCTTTTTTCGTTACATCATACACTACCGCATATGGATGCATAACAAACGAATAGTTCCTATCAGCGTCCGGATCCCAACTTTGGCTGTCTTTATTACTAGTTGGATCATCTATCTGTACCCAACGTCGTGAGAAAGGAATACCCTCATCTTTATAAATATCTCCCAGATAATATAAGAGGTTTTCGGAAGCCTCATCCTCTACGCCATCAAGATTAGCCGGATTGGCAATTGAGAATTCCTTAGTAGGATTGTTTGTTATGTACGTTTCCAGCTCTGATTGTACACTATTTATTCCTGTACTAATCGCACCATACGCAATCGAACTACTAACATTTGTAGGCAAGTTTCCTTTATATTCAATGGTATTTACGCGCACTGCATTAGGAGTAGTTCCCGTATATGTCAATGTAATGATATATTTAACACCTTGCGCAAAGTTAAAAAGGCCACCAGTGTCAGGTGTCAAAGCCTGACCCTGTGTATCAAACACCGTCAATGTGTAATCTCCGGAATTCAAAGCTGCCTGATATTTATCAGTACAACTAATTTTACACGTTACATCCCTATCAAAAGTTGCGCTATATTTAACAACATCATCGGTATTTACAGTAGTTGCTCCACAGCCCTTATCAAGACTTAGTACTATTCTTCCTTCATCGTCGACAATGTCTTCATATCCTTCATCATCATCGTCATCATCGTCATCATCGTCATTAGTATAAGGCCTAACAAAAACTTCCAAATCAAGGTTGGTAAAGTCGTTCGGCAACGTATTCTTTAGCTTAACTTCAACGTAGTAAGTCTTTGCTTGGGTATTATAATCAGGAATTATATACTCTCTCCATTCTTCCCCATTATCACTTTCAAGCGAACCTACAAGCTCCATCTTATCGGCAGAAACCTTTTCATACAGATTCGCACTACTTACTACAGAACATCCCGTATTCTCTATGACCTTCCAAACAGAGTAGAATCCTGTGGTAACGTTCGCCTGATACCACAATGTTTCTCCCGCAGTCAACAGGGATGAGTTGCTGTTGCTTATATCATAGCGATAAAACCCATCATCATTGGGTTGCATCACTAACGTCTTAGCAGGTATATCATATGGTTCCGCAGCCCATACCATCGCCGGCATCATTGTTACAACCATGCAAAGTGACAGCACAATTGCAAATGCCATTTTTCCAAGTCTAGTTCTTTCGTTCTTCATATGTTCCTCGCATTTCTGTGGGTAGTACATAATCCCTTCTATTGTATATCTATACAGAGTAATTATACTTAATTCCCTGTCACCCCCGCAACGTTTTTCAACGCAAATTCAACCATTCGCAACCATAAAAGTGGTGACAAATTGGGTCACAAAGAGCTCTGACCGTTATTGCATCCTCGGCAGGTTCTTAGTTTTATGGTGATGTTGTGGTTGGTAGCGATTATTTCCGCAGGAGATGTTGGCGTGATTGGATGACAAGTGCACGCGAGTTGTTGGAGTTAGACCAGGGGATGGGGGTCCCCGGGAAAACTCCCAACGAGCGCAGCGCGGAATCCCATATCACACCCATCGTCGAGGACCAATCGCTACCAACCCCAACGTTCAGCATAAAAAAAGAATCCAGCCGAAGCCGGATTCCTTTGCTCTTATCTTGACAGTCCGTGTTTTACTCTGTCTTCAACTTCAGCTCTCTTGCCGTTGTTGAATCTGTCGAGTGTTCCTACGAGATAACCAGTGATTCTTCTGATTCTCTCGAATCCTACGTTCTCGCCAACCTGTCCGTTTACAATTTTAACTCCGTTATTCATTTCCAATCCTCCGTAATTCCCCATATGGTCTATGTTAATTTTCTATGTTAGTTATCTATTGCAATCGCATGGAACCGGTACTGATGGGTACTTCATTCTCAGCTCATTAAGTCTTTCGATTGAGATGGATTCGCCTTCTCTTCTGCCGCATCTTGGGCATACATCATCGATAACGCCTGTGTATCCGCAAACAGGGTCTCTGTCTACAGGATGGTTTACTGAACCGTAACCGATGCCAACTTCCTTCATGTATCTGATGATGGATTCGAATGCCTCAGGGTTCTTAGCTGTATCTCCGTCCAGTTCAACGTAGCTGATGTGGCCTGCATTAGTGAGGTTGTGGTAAGGTGCCTCAATTGCCAGCTTGTCAAATGCGCTGATTGGATAGTATACAGGAACATGGAATGAGTTAGTGTAGTAATCTCTATCTGTAACTCCAGGAATCTTGCCATACTTCTCAGCGTCGATCTTAACAAATCTTCCGGAAAGTCCTTCTGCAGGTGTAGCGAGCAGTGTGAAGTTCAGTCCTGTCTCAGCACTCTTAGCATCGCAGAACTCTCTCATGTGCTTGATTACTTCGAAAGCCTTCTTTCTGATCTCCTCATCTTCTCCATGGTGCTTGCCTGTGAGAGCCTTCATTGTCTCGGCAAGTCCGATGAATCCGATTGACAGAGTTCCGTGCTTGAGAACCTCTGCTACGCTGTCGTCAGGACCGAGTGCGTCGGAATCAATCCAGATGCCCTGACCCATCAGGAACGGATAGTTACGTCCCTTCTTAGTGCACTGAATCTTGAATCTATGCAGCAGCTGTCTTGCAACGAGGTTGAGCATCTCGTCGAGCTTCTTATAGAAAACATCAAAGTCTCTGTTAGCCTCGATGCCGAGTCTTGGCAGGTTGATTGATGTGAATGAGAGGTTACCTCTTCCGCATACTACCTGCTTGTTCTTGTCGTAGTTGTTAGCCATAACTCTTGTACGGCAACCCATGTATGCAACTTCTGAATTATAATCGCCTTCCTTGAAGAACGGCAGATTGAAAGGTGCATCCAGGAAGCTGAAGTTAGGGAAGAGTCTCTTAGCTGAGCATCTGATAGCAATCTTAAAGAGGTCATAGTTAGGATCCTCAGGATTGTAGTTGATACCTTCCTTAACCTTGAAAATCTGTACAGGGAAGATTGGTGTCTCACCGTTACCCATACCGGCCTCAGTTGCCAGCAGCAGGTTCTTGATAACCATTCTGCCTTCAGGTGTAGTATCAGTTCCGTAGTTAACTGAGCTGAATGGAACCTGAGCGCCAGCTCTTGAATTCATGGTATTGAGGTTATGAATCAGAGCCTCCATTGCCTGGTAAGTCATTTTGTCTGTCTTAGCCAGCGCAGCTGCTCCTGCCTGCTTGTTGCAAGCGAACAGCATGTCTCTGTCAAGGCCAAAGTGTTCTTCGCTCTTGTCGTACCACTTAACGAGCTCGTTGCCATATGTCTCTATGTTGGAGAGTGTCGGCTGCTCGGATTCTGCTTTGATCTTCTTAGTGATTGTTGCTGCATCCTCATATGAGTAATCCATCTTAGCTGCAATGATATCTGTCAGCGCATTGAAGTACTCCTTAACGAAGGTTCTTGCAACGCCAGGGGCCATTGAGTAGTCAAAGTTAGGAACAGACTGTCCTCCGTGCATCTCGTTCTGGTTAGCCTGAATTGCGATGCAAGCGAGGGATGCATAGCTCATGATTGACTGAGGCTCTCTCAGGTATCCGTGACCTGTGCAGAATCCATTCTCAAACAGCTTGATAAGGTCAATCTGGCAGCATGTTTCTGTCAGCATATAGAAATCCTTATCGTGAATGTGAATGTCGCCGTTGATGTGAGCCTTAGCTATATCTTTAGGAAGAACATAATTGTCTACGAAATACTTAGCGCCTTCTGAACCGTATTTGAGCATTGTTCCCATTGATGTGTCGCCATCGATGTTAGCGTTCTCACGCTTGATGTCTGCATCCTTGGAATATGAATAAGTCAGCTCATTGTAGATGTTCATCAGATCGGACTCAGCCTCTCTGATCTTCTGGTGCTCAGCACGATAGAGAATGTAAGCCTTAGCTGTCTTCTCATAATCGTATCTAATGAGCATCTGCTCAACAATATCCTGTACCTGCTCTACTGTGCAAGTTTCTCCATCAAGCTGTTCTACAACCTTTCTTGTGAGGTAGGTAAAATCGATGCTTGTCATCTTCTCGCCTTCTACTGCCTTGTTAGCCGCGTAGATAGCATTGAAGATCTTGGACTCGTCAAATACAACTTCCTTTCCGTCTCTCTTAATAATAGTTCTCATGTTCTTCCCCTTTTGTTTCGTAATTTGTATTGTTTAATTGCGTCAAAGCTTGCAATTTCAATCGTTTTCCTGTTTCAGCGCGCTCTAAAGATAATTGCCCGCCGAACACAACATATTGTATCTTACCTCCCAAAACCTGTCAATATATTGTTGTGTACTTATTTTGTTTTTTTGGTGAATGAGGGTCAACCCATTTTAGCCAAACGGCGAATTGGGGTCACGTCATCTTTATCCCGGGCTTAATGTTGACATTCGCCATTCCATGTCAACATTAAGCCCGGGATGATTGTGACATGGCTAATGAGGGTCAACCCATTTTTGCCAAAAATCCAAACGGGGACACACCTATCGGTGCATCCCCGTATCTGTTCATTTATGTTGTACGCTGAAGCTCTTATTCAGTCGCAACGTCTCCTTCAGCTTCAGTAGCAGCTTCTTCATCGGTATGTTCATGCTCATGGTCGTGATCGTGGTGAAGGTCTTCCAGATGGATTCCATTCTCCTCAAGGATATCCTCAACATCAGACCAATTAACATCCGCAGTTGTGTATTCCTTATCATTCAGCTTAACAACGCAATGTGCACTTGCAGACATGCCTCTTACATCCGGCTTAATCATTCCAAGGTAGTATGCAGCCATGAATTTCAGCTGCTTTTCTCCATCCTCGCTCTTATATGTCTTGGCTTCATCCTCGCTGGTAGTTTCAACCAGCACTGTCATATCATTCTTCTCTGCAGTTACTGACATTGTGGCAGTTTCTGACAGCATCATGCTGCTGTATGTTTCCTCGCCACCGTTGTTAGCGATATATGACTCAATCGAAGCCTCTTTCTGTGCATAGTTATATCCCCAAACGAAGATAAACATCAGTGCAACCACTCCGAAAATCATCAGCGCGAGCAGTCCATTGCCCATTCTGCGCTTCTTATCCTCAACAATATGTGCTTCTTTTCTTGAAGCCTTAGCAGCTCTTCTTGCAGCCTTCTCAGCTCTAGTTCTATCTGTTCTGCTAGTGTTCTCCTGAACGATGGCAGCCTTCATTTCCTTATTAAGTTCAGCCTTAGTTTTCTTAGGAGCCTGAACCTTCTCCGGAGCCTTAGCTTTCTTAGCTTCTTCTTTTACTTCTTCAGCCTTAGCCTTAACTTCTTCTTTAACTTCAGCTTCTACCTTCTTCTTATCCATTATATAACTCCTTCTGAATCTATAATAATAACGGTATTAGTATACATTTTTTCGCCCAAATTTTCAACGCACACTTAAGCATTCCTATTGATTTCATTACGTCAGCTCTGCTCCGCAATCCATGCAAAACAGTGTCCCCTTAGGGCTCATCATTCCGCATTCCGGGCACTCGACCATCGCTGACTCCTCAATCGCATCAATAACCTGTATATCAACACCGATGGACAGCTTCTTGGCGATCTCCTCACCATAGCGATTTAGCTTCTTATTCTGCCTCGACAGTCTGACTCCGGCTATGGCCAAAGCCTCTCCAATGCTCTTCTTTCCTGCCTCATATCCGGCTGCGTCCCACCACAGCAATGTCTCGACAGTCTGCACGCCATCCTTATTCACGACCAAAGTCACATTACGGACTTCGTCACAGTACAGTGCTGCGTAGATTGACGAATCAAGCACAAGAGGACTTCCCGCGGTATCGTTACCGGAGGCATCCACAGCTCGCAGATTCTGAGTCTCTACAGAGAGCACCTCGAATACATGCGGCTCTCTATCAATAATAATATAGTTCTTAGTTAACAAATCAGATCTCCTATTCCTCGCGAAGATATACGGAACTCCTATGTCCGGCTGTAAGAGCCAGTATTATCAGCTTATCATCGTCTATTTCACAAATTATTCTATAATCGCCTATACGATATCTCCAAAGGCTCTCAAATTTACCTTTCAAGGCTTTTCCTTGAAGCCTTGGATTATCGCAATCAACAAGATTCTTACGAATCCACGCAATCATCATCCTCTGAATATATGGGCCCAGTTTTTTGAGGTCTTTGCGACATCTGGGTGTCATTTCCACTTTATACATTACAGACCCAGTTCCTTTTCTATTTCCTCAAATGGAATGCTATTGTATCCGGATTCTACATATTCCTTCATTGCTTCATTAGCAACCGCTATGTCATATTCATCTTCTATTTTCTCAAACAAGGCGGACTTGAACGCCTCACCCACTGAAATGGAATGCATTTCAGCGTATGAATATGCTATTGCCTTCTCTTCATCATTTAATCTAATTGAAAATGCCATATTAATAGCCTCCTTATGTAGTACATTGTACTACACAAGGAGGCCAGCGTCAATGTCATCGAGCCCCTTTATTCTGAGTCACTTCAATCAATGCATGTTGTTTTAGATAAAGGCTATATACCCATTATTCTATAGATTTCAAATATGCAAGATAAGTACCTAGTGCATGGTGAGCTCTTACCTTATCAGCACCCTTATTCATATATGAAACAAAGTTTTCTTCTCCTGAAATAGCTGCAAAGCAATTATCAAAGTCCTTACCGCCATTATCTGCAGACCACCAATAATCTCCTCCATATCGAGAACTATTTACAATTTGTATTTTAGTTACTATGTCTTCAACCGAAAGAATATTGTGTATGTTCTTGTAACTTATCGGAGAATCGACAGGTATACAAAGCGGTGTCGCATAAGTATAACAATAAACATTGTAATTATTAGGATCAAACATATACGCTGCTAATATATTCGCCGTTGCTCCACCAAGGCTATGTCCCGTAATTAAATAAATATTTTCCGGACTATTAAGTGATTTACCACCCGTCATATCCAAAACATATTTTTCCAGTTTTGACTTAACATTATTAGCACATTGATTAAATGCATCTGCTCCAATTCCACTCTCAATATTTGTCATCCAATCTTCTTTTGAAGACGATCCTCGCACAGTAATAGCAAACAGATTATACTGTTTTCCATTTTTTTTCACTTTTTTATACCCCAGCGCAGCTGCAGGATATTGAACTGTGTTATTTTCATAAAAAACGGTTTCTACATTGCCAAATCCATAGTTATTCAGCATTGATACCACTCTATTCTCAGAATAAGCTGCCTCCGCAAGTGGCAAAGCCGCTATTGCAAGCTTGTTATTATATATTTCTTGGTTGGATTTGCCAGGCATAATCATGTCAAATCCCCAATCGACATTGAAAGAATATGTCTCATTTTTCACATTTGGCAGGTGGGTATTGATCTTAACCTTAATCGATTTTATAGAAGTGTCAGTATTCTTATTCAATTTTTCCACTGTTACTTTGCAAGTTTTCTTGTATGTCTCTCCACAATACTTTATTGAGGCAGTAATGGTTGCTGTACCATTCTTCTTAGCTGTAACCTTGCCTTTACTGGAAACAGTAGCGATTGATGTCTTGCTTGATTCCCATTTCACTGTTCCCGAACAATTTGTCAGGATTGCGTTTAATGTTGTGCTGCTTCCTACAGTCAAAGACATTTTTGTTTTATTTAGCTTTATTGAGGCCTTGCCTATTGGCTTATTGTATTTCCAAGTTGCTTCCTCATATAAACGCTCATTATATTTCTTGCTAACACTTATTTTATTTTTATCGCTCTTAGTTCCAGCATAATAAACAGTCAGTGGCTCATATCCCACGTCGCCCCAATAATATGTAAATGCATACTTTTTAATTGTCGTAAGACTCTTAGGTAAGTATATTTTCTTCAGCTGCCATGCTCCTGCAATTGAACCTGTACCTAAACTTTTTACTCCCTCTGGTATTTTGAGTGTCTTTATATATGCACAATCGCAAAATGCGCCTATATCAATCGATTCCGTGCCATTCGGAACGGTATATGTCGTGCTCTTCTTGTATTTAGGATACCGCACCAAAGATTTTTTATCCTTACTGAACAGCACTCCGTTTTTAACACTAAACTCTTTATTGTTCTCATCTAATGAAAAACTGCTGCAATTGATAGCTTCCGGTCCAATGTTTTCCAAACTTGCAGGGATAAAAACATTTTCAAAATCGAATGCTGCTAATCCTCGCTCTCCTATTGATTTAATATTGCTTGGCAATTCAATTTGTTTGTCACACCAATACGAAATAGCATATGCTCCTATAGTTTCAATTGTTGAAGGAAGACTGATTGATCCAATTTCTAAACCTGCTAGTGCATAATCTCCGATAGATGTCACTCCCTCAGATATTATTACTTTTTTAAGCGTTCCTAATAAATCATCATATTCATCATCGTAATCATCTTCGTCCTCATCATAATTATCAAAGACATCATCAAATCTCTCGTATGAAAGCTCATACCATGGTGCATCACACCATGCAGCTTCTTCATCATCATTCTCTTTATAATTATACATTGGACCTGTACCATTAATGGTTAGTACCCTGTCTGAAGATAATGTCCATGTTATATTATCTCCACATTTACCGCTTCCAACTGTTGAGGCATTGACAGCAACAGCTGAAATTGCAATCAATGTCATTGCACACAGCGTTATTAACAGTAACTTAATACGATTCTTCATAACAACAGCCCCCTTTCTCCTTTACTTGTTATTATTTGTTTTTATTCTACTTATTGCTACCTTATCAAACACATTCCAAGGAATTAAATGATATCTGATTTTACAATCACCATCCCAGTTGGCATCAACAGCCCAACAGCCATCACTATCAACTCTAATTATTAGGAATGAATGACTATAGCTCCTTGCAATATCACCTGTTTTATAGTATTTCTTTATAGTCTTATAACTGAATTCATAAGTGCCCTCATATTTGCAGCTCACATTACATTTTATTGAATCCGCGCCGATATACCAAGCTGCGAAATTCGCAAACCCGCAACAGGAATATCCATCCTCCAAAGGGCCTCCTTCAAGATTATAATGCGCAGGAAAACCGCTATGCCGTATTATCCCTTTTCCTTTATTATTCGCAACCAGATTTATTATTCTATTATTATGATGGACAACGTTGTTCTCGTCGCACCTTCTATCCACCGGAGAATAGCAGGCTTTATTATCCACCGTAAAATAGTTCCCATCCAGTTCATCAATGAGTTCTTGTATTCTAGTTGTCGTTAGTTTTGTCGATTCATCACGATTATTTGATACATACGCTAACACCATAATAGCTGCAACTACTAATACAGAGAATATTATTATGATATGAAATTTGTTTTTCCGTTGTATCATATTCGCCTTATTATTAGTTTAGCATGTACCGCTCATCCCGGGCTTGATTATGACATGAATTGATAATCTGAATTTCAAATGGAGCGAGTGATGGGAATACGCAGCCGTCAAGGAGCATTCCCGCGTCGCGGTGCCTTCGGCATCCTTGACTGCGCGTGATTCGGGTGTGCTATTTTAAGCATACACCCGAATACGAACCCTTTTCTTGTCGTGGGTTCAATTCCTTCCATATATCATTCCAATTGAAAACAGGATGCTTTCATCATCCTATTTTCAATTGGAGCGAGTGATGGGAATCGAACCCACGACAGCGGCTTGGGAAGCCACGGTTTTGCCATTAAACTACACTCGCGCATTCAAGGTCTGTCCCCAATTAGCCATTTGGCCAAAACAGGGTTGACCCCAATTTGCCGTTCACGGCCTGTCCCCGATTCGCCATTTGGCTAAAATGGGTTGACCCCAATTTGCCGTTTTGCGATAATGCATATATGAATGATACAACAAATGTCGCAAAGAATAAAGTCTTGGGTACTATTCTGACGCTGTTGGGTGCAGCCTTGTGGGGCTCGTGCGCAACGGTCAGCAAGCACCTGATGGACATAGGCGAGCTGGACACAATGTGGATGACTAACTTCCGCATGCTGATGTCCGGCATCATTCTTGTGAGCTTTGCGGCAATGCGCAGGCCTAAAACCGTCTTCGACATATGGAAAGACAAGAAGTCTCTTCCAAGGCTGTTTGCCATCGGAGCTTTTGCTTTCGGGCTGTGTCAGCTGGGATACTTCCTGTCAATCAACTATTGCAACGCAGGCCTTGCTTCGTCTATACAGCAAACAGCGCCTGTATTCGTTCTTATCATCGTATTGTTCAAAGAGCACAGATTACCACGGCTCAGCGAAGTTCTCGTACTGGCGCTCGTAGTATTTGGCTCATTCATGATAGCAACCAACGGAGACTGGGGCTCATTGTCAGTTTCACCGCTGGCACTGATGTGGGGCCTCATCTCAGCACTGACGGCAGCGCTGTACATCATGCTGCCGGGCAAATTGATCAACAAGTTCGGTACCTGCGAAACGACCGGTTGGGGCATGATCATAGGCGGTCTCCTCATCGCACCGGTGTGCAAACTGTGGATGTTCCCGGCAACAATCAGTGCGGCGACTGCACTCGGACTCTTCTACATAATTGTACCGGGTTCCGTAGTAGCATTTGCCGTCTTCCTGTACGGTACCACACTTATAGACCCTGTCAAAGCAGGTGTCTACAATCTATTCGAACCGGTTGTTGCTACATTCGCCTCGCTGATATTCCTACATCAGGCATTTAGCGTCGGCGACTATATAGGCATCTCGGCAATACTTATAGGAATTGCCGCACTAACAATATCTAAGAAATAAAAGAGCGAAGCCCGAGTGGCTTCGTTCTTTTATTGGGGTTGAGGAGTTATGTGATTTTCTAGTATTACTTATTTAATTTGAACAGACTCTCTTCTGTTTCTTTATCAAAGAGGTGAATCAGTTCAGACTTGAATGAGTAGTGAATTGTTGTATGTCCTCCGTGGAGTGCATCAACGTCGATGTCTGTTGTAGGAACAACGATAACAACATCCTTACCATTGGAGTTAACATGCAGATGCAGCTCTGAACCCATCAGCTCGGATACATCTACTGTTGCCTCAATTCCCTCATTTGCCAGTCCGATATGAACAGGACGAACGCCGGCAACCACATTTTCAGGAACCTTATCCATCTTAGCCAGTGCTTCCTGCTTCTCTGCAGTGAGCTCGAAGTCTGCGCCCTGAATAGTAACAACATACTTGTCACCCTTCTTGGACAGCTTGGCATCCTCATACAGATTCATCTGAGGTGTTCCGATGAAGCCTGCAACGAAGAGATTGTTAGGATGGTTAAATACCTCCTGAGGTGTTCCGATCTGCTGAATGAATCCGTCCTTCATAACAACAATACGGTCACCGAGAGTCATTGCCTCTACCTGGTCATGTGTTACATAGATAAATGTAGTATTGATTCTCTCACGCAGCTTGATGATCTCAGCTCTCATCTGGTTACGGAGCTTGGCATCAAGGTTGGAGAGAGGCTCGTCCATAAGAAGTACCTTAGGATCACGAACGATAGCACGGCCGATAGCAACACGCTGTCTCTGTCCGCCGGAAAGAGCCTTTGGCTTTCTCTCGAGATACTGTGTGATATCCAGGATCTCAGCAGCCTCTCTTACTCTCTTGTCGATTTCATCCTTAGGTGTCTTCTTTAGCTTGAGTGAAAATGCCATGTTCTCATAAACTGTCATATGAGGATACAGGGCGTAGTTCTGGAATACCATAGCGATATCACGATCCTTAGGTGCTACGTCATTAACAACTTTGTCGTCAATAACCAGCTCACCACCGGAAATATCTTCCAGACCTGCTACCATACGGAGAGTTGTGGACTTACCACAGCCTGAAGGTCCTACGAGAACGATGAATTCCTTGTCTGCAATGTCAAGGCTGAATTCCTGAACTGCAACAACGCCTTCTTTAGTGATCTGGAGATTGGTTTTCTTCTCCGGAGCACCCTTAGCTTTTTTCTTCTTATCTCCACCGCTATTTGGATAGACTTTTTTGATATTTATTAATTTTACTTCTGACATGATTATGTCTCCTTTTCTCTGTTCGGATAGTTCAACTAGAATACGTTACACTATCTTCAATAAATCCGAAATGCTGTTCAAGTTGTAGTCTGCCTTGTTGCAAGCTACTGCATCTCCGATTGCCGCTGAATACATCCCTCCGGCAATTGCCGCATCAATTCCGGCTTCGGCGTCTTCCACCACCAGACAGGTCGATGGATCTGCTCCCAGGAATTGTGCTGCTTTCAAGAACACTTCCGGATCCGGTTTGGAATGTGTAATGTTAGTTCCGTCAGATATTGCATCAAATGCATTCATAAGGCCTACCTGTTCAAGAATAAACTTGGCATTCTTGCTGGATGATCCAAGCGCAAGTTTAATTCCCTTGTTCTTCAGTTCAGCAAGGGTGTTTCTTACTTGTGTCGAAACATCTTCCTCAGTTAAGGTCGCCAGCAGTTCGCGATAGCACTCATTCTTCTGTTCGGCAAGTTCCGTCTTCCTTGCGGATGACATCGGCTCACCTTCATATCTCTCAAGAATGATATCCAGCGAAGCCATTCTGCTGACACCCCGAAGTCTGTTGTTTATCTCTTCGTCGAAATAAACTCCTATCGAATCTGCCATTTCCTTCCAGGCCTTATAGTGAAACTTGTCGGTGAAAACCAGTACACCGTCAAGATCGAAAATGATTGAATTGATCATAATTAGTTCTTTACTTTAATTGTTCCTGCTTCAAGATTATATTTCCTGCCGTACAGGGTCATCTCTATAGGATTACCCTCCAGCAGCTGTACTGTAGTTGCTTCTTTCGTGACATTCAGCCTGATCAAGCTACCCCTGTACATCAGGTTGAAGCTCAACCTCTGCCATTCGTCAGGTATTATTGGTGCGGCACTGAGTCCGTTCTCATCCATGGTAACCCGTGCAAAACCATTAGCGATTGCCATGTAGCAACCGCCCATGTTAGCGGTGTGTATTCCATGTTTGGTGTTGCCGTGTGTGTTCTCGATGTCCAGTTTGGCTGAATCATCGAAGTACATATAAGCTTCATCCATAAGGCCGAGCCTTGAAGCTACTATGCTGAATACACAGCTTGATAAGGATGAATCATGAGCTGTGACCTTCTCGTAATATCTGAAGCTCCTCTCCATGACTTCCTTGCTCTGCTCGTTCTCAAACATGAAATATGCAAGTACAGTGTCTGCCTGCTTGCACACCTGATGGCGATATAGGTGAAGCGGATGATAATGCAGCAACAATGGGAAGTGCTCCTTAGGTGTGTTCTCAAGATCCCATATAGGCTTGGATAAGAACGAATCATCCTGCGGATTGATTCCCAGCGCTTCATCATAGAGCAACAGCATTGCGTCTGCTGCCCTGCCCATCTCTTCAAGCTCATCCTCCGTCACATGGAGTTTATCTCGGAGTTGGTCTGCATGTCCTGCTGACTCCAACTCTCTGAAGAGCTTGACAGCCCATTTCAGGTTGAATCGTGCTGCACAGTTCGTATAGTAATTGTTGTTTACAAGACAGGTATATTCATCCGGTCCTGTAACATGGTTAATTACGAACGCCCCGTCACTGTTGTAGCAACCGACATCGAGCCACAATCTTGCAGTCTCGATTAAGAGTTCCAGACCTTTCTCTTCAATGAACTTACTGTCACCGGTGATCTGGTAGTACTTCACCACTGCATAAGCGATATCCGCATCAATGTGATATGCTGCACCGCCTGACACATAATAGCCTGAGCATTCCACTCCGGTGATTGTTCTCCACGGGAACAGAACACCCTGTGTATGTCCCATCAAGCCGGCATTCTCTCTGGCTTTCTCCAGAGTAGAATAGCGGTATTCCAATGCCGTCTTGGCCATCTCCGGATTGGTCATCATGAAGAACGGCAGTATGAAGGTTTCTGAATCCCAGAAATAATGCCCTTCATATCCCTCTCCACTGAGGCCCTTGGCAGCGATGGAACATTTATCGTCGGATGCGGATGACTGCAAGAGCTGATACATGTTGAATCGTACAGCTTCATTCAGTGCATCATCACCCTGAATATCCATATCGCAGTGGTGCCAGAAGTCTTTTAAGAAATTCTCCTGTGCCTGATAGAAGTATTCAGTTCCTTGCGCTCTGGCACGTTTCATATCACGAAGTGCTGCCAATCTAACGTTAGACTCACGTCTTGAATCAGTGAAAACGCTGTATTTCGTTAATCGAACGCTCTGGCCCTTGCGCAACATGCCCTCAGTGGCATACACGGCAGTACTTCCGTCTATGGTCAGATCTGCTGTTGAAGAAGCATTACCCCAGTCTGCGATATCGCATACGGCTGAGCAGAGCTTAAGTCCGCTGGTGCTCGTCTCACATACCGCAACACTGCAGTCGTCTTCAATGTCCAATTCCTGAAGCAAGATGTTTTTCCTGCTCTCACATGCAAGGCGCGGGTCGTCAGGATTACTGTAATTCGTCACATCTGTCCTATGAAGTGAAACCAACCTAACATTTCCGTCACAGTTCAGAGCGCTTACCCGGTAGTCAATGAGGAACAGTGATTTCTGCTCAAACGATGTCATTCTCTGAACATTGAGCTCAATCTGTTTGCCCTCAGGACTCTCCCAAATCAGTTTCCTGACTGTAATGCCTCTGTCCATATCCAGGGTAAGAGTGTGTTCCATGATCTTTCCCGTCGTCATATCCAGCGGTACTCCATCAATCTCGCAGCAGATGGTCATCGTATCTGCTACATTGATCAGGGCTTCCTTCTCTGTAACAAGATTGCACAGATTCTCTGCCTGATTCATCGGAACAATATCATAGAAACCATTGATATATGTTCCTCTCATAGTATCCCATCCGGCAGGAACGCCTTCACACAGGGATCCTCTTACTCCGATATATCCGTTGGCATTATGAAACAAAGTCTCATTAAGAAAACTATTCTCTTCCGTATATTCAAGAAAACTTCTCTTAAATAACCTGCTCACTTTTCTAACCCTTTACAGCTCCTGCTGCTACGCCCTTGATAATATATTTCTGACAAATCAGATAGAAGATTGCTACTGGAATTATTGTAATAACAAGTGCCGCCATAGCCTCGTTCCAACTGATTGTATATTGTCCGAAGAATTTAGCTGCTGAAATAGGAATTGTTCTGTTAGCCTTAGCCTTTAATGTCAGTGAAGGCAGCAGATAGTCGTTCCAGATCCAGATAACATCGAGGATGATCACTGTCATTGTAGTTGGCTTGAGCATTGGGAAGACAACCTTCCAGAACATGCTCCATGTACTGCAGCCGTCGATGATTGCAGCCTCTTCCAGGGAAATAGGAATTGTGGAAATGAATCCGTGATAGAGGAATACTCCCATTCCTGCACCAAATCCTATATACATAAAGATCAGTCCCGGAATTGTATCAGTCATCTGAACACCGACATTATTAGTAAACCAGCTCATCTCCTGCATCAGAGGCATCATGATTGTCTGGAACGGAATCAGCATTGTAGCTACAAGAATTGAGAATATCGCAGCGCTCAGTCTGTTCTTAATTCTTACAATCATCCATGCTGTCATAGAGCACAGCACTACCAGAATTGCAATGGAGATAATAGTCAGAAGGATGGAATTCGTGATGGAAGTCGTGAAATTCATCTTTCCGATTGCGCTAGCGTAATACTTGAATGAGAACTCCGATGGGAGTGCTACCATGTTTTCATACATTTCCGCTCTGTTCTTAAACGAGTTGGTAAGAATCAGATAGATTGGAAAGAGGTACATGAGGCAGAATGCGATCAAAGCCGTATTCGCAAGAATTTTTCTGTCTTTCATTACATTTCCACCTCCCTCTTCTTAGTTACGCTAACCTGAATCATTGTGATAATTGCGATGATAATAAAGAATATAATCGCCTTAGCCTGACCATATCCAAAGTTACTCAGGTCGAAGATTTCATTATAGATATTTAATGAGAACATTTCTGACTGGTAATTAGGACCTGCACCGGTCAGCGCAATATTCACATCGTATACCTTGAAACAATTTGATAATGTAAGGAATAAGCAAATGGTAAATGATGGCATCAGCAGTGGGAACTTTACCTTGAACAGTGTCTGCAGGTAGCTAGCTCCATCTACATCTGCTGCTTCCACAACTTCATCAGGAATTGCCATGATACCTGTTATGTAAACGATCATAACGTATCCTGCCATCTGCCAAGTTGTTACAACAATTAATGCAATCATTGCTTTGGTCGGATCTGTGAGCCAGTTACCCCAATCGAGGGAAATAAACAGCTCTGAGAAAACGCCCTTCCAAATAAATCCGAGGATAAGTCCTCCGATCAGGTATGGTACGAACAACAAAGTTCTGGCTACATTAGCAGTCTTGAGCTTGGTTGTTACAAGCAGAGCAAATACCAAACCGAACAGATTTACAAAGAGCACACTGATTAAAGTGTAAATAGTTGTACGCCATGCGGAATTAAGGAATCTTGCATCCTTGAATACCTCAAGGTAGTTGTCAAATCCGACGAATGTCATAGCGTGCTTAGCAAGACCATCCCACTCAACGAAGGATAATCCGATACCGATTACAAACGGTACGATTACAACTATGACGAAAGCAAACATCAGTGGAAAAGTGTATAACGCATACCACCCTTTGCTCGTCTTTTTCATAACTGCTCCTTTTCTAACCGGATATATCCGGTTTAGTGCATAAGTTGAACGAAAAGTGCTACCACACAAGCAGTAGCACTTTCGTCATAATCTTACTGATAATCAGATTTATTTAGCTGCTGCTACAAAAGCATCATTCAGCTGGTTAACAAGATCCTCACCTGTCATATCAGATACGAAGAACTGAGATACGATTGGTGCGAGGGATGTTGAAATTCCTGCTGGCCAATTGGACAGTGACCATGGAATTGTATTTCCTTCAGCTGCAGCGTTTGCTACTGATGTGGAAATAGGATCAAGGTTCTCTGAAGTCATTCCTTCAACTACAGGAACGAATCCGAACTTGTTCATGAGGTAATCCTGGCCAGTCTCGCTAGTGTATAACCACTCGAGGAATGCCTTAGCTGCTGCCTTCTCATTGTCAGCTGCGTCAGTATTGATGTACCATGCTGCAGGTACGGAAACTGACAGCTTAGTGTTGCCAGTTACAGGAACTGCTGCAAGACCCATATCGAATGCTACATCATAGTCAGCGAACATTGAGTAGCACCAGTTACCCTGGTGAATCATTGCTGTCTTGCCTGTTGCGAAGTCACCGCAGTTGCCGTCATATGTTACGTCAACAGGGTTAGTGCAGTTCTCACGAATTGCCTCCATCAGCTTAGCGAAATCCTGGAATGCTGCTGCATCAATCAGTCTTGTCTCGCCTGCAAGTACGCTAGCAAGATATGCATCGGAATCTTCCTGAACAGCGAATGGTGTGTTCAGAATGTGCATGATCAGGAAGTAGTCTTCCTGGGACAGTCCGAGACCATTGATGCCGTCAGCCTTAGCCTTCTTGAGGTAGTCGATCAGAGCATCTGTTGTGTTCAGAGTTGTTCCGTCGATAAGGCTCTTGTTGTAAACCATACCGAATCCCTCGAGAGTGTAAGGGATACCAACCTTCTTGTCGCCCTTCTCATCAACCATTCCGGCACTTACCTTGTCGATGAATGAGAGGTCGGAAACGTCCTCTAAGTAATCTGCCATCTCTGCTGACTCAGAACCTGGAGCCAGTGAGAACAGTGTAGGACCTGCTTCTGTTGACAGGTCAGTCTTCAGATCTGTGAAATAGCTGTCGCCTGTTGTCTCCCAGAGTTCTACTTCGATTCCTGTCTCATCTGAGAATGCCTCAACGCACTCGTTCAGCTGATCCATGATCTCTGTCTTGGACTGGAAGATTGTGAGCTTGCCGTAGTCGCCAGTTGCTTCTTCCTTCTTGCCACAGCCTGTGAGGCACAGTGACATGATCATTGCAACAGCGAGGACTACTACTAATAATTTCTTCTTCATCGTTTTCCTCCTATTAGCGTTAATTGTTTAATATAACAAATAATTGTTAAATAAGTTGTAAATCGTTACACTTATGACTCATTATAAAATTTAATTTGAAGGGCTGTCAATCTTAGCTTTATATTTCAACATTTAATGCATTTTTCATTGGGATTTACCATTATTTTTATGCAACATTACCTTCACATTACTAGTAAATTAGTATTAATTTTACTTGTAAATTTACTAATGTTAATATAGAATACTCTTTAATAAATATTCGTCTTATTTCTACGAGACTACGAGGGATTAACAATGATAAAAATTACGGATATTGCAGAATTGGCAGGTGTATCTCCTTCCACTGTATCCAACGTACTTAACGGAAGAAAGAACGTTGGCGAGGCAACAAGACAACATGTTTTGGAAATATGCAAGGAGCACGACTATATTCCTAATGAATCGGGCCGTGCACTTAAGAAAGGTCAGTCCAAGACCGTGTTGTTCTATTTCAGTGATTTTGACCGTAATTTCTATCTAAGCATTATTCACGGCATCAGCGATTATGTATATTCCAAGGATTACGACCTGCTGATCTGCACTAACAGAAACCGTGACAAATACATGACGAAAACTATCAGCTGTGGTTGCATCATGCTTGATTTGAGTCCAACCAACAATATGATTGCCAAGAAGGCGTTACAGGATTATCCTATCGTAGTCCTGGATCGTCTGCTGGTGGCTCCTAATGTACAGAGTCTTCTTGTTAACAACTATGACCCTATGAAGGAGATGGTTGAGACTTTGATTCAGAAAGGATGCCGACGTTTTGCATACCTTGGCGGTCTTGACAGTCTGGATAACAGAGAAAGACTTCAAGCTGTTCAGGATGCGCTTAAGGAACACAACCTCCATATTCGCAGGAACGATTATTACAGCGGCGATTATAGAGAGAAGAGCGGCTATCAGGCAGCCAAGCTCCTGATGCTGACAGAACAATTGCCTGACGTATTGATATGCGCCAACGATGACATGGCCCTCGGTGCAATGAAGGCGTTTAAGAAGAATGGAGTTCGTATTCCTGAAGATATCTCTGTGACAGGTTTTGATGATACAGATATAGCCAGCGCAATGGGTCTCACCACAATTCACATTCCTAATTATGAGAGAGGTTACCTTGCAGCTCAGTATCTGATTGATAACGTAGAAGGAAGCGGTGACTGTGATCCATTTAAGATTTCGGCCAAAATAAAATGGAGAAAATCTACGATATAGTTTTCTCCATGTCATTATCAGATTGTTATGAAATGTATTCTTGGAATACTTTCATATAGCAAGTTGATTTTCCCCAGAATATCAGTGGCAGTCCCAGCAGGGCAATGACCGGAACGATACGCACGAACACGCCCGAGGACAGCAGATAACATAACGGAACGATTGCCGAAAGTACCATCTGCAGGATGGTGTTTTTCATATTCCCGATACCCATGACCAGGGAGTTGTACAGCGTTCCTCCAACGGTCTGCTCGAAGAATGCAGTGTAGGCATATGCATACGAGAAAACCATCCACCAGATAAACAGGACAACCACTATAGGCGCAGCAACCACAAGGCTGATGTTCTCCCATCCTCTACCCTTGACAATCAGATAAACAGTCATGCCAAGAACGCCACCTGTCAGCAACTGCACTATTTCTATCAGCAAGGCATTCTTAAATGAATCTCTGAATGCAGCGAAGAATTCCTTAACACTAACTTTCTTCTCTCGTCTGATATCATAATGCATCTTGTACAGTGCTGAGGTTGCCGGACCTGCTGTAAAGATTGGTACTAATAATAACAGCCACAGTATTCCGAACAAACACAGGTCCGCTATATCCGCTATTCTATCTGCTATAATTCTTTGCTTCTCTGATGGTTCCATAATTTTTCAATCAATGTCAATATTAAGCCCGGGATAATATTGTCATGATGTCAACTTTAAGCCCGGGATGATATTGACATAAGGGTTTCTTTAATGATTGCAGGGAGCTTCTTGCAGTCGCTTTCAGGAATGGAGGCGATTGATACTCTTGCTCCGCCGTTAATTGCGATCAGGAATACACCCTTCTTCTCGAGAGCCTGACAAAGTGCGTCAGGATCCTTGCAAGGGATGGTTACGAAGAATCCTGCCATGAAAGGAACTATTTCGAGTCCAACCTTTCCAGCCTCTTCATCAAACGTTCTACCTCTTGCGAGCAGAGTTTCTCTTGCAGCTTTGCGCTCCTCCAGCACCTCATTCAGCAGTTCAGGATCGTTGTAAATCTTCTCAATTACATTCTGTGGTGCGCGTGGTGAATTGGACCAGCTCGCACGTGATGAGAATGTGCACACTCTCTCGAACTCCTCAGCTACATCAGGATTATTGGCGAGGCAGATCATAGCTGCACATCTGAAGCCATAGTGGAAGAAGGATTTGGATGCCGAGTAAGCAACGATTGGCAGGATGTTAGCTCTCAGGTTGTCGATAACCTGGAGGAACTCTCTTGTCTCACTATCCTCACCGGCAAAATCAATATATGCAACGTCGCAGAGAAGTGCGACTCTCTTCTCCATATCTACCTTGTCCAGGACTGCCTTAACCTTGTACCAGTCCTGAAGGGTCAGTGAATAACCCGTCGGATTGTTGGCAGGTGTATTCAGAATAATAACCAGGTGCTCCTGATTCTTAAGTAGCTTACCAACCTTATATTCGAAATCAGCAGTATTGAAATTACCCGCTTCATCGAACATATCGAATCGCTCCAGGCTGCGACCCATCTCGCCAACGATGTTGGTGTATGGAGCCCAGTGCCAATTGTGTGTCAGCACTTTGTCGCCCGGACATGAATAGTTGGATATTGTATTACGAATTGCTCCTGTACCACCAGGTGTTGCAACAACGCCTGTGAAGCTCTTAGGAACATAGTCGCAGAAGGCAGCCTTCATAATTGCCTTCTTGAAACCTGCAGTACCTGCAATTGGTGCATACTCGGAATACTCCGCAGGCTCGAGCTGTTTAACAACCTTCTCAACCGATCTCATTACCATCAGATTGCCGTTGTCATCCAGCATAGAGCCAATAGTTGCGTTGACAACCGCGTCCTTACCGCGTTCTGCAATCATCGCTTTGGCTCTGCCGCTCGCAGCGAAAACCTTGTCTTCCTTAGGAATGTTTCTTCCGTTGTATGCTGCCATTGATTTAATCATCGTACTCTCTCCTCTATCTCTTGGGGTCCTGCGCGCCAGCTTGACCCTCTTAATTTTCTCGCCGAGTCCACTGAATTTGGCCTCGTATTCTGTCTTAACATTGTCTATCTCCGGGTTGGCATGCAAATCCCTGGTAATCTCGAGGATCGTAAGGTCTGCAGCCAAGACTTCCTGTATCGTCCACTCGAAGAGTCCAGTGTTATCTGTCTTGAATGTAACCGTTCCATCATCCTTGAGGACCCGGAAATAAGTGCATAGCCTGTCTCTGTAGGTCAGACGCCTCTTGTACCAGTAATTCTTAGGTAGCGGGTCGCTGAAGTTCAGATATATTCCATCAACTTCCTCATCAGCGAACCAGTCCGTGAGCACTTCAACGAAGGTAGGAACGAAAACAACATTCGTCAGTCCCTTGGTTCTTATCTTCTCGAGAGCTCTCAACATTACGCTGCGGTTGCCTTCGACTGCAATGAAAAAATGCTCGGGCTCACGCTCTGCCATCTCGGAGATGAACTTGCCCTTGCCGCAACCGATTTCAAGGTATATCGGCTTGCCTGCAGCGAGCTCGTTCCACTTGCCACGAAGGTCAGCGGGCTCGTAGATGATGATGCTCTCGTAGTCTTCGTATTTAGTTTCGAGGTTTTTAATTTTTCTCTGTCTCATATCGTTTTATGTGTGGTAAATAAGTTCCGCTGAGTGTACGGCTCTCGCCTCGCTGCGGCTTAACGCAGCGGATGCTAAGCTCTGACTGCGCTTCGCTTGTCAATCGCTAAGCACCGGCTACCGCAGAGCCACTCAGCCTGACAGTTTACCTCACTCCATTCAATTTATTCAAAGGACTGTGTCTGTGCTAAACAGCATAATTATTAGATATATCTGGAACAAATTATAACGCCCATGAACAGAACCAAGAGCACGCCGGCTACGAGGTCGTTCTTGCCGAAGTGGATTTCATTCATTCTTGTGCGGCCGTCGCCACCGTGGTAGCAGCGGGCTTCCATAGCCAGGGCAAGTTCCTGCGCAATTCTGAAGGAGCTGATGAACAGCGGGATCAGGATTGGGATTAGGGACTTAGCTCTCTGGACGATATTGCCTGACTCGAAGTCGGCACCCCTCGCCTGCTGAGCCTTGATGATTTTGTCCGTCTCCTCCATAAGAGTAGGGATGAATCTCAAGGCGATTGTCATCATCAGTGCAATTTCGTGACTAGGAACACCGATTTTGGAGAGTGGTTTCAGGAGCTTCTCCAGTCCGTCAGTCAGCTCGATTGGCTTGGTGCATAGTGTCAGTATCGATGAACCGATGATGAGCAGTACCAGTCTGACTGCCATGAAGAATGCACGGGAGAGGCCCTCGTATGTGATTGTCAGGAACTTCCAGTGCCAGAGCACGCGGCCGTCTATCATGAACAGGTTGATTAAGAATGTAAATATAATGATAAGGAATACCGCCGTGAGACCGCGGAAGATGAACTTGAGTGGTACCTTGGAAATACCTATCACTGTGAAAACAGCCACAGCCGCAATCAGGAATCCCCAGAAATTGTTCACGACAAATAACTCGACGATGAACAGCAGTGTAGCTATTATCTTCGTTCTCGCGTCAAGTCTATGGATTGCCGACTTGCCAGGATAGTATTGTCCCAGTGTGATATCTCTTATCATTTAAGTTTCTTTATATTATGCTTGTTGAGTTCTGCGACTGCCTCTTGCAGTGTCAGAACATTCTCATTTATATCTTTGTAGGTCTTCTTGAGTTCAGCCATTATGCTGCGCATATTAGGAACATTGAGTCCGACCTTCTCCAGTTCTGCCTTCTTGGCAAAAACATCCTGTGGGCTGCCCTCCATAAGGAGCTTGCCCTTGTTAATTACGAGCACCTTGTCGGACAGTGCTGCGATGTCGTCCATATTATGTGAGACGAAGATGATGGTAATTCCCATCTCTTCGTGTATCTTGCAAATCATATTGAGGATGTCTCTATGTGCCTTAGGATCGAGGCCGGCTGTCGGCTCATCGAGTATGAGAATGCCCGGCTTCATAGCGATAACGCCGGCAATAGCCACCCTCCTCTTCATGCCTCCGGACAGCTCGAACGGACTGACATCCTTGAGCTTGTTATAATCAAGTCCGACGATTTCTATAGCATTCTTTACCGTCTCATCCAGTTCATCACCTGTGATGCCGAGATTCTTAGGTCCGAAAGCAACGTCCTTGGCAACAGTCTCCTCAAAGAGCTGGTATTCAGGATACTGGAAGACCATACCGACCTTGCGTCTTATATCTACCAACTTGGCATTGCCATCTGTAATGCATTCTCCATTGATGAAGACTTCACCTTCTGTCGGTTTAATCAGGCCATTGAGGTGCTGTAACATAGTGGATTTGCCGGAACCTGTATGTCCGATAACGCCGCAAATCGAACCCTTAGGCACATCGAATGACATGCCATCAATTGCGACAGTTTCGCCAGGCATTCCCGGGCTATATACATATCTGAGATTCTTTACCTCAATAGCCTTGTTGTTCTTATCTATCTTGTTTTTCTTAACCGGATATGACTTGGCATCAAAGTTGCCCGCAAGAGCACTTGCCAGTGCAATTCGTGGTGGCAGTTCGAGCCCCGCAGCTGTTGTCAACTCTATATCATTAAACAGTTCATCCGGAGTTGTGTCGCTGAATATCTGTCCATCCTTGAGGACTACTATTCTGTCAGCCTGCGCAGCTTCCTCCATATAGTGCGTGATGAGAATAGCGGTAATGCCCTGTTTGTTCAGGTCTGCGATAATGTCCAGAACCTGCTGTCTTCCGCTTGGGTCGAGCATTGCTGTCGGTTCGTCGAAAACAATGCATTCAGGTCTCATTGCAACAGCGCCGGCAATAGCGATACGCTGCTTCTGTCCGCCGGACAGCATATGAGCTCCCTTATCCTTGCAGTCATACATATCAACTCTCTTAAGAGCTGTATCTACGCGTTCCCTTATCTCGGCAGGATCTACTCCAAGATTCTCCGGACCGAACGCAACATCGTCCTCAACTATAGAGGAAACAATCTGGTTGTCCGGATTCTGAAATACCATTGCGACTTTCTTCCTGATATCCCAGATCTTGCTATCGTCAGCAGTGTCCATACCGTCAACCATTACCCTGCCGGATGTAGGCACAATAAGACCATTCAGGCACTTCGCAAGAGTGGATTTGCCTGAGCCATTCATGCCGACAAACGCAACAAAGCTGCCCTTCTCGATGTCAAGGCTGACACCGTTAAGAGCACGAACGCCGAGAGCCTCACGACCCTCCTCGTCGATGTGTTTGAAGTCAACTATTAAGTTCTGAACACTGATAAATGACAATTATTCTCCCCACTTAAGGCCTATGCCAGCAACCTTGGCCTTGTCCATAATTTCTACTGCAGCAGTAAGATCGAGAGCACCCATTCCTACATTTTCGAATACGATAATCTCATCGTCTGATTCTCTTCCCGGAATCTTGCCAAGAATGTATTCTCCGATATCTCCGGTGAACTGGTCTTTGCTGAGAGTTCCCTCATCAAGCGGTCTCAGAATATCTCCGGACTCTGACAGAACCGCTTCAACGGAGTCAAAGTATATCTTGCTGCACTTGTCGAAGACCTTAGGATCGAGTTCCTGCATGTCGTATGTATATGCTCCAACCGCAGAGATGGTGCATCCCGGCTTGAAGTAGTCAGCGCTGCAAACAGGGGTACCGGATATCGTAACCAGTGTTACGAGATCGGCTCCATCAACAGCCTTGTTCGTATCCTCGCATGCAATGATCTTTGTGCCAAAATGACCCAGCTCTTTCTTTGCGGCTTCGGCGAATGCCTTAGTCTTCTCAAAGTTACGAGCAGCGACTCTTACCTCATCAAGTTGGCGTGCTGTCAGCATTGCCTCGAGCTGGCACATCGCCTGGCTACCGGTTCCTATCATTGCTCCGATTTTGGCATCCTTTCTTCCGAAGAGGTCGAAAGCCGCACCGCTTGCTGCAGCCGTACGAAGAGCTGTAACATATGTTCCATCCATCATTCCGCTGACGATTCCTGTGTCAGCATCAATCAACATAACCTGCCCGATTGACGCAGGCAGACCTTTTTCAGGATTGTGCGGCATGATGTTTACTATCTTGAGTCCTGCCGCATCCATTTCCTCACTGAACGCAGGCATGAACAGATAGTTTCCTTTGCTACCTGTAATGCAAGCTCTGAGAGGAACCTGGAATTTGCCCTCGTTGAACATCTTATAGCACTTCTTGTCTGCCTCGATGGCATCCTTCATTGTGAAGACTTTCTTGATATCTTCTTTAGTCAGTAATAGCATGTCCTGCCTCCTGTTATCTTAACCGAGAATAGCCTCGAGTTCGCTCTTCGATGTGAGGCCAACACCTCTATGAATAATCTCACCGTTTCTTACTACCAGAAGAGTAGGAATACTGGATATTCTGTTCTCAATTGCAACTGCTACTGCTACATCTGTATTAACCTTGCATACCTTGATCTCAGGTCTCTCAGCAGCAATCTCTTCAATGATAGGTCCCTGCATCTGGCATGGACCACACCAGTCAGCATAAAAGTCAACGAGAACAGTTCCCTCAGCCTTCATGACTTCCTGCTCAAAGTTCTCATTAGTAATCTCTGTAATCATAACGATCTCCTTTATCTACTGTAATGCGCCACTTATGTGCAGCGCATATTATTGCAAAATACTACATTTATATTATACAGCATCTTCCACTCATTTGCAAAAAGGCGAACTGGGGTCAACCCATTTTAGCCAAAAATCCAAAAGGGGACACACCTCTCGGTGCATCCCCTTGTCTTATTATTCAAGTGTGTCCCCAATTAGCCGTTTGGCTAAAATGGGTTGACCCCAATTCGCCGTAATTACTCTACGATCTCAGTTACAACGCCGGAACCTACTGTTCTGCCGCCTTCTCTGATAGCGAATCTCAGTCCTTCTTCGATAGCGATTGGTGTGATCAGCTCGATCTCCATTACTACGTTATCGCCAGGCATGCACATCTCTGTGCCTTCTGGAAGGTGAAGA
>JAZUDV010000065.1:0-9708 GCA_045639825.1 Anaerovoracaceae bacterium
TCCCTGGCGCTAACTGCGGTGGATGCGGATTTGCTGGCTGCGATGACTACGCAGCTAATCTCGTAGCAGACGAGACTATGCCTTGCAACAAGTGTGCTCCTGGTGGTGCAGCGGCAGCTGAAGCTATCGCTGCAGTACTCGGCAGAGATGCCGGTTCATCTGAGCCTCAGGTTGCACAGGTAATGTGTAATGGTACTTGCGACAAGTCCAGAACTGTCCTCGAGTGGCAGGGACTCCAGTC
The DNA here is from genome assembly GCA_045639825.1 of Anaerovoracaceae bacterium. Classification (GTDB taxonomy): domain Bacteria; phylum Bacillota; class Clostridia; order Peptostreptococcales; family Anaerovoracaceae; genus Crickella. The sequence continues at coordinate 242 of JAZUDV010000065.1, forward strand.
ATGCAAGGGCGCTAAGGGTTGGTTCTCATCACCTAACGCTTGTATGCACGGATGTATCGGACTTGGCGACTGCGTTAAAGCATGTGAGTTCAATGCTATCGGCGTTGTTGACGGCGTAGCAAGAGTAAACAGAGATGAGTGCGTAGCTTGCGGTAGTTGCGCAGCTGTATGCCCACAGAGCATCATCAAACTCGTTCCTAAGAAGATGAATGTTCATGTTCTGTGCTCATCCACAGACAAGGGAGCTGTTGCTCGCAAGAACTGCGATAACGCTTGTATCGGCTGCATGAAGTGCACTAAGGCTTGTAACTTCGACGCTATCCATGTTGAGAACAACAAGGCTGAGATCGACTACAGCAAGTGCAAATCCTGCGGTATGTGCGTAACTCAGTGCCCAACAGGAGCTCTGAACACATACAAGCCAATGGACGCTGCAGCATTCGCTAAGCTGAAGGCATCAACAGATGCAGCAATCGCTAAGAAGGCAGAGGCAGCTAAGGCAGCCAAAGCTGAATAAGCAAGCAGATTAGCGACAAACTAGCTGAATAGTTGACAAGCCAGCTGAATAGTTGACAAGCTATCTGAATAGTTTAATAACGTAAAGACGCGGTCGTGCAGACCGCTTCTTTTTAATGGTTTTATTGATTGAGTTCGACGCCGGCTGTCTGATATATGCTGCCGTCTTTAAGAATGAAGACAGCTTCGATGCCGTCGATACCTTCGATTAATTTGCGAGCTTCCTTATAGCCTTTGATAAGGCAGGTTGTGCTCAGTGCGTCACAATCCATTGATTTTCCAATGTCTGCGATGATGGTAACTGCATTCAAATCGTTGTCAATTGAGTAGCCTGAATTAACATCAAGAATGTGATGGTAGATCTTGCCGTCAATCTCGAACATTCTCTCATAGACACCGGAAGTAACAAGGGTCTTGTTTGCAACATTCACACTGCCAATGATGTCAGTTCTATCGCTGAACGGAGCTTCAATGCCGATATTGAAACCTTCGCCATCGCTCTTCTCACCAATGCAGATAATATTGCCACCAAGATTAACAATGCCGGAAGTAACACCGGCTTTCTTCATAACATCAACCATTCTGTCGCCGATGTAACCCTTAGCAATTCCACCAAGATCAATCTTCATCTCAGGGTCTGTGAGCCTGACTTTGTTGCCGTCAACTTGAACACATTCGTATCCAACGTGCTGAACGGCCGCAGCAAGATCGCCGGCTTCAGGCAGCACAGGATCAGTTGCATGGAAGTCCCAGAGGTCAGTAAGGCGGCCGACAGTAATATCGAAGCTGCCTTCTGAGAGCTCACTGTATTCAAGGCCTGCATTAATCAGGTCTCTTGTGTAATCGCATACCTCGACCCATTCACCGCCAGCAGAATTAATCTTCGCTACATCGCTAACCTCCACGGTCTTGGACAGGGTTTTGTCCAGCTGTGCACAGAGATCGTAAGCATTATCAATTGCTGCGTTCGCAATTTGCTCGTCCAGACCGTCACCGGTGCTGTAAACAATCAGATTGCAAGTCGTATCGAGCAAATAATTTTCCCTGGAAACAGTCTGGGGTGCCGAAGAGCAGCCGGTCTGTGCTATAATCATTGTAGCGATAAATATGGTAAGGATGCCAAATCGGGCAAATCTATTCATACGGAGTCCTCTCTGGCGCTTCGGCGCCGTCGCTGGCCATGGGCCAATGTAATATGAAACAGTATATCAGAAAAGCAGATATTATCTTGTTAATAGTTCTCGTTATCGTCGGGCTGGCTGCAACGGCTTATGTTGCTGTGTCCAAAACCGGCGGAGATACCGTTATCATCGAGCAGCGAGGCAAGATGTACGGCAAGTATTCGCTTTTTGAGAATAGAACCGTAACGATTGAAGGCGAACAATGTAAGAACATTGTGACCATCAAGAATGGCGAGGTGTGGATGCACGAATCTACCTGCAAGAATCAGGTTTGCGTTCGCCATAGCAGGATTAGCTCAGGTGGTGAGAGCATAATATGCCTTCCTAATAGAGTAGTCGTGCGTATTGAAGGCAAGGGAGGTGGCTACGATGCAGTCTCAAGCTAGAAAACGTTCATCGGCGCAGATGGTTGCTCGCATTGCACTCCTGTCATCACTGGCTCTGATATTCTCTTATGTCGAAGCCATTATACCATACAATCCGGGAATTCCGGGTGTCAAACTCGGAATTGCCAACATTGTAACCGTAATCGCTTTGTACAAGTTCGGTTGGAAAGATGCTGCAGCAGTCAGTGCTATCCGTATTGTCCTCGCAGGATTACTATTTAACGGAATGTTTGGAATGTTCTACGCACTTGCCGGAGCCTGCGTATCCTTCATTGGAATGGCTTTGCTCAAGAAGACTTCAATCTTCTCTGTGATTGGAGTCAGTATGGCGGGCGGCGTACTTCATAACCTGGGGCAATTGCTCGTAGCCGCGGCACTTATTGAAGACCTGCGAATGTTCTTCTACTTCCCGGTTCTCTTATTCAGCGGAATCGCTGCGGGAATAGCAATCGGAGTAGGAGCAACCCTGGTACTGAGAGTGTTGAAATAAAAAAGACGCGATTATCACAATGTGATCGCGTCTTATCATATATTGGTGTGGATGCGCTTGGAGAGGAGCTCTGCGACTACAGCTGCGATTGTGACCTGGATGCAGTTGAATGGAACGCAAGCCAGGGCTTCGAGCCAGATGCCGAAGAGCATCAGCTCTGAACAGAAGTAAGCTGCAACAGCAGCAATTCCTGAAACAACAAGGCCGATGAACTCGATGCGCTGAACTCCGAGTATTGTGTGGTTCGGATTGCGTTTTCTGGAGATGTCCAGGAAGAGACCGAACACGAGGACCATTATAAGTTTGCAGAAGAAAGTCCAAGGAGCCCAGTATGCAAAGCCACCGATGAGGTCGGCCAGCGTTGCTCCAACGCTGCCTGCGAAGCACGCGTATGGTCTAGGCAGGAGCATGACTGCGAGCAGGATGACTGCGTCACCGAGGTGAATGTAGCAGTCAGGGCCGACCGGAATTTTGAGTAGAAGAGTGCACACAAGAACCAGCGCCGTCAGCAGCGCCGTTGTAACCAGTATTTTGGTTTTGTTATCCTTGTTACTCATTGTGCTTCTCCAATTCCTGTTCCCATTATGAACGTAGGGTTATATAATACCACCGAGCCCTCGATAATGGAATAGTAAAAAACTAATCAAACTATATATTAATGTCATCTGGCATATTGTGACAGATGCTCTTATAATAATCAATGTAGCCTGCAAGTTCGGATATATCCGAATTGCAGCCACCGAATGTCTGATCGAGTGCAGCCGTCAGCTCCTCAGCCAGAGAGACAGGAGATAAGGAATCATCATCGGATAAGAAACCGACGATATTCGATAGCTCAGACGGTACATCACAAGGCACTACATTAACGCCTACACCGACGATGATGAAGTAGCCACCGGAAACATTCGGATCATCAATGCGCTCACAGAGGATACCGGAGATTTTGCGCCGACCACGATAGATGTCGTTGACCCATTTGATGCCAAGGTCATCATCGGAATGAGACTGTAGCACCTTGTGCACAGCGGCCGCGGCAGCGATAGTCACCAACTGAACATCCTCAGCAGCATAATTGGCACGAAAAGCATAGCTCATATACACACCACCTGCAGGCGAATAGAATGAACGACCATAACGGCCGCGGCCTGCAGCCTGCTCCCTTGCAACCACTGCAAACGGCAGCTCGGCAGCATGAGCTTTGCACCAATTATTAGTTGAATCAACTGTATCCAAATAAACTATATTTAACATAACACAATATTACACAAGGAAGAGAATATGTACAAGTTTTTGGTATCAAACGACGACGGAATTAATTCGGAAGGCCTCGCAGTTCTCGTTAAGGAGCTCGACAAATACGGCACTGTTTATGCGGTTGCTCCGGCTGAGGAGCAGAGCGGCAAGAGTATGTCACTGACATACGCAGTTCCTATTACTGTAACAGACGTAGAACTGGAAGGCGCAGAGAGAGCACACGTAGTGGGTGGCACACCTGTCGACTGCGTCAAATGGGCACTCGACTATTACAAAGGTAAGATCGACTTTGACTTCGTAGTCAGCGGCATCAACCTGGGAGTTAACTCAGGCCCTATTCATTTCTATTCGGGAACCGTTGCTGCCGCAAGGGAAGGCTGCATTCAGGGAATACACTCAATAGCTCTGTCACTTGAAGGATATCACTCCAAACAGTTCGAATTCATCTGCTCGATGATACCGGAACTGCTGGAAATGAGCCTTAAGATTGACAAACACACGTTGCTCAACGTTAACGCACCGGATATTCACTACAGTGAAGTCAAGGGCATTCGCATCGTCAGAGGAGCACAGCCTGATTACGGCGAATGCTACCACTTTGCACCTAACGAAGATGGGACTTATCAGATAGCCGTAACATATAACGAAATCGATCCGACACTCGAAGATGACGTGACCGCTTTGTCCCTGGGATATGCAACAATAACACCAATCGCAGCAGATATCTGCGACCTTGAAACCCTGGCAATTCTTAACAACAGTTATGATTATTAACAGACTGTAAATATAGCATGCAGAATGTTTAGAATATCAGAACAGATATTAAGCATTAGTATACTTATTCATCAGTTATAACTTAACAACTCCTTACATATCATATGGATAGATAAGCATATCCACAGAAATGTAAGGAGTTTTTAAATATGAGAACATCAATAGCGGTGCTTGACTCCAATATACATCAGAGGAATGAAACCATCAGCATGATAGATGAATACGGCAAACAGAGAGATACGGATATCGTCTGTCAAGGATTTGCCTCGGGACCGGATCTCCTTGGAACTATCAGATACAGAGGACAGTTCGACATCTATATACTGGAGACACTGCTACCTAACATTAATGGATTCTATATCGGCCGAGAACTGAGAAGCATGCACAACACATGCAAGATCATTTACTATACTCAGAATACTCAGGCCGCCCTCACAGCATACGAAATCAATGCAGACAATTACATTCTCAAACCTGCCAGTCCTGACAGATTCAATACAATACTCGACGCTGCCATCGATGACCTGAGAAGAGAGAACAAAATCCTGCTCTTCAACGTCAAGGTTAAAGAAGGCTACACCAGACTGTGCGCCGACGACGTTGCCTACGTCAACATCATCCGCCGCACCCTCTGCTACCACATGACCGACGGCAGCGTCATCCCAACACCGACCCTGAGAGAACGATTTCGCATCGCCGCCAAACCCCTAATAGATAACCCTGAGTTCGCCCTGGGCGGCCCCAGCCTCCTAGTCAACCTCGACAAAGTGCGCTCATTCACCGAGCATACCATTATCTTCAACCACGGCGAGACCCTCATCCCATCGCACAACGCCTACAAGGCCATCCTAGCACGCTGGCTGAACAGGACATAGCAGGCAGGACTCGCGACTCGATATGCCAACATCATCCCGGGCTTAACGTTGACATGAACGCACGTCAGACTAAAATATTAAACGCAAACAATAAATTAATATTTATACGCATTGTTAAAAGGGCACCTAATTAGGTATAATAGATAAGTGAAGTTATATCATGATGATTCAACTGAGATCTACTGAATCTCTCATGATGAGATTACATTCAAATATAGAAAGGAGAAAACAATGCGTAAGAAAATATTCGCAATATTAATGTCAGCAATGATGGTAATCACCTTCATGCCGGCAATGGCATTTGCTGAAACAGAGCAAAAGGCCGTATTGACTGGTGTAACAATTAATCCAGAATCCTTGACTTTTGTTCTCGGTAAAGACAGTGCAAAAACTTTAACAGCAACTGTTAATTACAAGGACGGTCCGCAGCCATCTAACACTGTTACATGGTCAACTGGTGATAGCGAAATTGTAACAGTAGGCGAGAATACTGGTCTTGTAACTCCTAAAAAAGCAGGCAACACGTATATTAAGGCAACTTCAGTGGATACAAATGCTGATGGTAAAACTGTTTCGGGAACATGTTCGGTTAAAGTGTTAAACCCTAATTATGTTAAGGACATCTCATTTGGCGAATTTTACAAGACTGTCGAAGCAGGATCCTCCATTACAGTTACAGCAGACGTTGACTGGGATTCTGATAGTGAACCGGTGACAGATGAGCTTAAGTGGAGCGTTACTTCTGGAACTAATGTAACAGTCACTGGCAATGGAGCAAGTGCAACAGTAACTACTGAGGCGGCTTCTACAGATGCAACGGTACAAGTTGAGTCCGCGCATAATCCTGAAAAAAAAGCTACGATAGAGATTCGAGTAAATCATTCTGTTGAAAAAATTGAACTCAACGAGAGCGATATTAATGTTGTTAAGAATAGTTCATCAGCACCACAACCAGTAACACTTACAGCAACAATTACGCCTAGCAATGCTACTGATAAGACCATTACTTGGGACTCGACTGATAAGTCTGTCGCAACAGTTGCCGCTAGTGCTGCTACATCGGCACAGGTTACATTTGTGGGAGAGGGTACAACAATAATTACAGCAACAGCTGGTGGTCATACGGCCACTTGTACAGTAAGGGTATCCGCCACAGACATTCCAGCAACAGGCATTATTTTTGATGAACCAAGTCTAAGCATGTATTTCGGTGATTCTCCGGTTGTGATTGGTGCCAGTGTTGATCCAATAACTTCAACACACCAGAATATTACATGGCAGAAAAAAACCGATGAGAAGAATGTAATAACAGAAATTACTACAGATGGAAGAGTTACAGTTCATTCATCCGCACCAAGCGGAGTTACAACAGCAACAGCATTGGTAACAGCAACTGTAGAGGGAACTAGTATCACTAAGGACTACACAATCATAGTTAAGAAAAGACCCGCTATAGAGACTATTGAGCTCCCTTCAGAGCTTACTATGTCGATGGAGGATCAACCTACATTGACAGCAAGCTATAAGCCTAGCGATGCGGATGTGGGAGCTTCTAAGATTGTTTGGTCTGGAATTGATACCAGTATCGCTAGAGTTTACGCTACAAGTACTGATTCCAAAACGGTTACAATTACACCTGTTAAGGCAGGAAAAACAGAGATAAAGGCATCACTTACCGTAGATGGAAAGACAATCACCAAGACTTGTAGTATTACAGTTTCTGACAAGATAGACCTTTCAAAGGCAACTATTACTCTTGGACAGACAACGTATACATATGATGGAACAGCTAAGGAACCAACTGTTAAGGTGGGAAATACTACTGTTACTAGCAATGATGTAAACATTGAATACAGAAATAATACTAATGCAGCTGCTTCTACAGCAGATAATGCACCTTCGGTTGTTGTTTCAGCAAAATCAGGAGATAGCAAGTATACAGGAACAAGTAGTGCTATAAAGTTCACTATAAATCCTCTGAGCCTTGCTGATACAGGAGTGACTTTAGCAATAGCTGATAAGACATACACAGGTTCAGCTATTACACCAACTGCAAGTGATATTACTCTGACATACAATAGCAAGACACTAACTGTAGGCACTGATATCACTGTTGGAACATGCACTAACAACATCAATGCGGCTAAGAAGGATGCAGGCACTACTGCGCCGGCAGCACCTCTGACAGGTTCCGGCAACTTCACAGGCAGCAAGACTGTTAATTTCACAATCAAGCCAATGGATATTTCCAAGGCTGAGGTTACTGCTGTTGTAGCAAGCAAGAAGTACACTGGCTCAGCAATCACACTGACTGGAAGTGATATCACTCTGACTTACAACAGCAAGGCATTGACAATTGACACTGATTACGCTATCGATGCAAACGGATACAAGAACAATACAGCAGTTGCTAAGAGCACTGATACACTTGCTCCAACAGCAACACTGACAGGTAAGGGTAACTTCGAGGGAACTAAGACTGTTACATTTAGTATCGTAAATGATAAGAATCTTGCAGATTGTGATGTTGAAGTTGAGTATGAGAAGATGTCATACAAGGATGGAGACGAGTGTCTGCCTGAGGTATGGGTTTACGATGGTGTTACTGAGCTCATTGAAGACCTTGACTATGAGTTAGAATATGTAGATAACATTAAGGTTGGAAAAGCTACAATCATAGTAACAGGAAAGGGCGATTATGCCGGCACTTCAACAACTGCAACATTCAAGATCGGACCTAAGAAGGTTTCACTTAAATCTGCAGCTGCAGGTAAGAAGTCTGCTACAATTAAGTGGAAGAAGATCAGCAATGCTGATGGATATCAGATTCAGCTCTGCCAGGACGAAGATTTCGACGGAACTATTAAGAAAGTTGACGTTACAAGCAAGAGCACTGTTAGCAAGGTTGTTAAGAGCCTGAAGAAGGGTAAGAGATACTATGTAAGAGTTCGCTCCTACAAGTATGTAAACGGAACAAAGTATTTCGGATTCTTCTCATCAGTAAAGAGAACAGCTAAGATTAAATAATTCTTATCGGTTCAAAGTTTTGACATGGAGGAAACGATATGAAGATTTGCCCGGTATGTGGAGCTAAGGCTGACACTAAATTCTGCCCGGAGTGTGGCGCAGATTTACAGAACGAGAAGGATCAGATTGTATGCCCTAAGTGCGGAACTGTTTCCGGCGGAAAGTTCTGCCCAGAGTGTGGTACTAACCTGATGGAAGTTAAGAGTGCATTCGTATGCCCAACTTGCGGCAAGATAACTGAGAGCAAGTTCTGTCCGGAGTGCGGCACTAAGATGACCAAGGATGTTGAAGAAGTTAAGACACCGGAGGTAGAGACTGCTGTTGCAGAGGCTCCTGTTGAGACTCAGGTTGAAGAGAAGACAGAGGCTAAGAGTGGCAGTGGATTCACTGCAGTATTCATTGGACTCGGATTAATCGTTCTCGGAGTTCTGGTAGCATCACTTTGCGGAGTTCCAATTCCTTATCTCTAAACACAGATCGATATACACGAAGAGACCAGCATCGCTGGTCTCTTTATTTATGAAGTCAATATCATCCCGGGCTTAATGTTGACATGAAGTCGTCGTTCGGAATTTCATGTAAGTAAAGACTTGTCAACCCATTGAAAATAGTGTAAAATCCTAATGTTAATGCGCTGCTGTAGCTCAGCAGGCAGAGCACTACCATGGTAAGGTAGGGGTCGGCGGTTCGAGCCCGCCCAGCAGCTCCAGCGGAAACGCAAGGGCTTGAGGACGCTTAAGTCCTGAACTTCTAATTAATAACGTTATTTATAGGAGGATTGATAACAATGGCAAAACAGCATTACGAAAGAACTAAGCCACACATTAACATCGGAACAATTGGTCACGTAGACCACGGTAAGACAACTCTTACAGCAGCAATCACAAAGGTTCTTGCAGAGAGAGTAGCAGGAAACGCTAAGGTAGACTTCGAGAACATCGATAAGGCACCGGAAGAGAGAGAA
>JAZUDV010000066.1:0-6860 GCA_045639825.1 Anaerovoracaceae bacterium
ACTACGTCCCTGCAGTTGAGAAGGGACTTCTCGAGTGCATGGAAAAGGGACCTCTGGCTGGATGTAAAGTACAGAACATCAAGGCTGTTCTCTACGATGGTTCATACCACGAAGTAGACTCCAACGAAGTATCATTCAAGATCGCTGCTTCACTGGCATTCAAGAAGGGTATCGTTGAGGCTAACCCAGTACTGCTCGAGCCTATCATGAAGCTCGACATCACTGTTCCATCTGACTACGTTGGAGACGTTATCGGCGGACTCGCAGGCGTAAGAGGACAGATGCTCGGACAGGATCAGGCGGGCAAGAACATCGTTGTTCACGCAGAAGCTCCACAGTCAGAACTCTTCGATTATGCTATCAAGCTGAGACAGATGACTCAGGCAAGAGGATCATTCACTCTTGAGTTCTCAAGATATGATGTTCTTCAGCCAAACCTCGCTGAGAAGGTTATCGCTGCTTACAAGAAGGAGCAGGAAGAGAAATAGTCGGCTAATTGGGGTCAACCCATTTTAGCCAAATGGCGAATTGGTGCCAGTCTTACATCAATAAACAATAAAGCCGGTGCTTAGTGCACCGGCCTATTTATTCTATGAAAAAACTCTTCGCATCCGAAGAAAAAACAGAATTTCCCACTTCATAATAGATCTACGTCCTCAGCAACTTTAAGCTCTGAGGCATCGATGCCAAGCTGTGAAATTGCATCTTCATAAGATACGACTTGTGGATTGCGAAGACGCTTGTTGGCCTCTACCAACAAACGATAATCTTCTTCAATCTCAAGTAGTCTGGAGTATTCGCCAGGTGACAAGAGAATTGCAGAAGGTTGATTGTTCTTAAGTACTATCAGCTCTTTCTCTTTATCGAGTCTTTCGAAAATCTGAGCCGCCTTACCTTTATTGAATAGGGAAATTGGTATCAGCTTGTCCATAACATTAATTGATGCGTTCATTCTTTCACCTCCTGTTACATGATGATTATAACATAGCTCGATTTATTAAACAATAAATATATCGATAAATATAGCGATATATTGCGAGTGAGGGAATGCGTATTGAATTACGACTATTTTCAGATTTATAATGTAAACAATCATGGTGAGTTCGAAACCATCCTCACCTAAAACAAAACTAGGAGATTCAAATTGAAAAACAACTCATCTTACATCACTCAGGGTGCATTGATTGCAGCCCTATATATTATTCTGACAGTCATTTCTAATATGTTTGGATTGGCAAGTGGGGCCATACAGATTAGACTGTCTGAAGCACTAACTATACTGCCGGTGTTTACACCTGCTGCTATACCCGGATTATTCATAGGATGCATCATATCTAACATCATTACAGGTTGCGCAATAATGGATGTAATTGCAGGCTCTCTCGCAACGCTGGTCGGCGCATATCTTACACACCAACTGCGTTCTAATAGATTCATTGCCGGTATTCCACCAATTATTGCCAATACCTTGATAATACCTTTCGTACTGTCGCTTGTTTACAACTTTGAAGGATCAATATGGTATTTCATGATTACTGTATTTGCAGGTGAGCTCTTGTCAGCGGGCTTACTGGGTCAGTTGCTGATAAAGTTGCTGGAACCTTATAGGGGCAGAATGGGCTGGTAATATAATACGAGTATTAAAACAGGTCATATCGTGTTAAGAACGATATGACCTGTTTTCTAATTATTGATAATTCTATTTTGTATAGCAATTAATTGCTTCTCTCAGATTGTCGGCGCCGAGTATCTCAAGTTGAGGCTTGCTGCCGGCCGATGCAAGTGCTTTCAACGTTCTGTCTGCCTGCTCGGCGTTCTTCTTAGGAAGGATGATGCCGTCGTATCCGAGGCGGATAGCTTCTTGAACAATCTTGTCGGTGTTCGGGATCTGGCGGAGGTTGCCGGTAAGTCCGATCTCACCAACGGCAACGATGCGCTTCTTAGCGCATTTGCCCGAGGTCGAACTGTAGAGTGCGAGGGCAACCGCCAGATCAGTGGCAGTGCTCTCAGACTTCATGCCGCCGACTACATTGACGTAGACATCATATTCAGTCAGAGCGAGGCCGACCTTCTTCTCAAGGACGGCAAGAATCATGCTGACTCTGTTGTAGTTAACACCCAGAGCGGTTCTACGGCCAAATCCATTGTTGCTGCCCCTTGCGACAAGTGCCTGTATCTCGAAGAAGACAGGTCTGCTGCCTTCGTAGGTTGCGGATATAACGGAGCCTTCCTCGAGCGTGCTGCTCTCTATAAGGCTGCCTGAAAGATCACTTACCTCAATCATTCCCTCGGAAGTCATTCTGAATGCACCGATCTCATCAGTAGTTCCGAATCTGTTCTTGAATGAACGAAGAATTCTAAGATCTCTATCACGTTCACCGGCAAAATTGAGCACGCAGTCTACCATGTGTTCTATCGTCTTAGGACCCGCAAGATCACCTGACTTGGTAACGTGGGCTACGATGAATACCGGAACGTTATTGGTCTTGGCAAATTTCATCAGCAGATTGGAGCAAGCTCTGATCTGTGTAACGCTGCCTGCAACTGAATCAACCTCAGATGAATACATAGTCTGTATTGAGTCAATAATCAGAAAACATGGCTTAATCTGTTCACATGAAGCGATGATGTTCTCAAGGTTGGTCTCAGGGAAGATGTACAGTTGCTCACTTATAGTAGAAGCGTCACTGTTCTCCCCATTACAACAAACTCTATCTGCTCTCAGCTTGACCTGTTCTTCGGATTCCTCGCCGCTTACATACAGAACCGGACCGTATTTGTGGGCGATTCTGTTAGCTGTCTCAATAATAATGGTGGATTTGCCGATTCCCGGTTCACCTGAGATGAGGGTGAGGGAACCGAGCACCATGCCTCCTCCGAGGACACGGTTCAGCTCACCAATGCCTGTGTCTATACGAGCATAGTTAGCTGTACCTACTGTGGACAGTGCAACAGCTTTACCGGACGTACCGGTGCGACGTCTGGAGTCAACAGACGGATCCGGAGCATCAAGAATCTTCTGTTCAATTATAGTGTTCCATGAACCGCAGTAAGAGCACTGTCCCTGCCAGGACGGATACTCGTTACCGCATTCACTGCACATATATATTGTCTTCGCCTTCTTAGCCATGATTACTATTTCTCTTTCACGTTATTCTTAACCGTATCCATTTCGAACCAGAAGTCAGAACCCTTACCTTCTTCACTCTTAACACCATACAAGGCATTGTGAAGCGTCAGGATACCCTTGACAATTGAAAGTCCGAGACCGGTACCTTCAATATCTCTCTCGTGGTTCGCGCTTGTTCTGTAATATCTATCCCATACATGGCTCTGCTCGTCGGCAGGAATTCCAACGCCGTGGTCGATGCAGTGGAAAGCGACTTTCTTAGCTGTACGTCTGAGCTGAATATCTACAAACTTATTATCTCCGGAATACTTAACAGCATTGGAAATAAAGTTGGACATTACCTGCATCAGTTTGCTCTTGTCTCCGACAACATATACCGGCTTGCAAGGGTGGAACTGAATATCATAACCCTCGGACTCATTGAGAACCTTGAAGCTCTCGTATACCTCCGCGGCTGCACCGACAAAGTTAAAGACTTCCTTGTGAAGCTCAACCTTGTTGGACTGCAGATTGGAAACAGTCATCATGTCCTGAACGAGATTGTTCAGTCTCTCAGTCTCGGATATGATGATGTGCAGATCGGCATTTCTCTTCTCAGGGTTATCTCCGGAAATATCGATAATCTTCTCGGCATAGGATCTTATCATTGTGAGCGGAGTCTTCAGGTCGTGAGATACGTTCGCGATAATCTCACGCTGGTAGAAGTCCGTTTTCTCCATCTCATATGATGCCTGGTTGAGGGCCTTGGCGAGTTCCTTGGTTTCGGTAAAGTTACCGCCATTGAACTTGGCGTGATAATTACCCTGCGACATTTCCTTGGCCGATGAAGTCAGACTCTCGATAGGCTTGGTCAGACGCCTGGAAAGGAAGTATGACAAGCCCATGCCGATAATCATTACGATGACCGAAACATAAACCAGAAGGTTGCGGATAATCTTGAGTGTTGCCTGATCAGGCTCGAGCGGAGCAATGATGATGAGCTTGGCTGGCCCATACAGTGAATTGATCTTGGTTGCATAGACAAGTCTGGTATTCTTCTCGCCCGTTTTGTCCTTCATGATTACAGATACCGAATCATTTGGCGATGCATACAGCTGTGCATCGATATATTTAACATCGGATACGTAGTTCTTCTCACTCTGAATACCGCTACGACCATCATAAACTCTATATGAACCTACATCTTCAACTCTTACGAAAACAGAATTGTTGCTTGCGGTTTGTGCTGCAAATTCATCGAAGCCAATCGGGTTATCTCTGTACTGGGTCTCAAGAATGGTAGCGACCTGGACAGTTTCCTGTGATCTTAGTGAGGAATAGTAGGTGTCTACGAAGAATAAAGTCAGTATCCATACTACGAACACCAGCAGTCCTGCAAATACAACAAACGACAACAGCGTTGTCGTTTCTATACTATTCGTATCTAGGCTGGCAGGTGAGTAGCCGTACTTGTTCTCGTTTTTCTTCTGCATTGCGTTATTCAGCTATGTTGCTATTTGTTATATTCGAATTTGTATCCGACACCTCTAAGAGTAACGATGAAATCTCTGTAAGGTCCGAGATTGTTACGCAGGTTCTTAACGTGGGTGTCGATGGTTCTGTCATCGCCGAAGAAATCATAACCCCAGATGTCCTCAAGAAGTTTCTCTCTGGAAAGGGCGATGTTCTTGTTCTGAATCATGTAGAAGAGCAGGTCGTACTCCTTAGGAGTGAGGTCGACCCTTCTTCCGTCAATCGTAATTGTTCTTGCGGCAAAATTAACCTCGAGTCCATCGTACTTCTCGACTGTCGAGAGAGGTTTCTCTGCTGCGTCAACACGGCTGAGAACTGCATTGACTCTTGCCATCAGTTCCTTAGGGCTGAAAGGCTTAACTACGTAATCATCAACACCGAGCTCGAATCCGAAGAGCTTGTCATATTCTTCTCCTCTGGCGGAGAGCATGATAACAGGGATGTTCTTAATCTTGTTGATCTCCTTGACTGCACTGAATCCGTCGAGCTTTGGCATCATAACGTCCATGATAATCAGGTCATAGTCATTGAGCTTGACCATTCCGATTGCGCTCATTCCGTCAGCAGCCTCCTCAGCAGCGTAGCCGCTGAACTCCGCATACTCCTTAATAACCTCGCGGATTTTGGCCTCGTCATCTACAATAAGAAGTTTCTTCATATCTATCCTCCATACAGCGTTAAGCCGTAATATCTTGTTCAATTCATACACAAATATTTTATCACAATATGCTTTTCATAGTCTATATCAGCTGTGTGTCGCGTTTGTGAAGAGATACACATAAAAATCGTTGAAAATTGCTTGAAAAATTGCATTTTTCTCAAGAAAAAGATATAATATGTTCGGGTAATATTAAGGAGTGAGAAGTATGTTCAATATTGGTGACAACATTGTATACCCAATGTATGGCGCGGGCATCATCACGGATATAGTTGAAAAGGACTTCCTTGGTGAGAAACGCAGCTATTATTGTGTCTCGCTGCCGTATTGCCGCATGGAGGCACAGGTCCCCGTAGACAACTGCGAGAAACTGGGCGTTAGAGAGATAACCGACAAGTCGAGAATTGACGAGGTTATCACGGTTCTGCACGGTGAGACCGAAGCAATGAACCCCAATTGGAATAAGAGATACAGAGACAACACCGAGAGGATGCGCACCGGCGATATCCTGGAGGTGGCAGCTGTAGTGAGAAATTTGGTTAGGACGGACAGAGTCAAACCACTTTCAACAGGCGAGAAGAAACTTCTCGCATCTGCCAAGCAGATACTTGCAAGTGAGCTGATTTACGTTGGTGGTTACACCATGGAAGAGGCGGAAGATTTAGTCGAATCTAACATCTAGCAACAGCGGATAGTTGATTCGGCTATAGTTTTGTGAGGAAACGTAATGACTACAAGAGTAGGAAACGGATACGATGTACATAGACTTGTCCCTGACAGAGATCTGATAATCTGCGGGACTCCAGTCCCCTGCGAAGTCGGACTGCTCGGACATTCGGATGCTGATGTTGCAACCCATGCTCTGATGGACGCTCTCTTGGGAGCGGCAGGACTCGGAGATATCGGCAGACATTTTCCGGATAACGACGATGCGTACAAGGACGCATGCTCACTGGACCTTTTGGCCCGTGTGAGAGAAATGCTGGGCGGGGATGTCACGATTAACAATGTGGATATCACAATAATTGCAGAGGCACCAAAACTGGCACCGTACAACTCTCAGATGAGAGAAAACATAGCCAATACACTGGGCATTCCACTGTCGAGAGTCAACGTCAAGGCCACGACTGAGGAAGGGCTCGGATTTACAGGAAATAGAGAAGGAATTGCAGCATTCGCAAGCTGCGCAATTGAAGGGAGATTTGAGTAATGAGATTATCTAAGAACCATCTTAAGACATTAAGAGAGGCACCATCTGATGCAGTGCTCGAGAGCCACAAGCTACTGGTAAGAGCGAACATGATCAAGCAGGAAGCTGCCGGAGTATACATGTTCCCTAAGCTGGGATGGAGAGTAGTAAGAAAGATTGAAGAAATCGTTAGACAGGAAATGGATTACATTGACTGCCAGGAAATCAAGATGCCACACGTTAACCCTGCAGAACTCTGGCAGGAGACAGGCAGATGGTATGCTTACGGTCCTGAACTGTGGAGAATTAAGGACAGAGCAGGTAACGATTTCATTCTGAACCCTACTTGCGAAGAGATTTTCACAGACTTT
>JAZUDV010000067.1:0-5393 GCA_045639825.1 Anaerovoracaceae bacterium
GTAAGTGGATCCGGATGAATCCCACAGTGAGAATTCCTTGGAAATCTCTGTGTTCTGGTCGATCTGAGCCTCTATCTGCATCGGTCCGTAAACAGTCTTGTTCTTAGGCATTGTGTAAACGATGATCTGTCCGTAGTTGTCTCCATCGTTACGAGCCATCATGATAGCTGTCATGTTCTGTTTGCTCTTAGGAGTGAACGGAACCATGTTGATGAACTCAGCGCCTTCCTTAGTATCAGGCAGGTTGAAGATGTAGTAACTTGGATCCATCTCGATCTGCTTGGTTCCGTAGATCTGATGAGCGATATCCCAGAGGTCCTCCTTCTGGTAGAATACCTTAACGTCAGTCATGTGGTACTTGCAGTATACGTTAGCCTGTACCTTAAAGAGTGCGTTAGGGTATCTCATATGTGCCATCAACTCTGCAGGAATCTCGCTGGATGACTTGAAGAGCTTTGGATAAATCTTCTTCATAGTCTGTGCGATAGGATCCTTCTCATCTACGATGTAGAAGTCCGTTGTTCCGTTGTATGCATCAACTACAATCTTGATAGAGTTACGGATGTAGTTGGATGAGTTAACCTCATCTGTATATGGCTCTGAATATGGATAATTCTCACTTGTTGTATAAGCATCCATGATCCAGTAGAGCTTGCCGTTAACTGTTGTCATATAAGGGTCTTCCTCATATGCCAGGTATGGCATAATCTTCTCGATTCTTCTTACAACATTACGTTCAAAGATGATTCTTGAATCGGATGTGATGTTGGATGAAACGAGGATCTTAATGCTGCCTTCTCTGATAGCGAAGAGCAGTCTGTTAAATAGGTTCAGCTTAACTCCTGCCTTGCCCTCGTAAGTTGTGTACTTGTTCTGATCGCCGTCAGGATAGTCGAATTCCTGTTCCTTAGTATTTACAATTACGTAGTCGTTAGTGAGCTCGCCAAAATAGATCTCAGGTCTTGTGATCTTGAGCTCAGCTACGTCAGTCTCAGGTGGGATGTTGCCTTCAACTACGTCCGGCTGTCCGGATGCAGTTACAGTATTAACCTGAGATACAGCAACGCCGTAGCCGTGAGTGTACTTGAGATGCTTGTTCAGCCAAGTGTTTGAGATTTTGTTCTCATCAATCTCTCTGGCCGCAAGGTAAGTCTGTTTCTCAACTCCGTCGTAAACATATCTGTCAATGTCCACGCCGTTGAACTTGTAGTACTGACGGATTGACTGAGTCTGGTTGTAGAAGTCCTTAACCGGCTCATAGTCGTTGATACGGATATTGCCGACAGTCTGCGCATTGTTCTCAATAGCTGCTGCATTGAGGCTGGCATCTGCCTTGAAAGGAGCTGTTCTTACGTCATCAAGACCGTAAGCATATCTTGTGTACTCGATATTTCTCTCGAGGTACTTGGACTCCTTGTTGATTTCGTCAGGTGAAACGATAAGAGTCTGAACTGCAGTAGCAACCAGTCCACCTGCGAGGTAAACGATAACGATTGCCAGCGGAATCTTAACCAGTTTCTTGAGTTCGTTCTTCTGAATGTGAAGTGCCAATGTTACCGCACCTGCTACAGACAGAACGATGATAATTCTGTATACCCACAGAGTAACGTTAACATCTGTGAAGCCTGCTCCGTAAACTGCACCTGTGTGAGTGTGGAGTAGCTCGAACTGCTTGAGCAGGAAGTTAACTGCGAGCATCAGATAGAAAACAACACCAAGAACAGTGAGCTTGCCGCTTGCTATCTGCAGGAGCTGCTCCATATTGGAAGTGTTGAGCTCTTTTCTCTTATTTTTCTTCTTCTTAGCTCTGCCGAAGAGAATGCCGACGAATGACTTCTCGAATGGAATCTCTTCACCACCCTGCTTGCTGCCAGGGAACTCGCTGAAGTTAGGGATTTCATTCTCTTCCTCGTCGTCTTCCAAGTCCTCATAGATATCAGGTGTTCTAACAGACAGAAGAATTGAATAGTATACCAGGGTAAGTGCAACCATACCGATTGCAACCCCCAGAACAACAGTGTTCAGGATCTGGAGGAAGTCCAGCTTGAAAATATAGAATCCGATGTCCAGATTGAAAACAGGATCCTTCAGATTGAAGTCTGTTGAGTTAACTGCCTGCAGATACTCCAGCCAGATTGTTCTTGCTGAATAAGCTGCAACAGCAAGTCCAAATAATCCGGAGAGGATCCAGGATGTCTTGTTTAACTTGTGTGAGTCCGGAATCTCATGGGATGCAATCTTACTGAAATAGCCTGCCTTGAGTGTCTTGAGATAAAATCTCATGAGCAGGGTTACAATTGCGAATACCGGAATAGCAATCTCACACTGTGTTAAGAGCTTCTTCCAGAATACGCTGGTGTAGCCAAGATCCTTGAACCACATCCAGTCAGTGAAGAATCCTGCCAGGCCAACAAGAAGTGCCGCAATAACTGCAACCAGCATAATGATTAATGCTGTTGTCTTGGACATCTTCTTTCTTTCACCATTATCGGATTTCTTTCTCTTAGGGAATATTACTTTCTTCTCGAAATCATTCATTTCAGACATGTCTATGTCCTCCTTGTCTAATTAACGAAAAACTGCAGCGACAGCGTTACGGCTACCGCTGCAGTCTGACTAACTAAATAACAAACTATAGCAAGAGTCTTCCAGGAACTTCAACTCCTGAGAAGTAGCTGGTGATTGTCTCGATGATTGAATCAATCTGGAGAGCAATTGCGCTGTCCGGTGCAAAGTTGAGTACCAGGATTACTGCAAGCAGTACTACCAGCAGGATTGCAATAATTACTGCGATGACAGTGAGTGCTGTGCCACCCTTGGATGACTCTTCATAGTCATCATCACCATCAACGTCGGCAACCTGTGCAGGCATTGCGCTTGTAGCCTTGCTAACAACGTTTGATGCAGTCTCCTTAGCAGGCTTGCCCTTCTTATCATCTGCCTTCTTGGAGTCTCCGCCAAGAACAGCAGATACTGTAGGAACTTCCTCGCTCTCGCTCTTGAGCTTGTTGTACTCCTCATCGAGAAGCTTCTGGAATTCCTCGTTCTTCTTATATAAAGTGTAGAATTTGTCTATCTTCTTAGTTTCTTCGGCCTGGATATCTTCCTCAGAAACTTCTCCAAAGAGAGATTTCTCCAGCTCCTTAACTGACATTGCATCAGTTGCTGAATCAGTATTATCCTCGAGGATTTCTTCTGCCGTCTCCTCAACTGCTTCATTGATGAGAGAGAGTTCCTCCTCAACCTCAGGTGTAGGATCAACCAATGGAACTGCTTCCTCAATAACAGGTTCCGCTGTTGATTCAACCACAGGTATTGGTTCAACTACTGGAGTAGGTTCAACTACTGGAGTAGGTTCAACTGCAGGTGTTGATTCAACCACAGGTATTGGTTCAACTATCGGTGTTGGTTCAACTACCGGTGTAGGTTCAACTACCGGTGTAACCGTCGCAATCGGCTCAACAGTTACAGGTTCAGGTGCAACCTTGGCTGTCGGAATGTCATCTAATATCTCCTTAAGCTCAGCTGTAATTCTCTGTGCCTGTTCAGGTGCAGTCTCAACTACGGTCGGCTCAATGATTGGTTCAACGACTACCGGTTCAGGCATCTCTACCTGTCCTGTCATTTTCATTCCCATCAGCTCTGCCAGTCTTGCCTTGAGAATCTCAATCTCTGCTGTAGCAGAATCGACAGGTGTCTTCTGTGTCGGCTGTACATAAGAGTGAGCCGGTTCTGCATATGCAGGTGTAGCAGGCACGTCATACATTGGTGCCTCGTATACCGGAGGTGCAGCATGTGTTCTTGGTGCTGAAGAGCGTGGTGTTCTGCTCTGTTCCATAGCCAGATACATCTCAGCAACATCTCTGCTGTCAGTATATCTGTCAACGAGCACTTCGGAAGTATCTCTAGCTGCTGCAGGTCTGCTGTTACCTGTATCCAGAATCGATGATAATTCTGCAGTCAGTCTTGCTCTGTTAGCCTCAACATAATCTACGGAAGGATTGATTGTCTGTGACTGCATTGTAGTCTGAACAGGAGTAGAAGTTATAGGCTGAACCTCAACTCGAGATGCAGGCGGAATAGTAACCTCCGGTCTTGCTTCTCTTGGTGCAGAATACTGCTGTGCCTCTGTGATTGAATACATAGGTGCATCAAACGGTGTAATAACCGGGCTGCTGACATCGTCATATACAGGCGGAATATACACTGATGCTGCCTTGGCACGCATCATTCTTTCTTCTTCTGCGGCACGAGCAGCCGAAGCTTCTTCTTCGAGCGCCTTCTCTTCTCTTTCTTTCTTGAGAATATCGATAAAGCTCATTGTACGGCTGCGCTCAGGCTGCTGAGGAGCTTCCTGTTTGACCTCAGGAACGCTCTCTTCAACCAAACCTGTTCCACCCCATGGTGATACAACATCTCTTGCGTATTTCTTGTGAGGCTCATCTCTAACGCCGGTCCAGTCAAAAGCAGTATTAGCTGCATAGCCGGACATGTTATTCTGGGTTCTCTGAATTGTCGGTGTTTCTAATTCTACAGATATCTTGGTACCGCACAGTCCGCAAAATCTGGAACCGTCCGGAACTCTGTTTCCACATTGGCTACAAAACACTATTTTACCCTCCGATTGTGATTATTCCCTGACGGGATTATTGGTTTATTTCTAATGCGAGTCAATAACTCACCTATCTTACAAATACTCAGTAGAATACTACAATAAAATGCTCACTATTTCAATCACTTCACGTATTTTTCACACACTTTATGGTTTTTTTAGACATTTTGCTTGACTTAGTATATGGCGGATGCTATTATAAACGAGCGGTTCGAAAGAAACGCACCCATTTCAACTGAATATGGGCGATTAGCTCAGCTGGCAGAGCACCTGACTCTTAATCAGGGTGTCCAGGGTTCGAGCCCCTGATCGCCCACCAAATGCGGAGAATTCCAACGAATTCTCCGTTTTTCTTTGCTTTTTGCAATATGTACCTAAACGCCTGATTTTTTCACACTATTTTACTAATCAGGAGGGCTAATCATATGGGCAAAATTAAACTCAATTCTTCACTTTCATTCCAAGAAGCGTTTGAAGATTTTCTATTCTACAAACAGTCCGAAGGAATAACAGACAAAACCCTTTCATCCTATCGCAGTCATTTTCAATGTATTGCAAAATATATTGATCCTTCTATGTATTTATCATACATCTTTTGAATAACTATTGAACAAAACCAACAATCGAATAGGGGCTAACAAGTAGCCCCTTTCACACCACCGTGCGTGCCGTTCGGCACACGGCGGTTCAATTCAAATAATAATCCAAACAACTGATAAGTCCTCGCCTTGCGAGTCCTTCTTTACTTATGAGACGTAGTCCTGTTGTCTTTACGACCGCT
>JAZUDV010000068.1:0-10416 GCA_045639825.1 Anaerovoracaceae bacterium
ACCTGCTGATTACAAATCAGCTGCTCTACCGTTGAGCCACATCAGCATAATGGCGACCGGGAACGGGCTCGAACCGTCGACCTCCAGCGTGACAGGCTGGCATTCTAACCAGCTGAACTACCCGGCCCCAATGTGCATATTCTTTTAAATATGATGGTGGACGCAATAGGGCTCGAACCTATGACCCCCTGCTTGTAAGGCAGGTGCTCTCCCAGCTGAGCTATGCGTCCATCTTTTTGACGCTCGTTCATATTAGCATAAGAACTCAGGCGTGTCAACTAAATTCGCAATCTTTTCAGACTGTTTTGTTCTTTTTTTAATTTTGCCTGTCCTGAGGTAAGATCTTCCATCATTCGTCTCACCGCTTCGCTGTCTTCAAGCCTGCATTCCAGCGTTGCTGTTATTCTATCTGCGTATTCTGCATTAGTTATCTCGAACAAGCCATCTCTTGTGAGATTTTGAAGCTTAGTCATATATGAATAATCAAATTCGTACTCCAGAGAGCAACACTCTCCCACTTCACATATTCCGGCAGCATCAAGGCCCAATTTAGCTGCTGCAGTATATGCACGGGCAAGTCCACCGGTACCCAGCTTAATTCCGCCAAAATACCTGGTTACCACAATTGCCAGATTAGTGAGTTCAAGATCTGCAATCATCTTGAGCATAGGCAGACCTGATGTTCCGCTAGGTTCTCCATCGTCACTCGCCCACTGCATCTCCTGCTTTGGACCGCAAATAATAGCAGGAACATTATGAGTTGCACTCTTGTACTCCTGCTTGATCTTATTAACGAATTCCTGAGCTTGCTCATATGATTCAACGGGCTGAACATGTGCTATGAAACGGGATTTCTCCACAACATATTCAGCCTCGCCATACTCATATACCGATTTGTACAGATACATAATTACAGAATGTACTTATCTACGTCTACTTCCTTAATCTTCTCTTTCAGCTTGTCCTGAACTGCCTGTCTGTCGATAAGAATATCCGTAATTGAAGGATCAGGCAGGTTATATGAAATATCCTCGAGCAGTATCTCAAGAATTGTGTGCAGTCTTCTTGCTCCGATATTCTCAGTCTCCTCATTCATCAGATAAGCAAGGCTGGCGATTTCATCGATAGCATCATCAGTGAACTCAACACTAACGCCCTCAGTCTCGAGAAGAGCCTTCTGCTGCTTGGTTACTGCGTTCTCAGGAACAGTCAGGATCTTCTTGAAATCATCCTTATCGAGGTTCTTGAGTTCAACATTAATAGGAAATCTACCCTGTAACTCAGGGATCAAATCGCTAGGTTTGGATACGTGGAATGCACCGGCTCCGATGAAGAGCATGTGGTCTGTCTTGACAGGACCATACTTGGTGTTGACAACACTGCCTTCAACGATAGGAAGAATATCTCTCTGTACTCCCTCTCTTGATACATCAGCACCTGATCTCATGCTGCTTCCGGAAGCTATCTTATCAATCTCATCGATGAAAATAATGCCGTTCTGTTCAGCATTGTAAAGAGCCTCATCTGTAACCTGATCCATATCAATCAGCTTCTGCGCTTCCTGCTCTCTCAGGATTCTCTTGGCATCCTTAACCTTACATTTCTTTCTCTTGGTCTTCTTAGGCATCATGTTATCGAATATATTACCGATAGCAATCATTCCCTCGTTCTGATTGTCAAGCTGATTAGTCTTAGGAACATCATCAACTTCGATCTCAATGATTTCTTCGTCAAGAAGGCCGGCTCTCAGCTGTTCCCTTACCTGATCTCTTGCCATCTTGATGTTGGAGTATTCCTCGCTCTGCTCGAATTCCTTCTGTTTGTTCTCTTCGTACTGCTCCTTCTGGCTCTTGTAGCCAAGATTTCCGAAGATATTACCAAGCTGAACTCCACCCTTGTTCTCTGTCTCAGGGCCACCCGGAATAATAGCCTTGACAATTATATCCTCAGCCATTCTGTCAGCCATCTCTGAATTCTCGTCAATTCTCTTCTGCTTGGACAGTCTCATTGAAGCCTCAACGAGATCTCTTATCATGGAATCAACATCACGGCCAACATAGCCTACCTCAGTGAACTTGGTAGCTTCAACCTTAACAAACGGAGCATCCATCAACTTGGCCAAACGTCTTGCAATTTCAGTTTTTCCGACGCCGGTCGGTCCCATCATCAGGATGTTCTTAGGCGATATTTCTTCTTTCAGCTCATCGGACAGCTGGCTTCTTCTGTAACGATTACGAAGAGCGATAGCCACATATTTCTTGGCCTCGTCCTGTCCGATAATATATTTATCCAGCTCCGCAACAATCTGTTTAGGAGTCATGTTCTTGATATTATCAGTCATTATTCTACCCCCAGTTTCTCAACAGAAATGTTGTTGTTAGTGTATACGCAGATATTGGATGCTATCTCGAGTGATTTTCTTACGATGGATTCAGCATCGAGATCAGTATTCTCGAATAGCGCTACTGCTGCAGAATATGCATAGTTGCCGCCTGAACCAATGGCAACCACATCCTTATCAGGTACAATAACCTCTCCGTTACCTGAAATAACCAGCAGATCCTCCTCATCAGCTACGATCATCAGCGCCTCAAGGCTGCGCATTGCTTTGTCCTGTCTCCAATACTGAGCCAAATCAACAGCCGCTCTCTTAAGATTTCCCGCGTGCTCCTCCAGTTTGTTCTCAAACTTGTCAGTCAGAGAGAAGGCATCGGCAACAGATCCCGCAAATCCTGTCAGAACCTTGCCCTTGAAAATCTTCTTAACCTTCTTGGCACCATTCTTCATAATGGTTGTCTCACCCATTGTAACCTGGCCGTCTCCACCAATACAGATATCTCCGTTAGGTCTTTTTACAGCACAAATTGTTGTTGCATGAAATTCTACCATTTCTATTTCTCCTTATAATCGCACTCCTGGTTGGAGCACTTTCTCAAGTGTGTCTTGCCCTTGCCTTCAACTATCATCGATCCGCACTTAGGACAGAATTCACCGGTTGGCTTGTCCCAGAATGAAACATCGCAAGTAGGATAGCCACTGCATCCATAGAATATTCTACCCCTTCTGCTCTTCTTTTCAACTATATCCTTGCCGCAGCTTGGACACTTAATCCCTGTTGTCTTAACAATAGGCTTGGTGTTCTTGCACTCAGGATAACCACTGCATGCAAGGAATCTGCCAAAACGCCCTTCCTTGATTGCCATAGGCTTGCCGCATATCTCGCAGATCTCGTCAGACATAACAACTTCCTTCTCGATACGGTCAACTTCCTTGTCCGCAACCTTAAGTTCCTCGCTAAAGCCCTTGTAGAAGTCAGCAATGACATTCTGCCAAGGAGTGTGTCCCAGTTCAATGTTATCCAGATTGTCTTCCATTTCTCCGGTAAACGCAACATCAACGATGTCGGCAAAATATACCTGGAGGATTCCTATTACATCAAATCCGAGCTTGGTAGGAACCAGACTCTTCTTATCTCTCTTAACATATCTTCTTGCAATCAGAACAGAAATAATGGAAGCATAGGTACTTGGTCTTCCGATGTTCTTCTCTTCCATCTCCTTAACAAGGCTGGCCTCAGTAAATCTCTGAGGTGGCTGAGTGAATTTTTGTTCCTTTAGAAGCTTCTCTATATCGAGTTTCTGGCCGACATCAAGATGCGGAATCTTAGGTTCCTTTTCGGCAGCTGCGGTCTTGTAAACCTTCTTCCAGCCATCGAAAGTCATTCTTGAACCATTCGCCTTGAACTCATATCTGCCGTTCTTGATAGCAACCGCTACAGTATCATATGCCGCAGCTGCCATCTGAGATGCAACGAATCTGTCCCAGATTAATTTGTACAACTTGTACTGATCAGGGGTAAGCGAATCCTTAATCTCATCAGGCTCCAGATTAACATCAGATGGTCTGATAGCCTCATGAGCATCCTGCATAGCCTTATTCTTATTAGCATAGAAATTGTCGCCAACATATGAAGCGCCATATTTATCCTGAATGTATGACTTGGCAGCTGCTCTGGCCTGATCACTGATTCTTACAGAGTCTGTTCTCAGATAAGTGATAAGACCTCTTGCACCGGCACCCTTAATATTGACGCCTTCATACAGTTGCTGTGCAACCTGCATAGTCTTCTTTGTTTGGAATCCCAGCTTGATAGAAGCATCCTGCTGCATTGAGCTGGTTGTAAAAGGTGCGTAAGGCTTGGTATTTCTTGTACCTTCCTTAACATCCTCAACTGTATATTCGTCCTTGGCGAGTTCAGTCTCAATAGCATCAGCCTCTTCAGCTGTCTTAACTTCAGCCTTCTTGGAACTGATTTTGGACAGACCGGCAACGAATTCATCACCAAAATCAGCCGAAATGTTCCAGTACTCTTCAGGAACAAACTGAAGTATTCCATTCTCTCTATCGCAGATTAACTTGAGAGCTGCAGACTGAACACGGCCTCCTGAAAGTCCTCTGGAAACCTTTTTCCAGAGAAGCGGACTGATCTGATAACCAACCAGTCTATCCAGCACTCTTCTTGCCTGTTGTGAATCAACAAGGTTGAGATCGATAGGCTGTGGCTCCTTGATGGCAGCCTGTACAGTCTCCTTATTAATCTCGTTGAACATTACTCTGCATTCAGTGGAAGGATCAATTCCCAGGAGATATGCGAGGTGCCATGAAATTGCCTCTCCCTCACGGTCCGGGTCGGTTGCAAGCAATACTTTGGTCGATACAGCCGCCTCCTTCTTGAGTTCCTTAATCTTCTCAGCCTTACCTCTGATGTTGATGTATTCAGGTTCAAAATTATTATTGGTATCAACTGCAAGACGGCTCTTAGGCAGATCTCTGACATGACCAACAGAAGCAAGCACCTTGTACTTGCTACCGAGATATTTGCTGATTACCTTAGCCTTGGACGGAGACTCTACTATTATAAGAGTCCTGTTTGTCTTGGCTGTTGTTTTCTTATTTGTCTTCTTATTAGTATCAGTCATTTATGTATAACTCCTTACGAGCAAACACTATACTTCAATTTATATCTCTTTGGCAAGATGTATTTTTCCACAGTACACTTCGACAATACCCTTTATTTCCAGAATAGTAACAATGGAATTGACACTTCCCACCATCATTCCAAGTGCTTCAGCCACCTGATCAGGAGTAGCACCATTGTATTTCTTGATTTCATTTACCACAGCTATTTCATCGCTGTCCAGCTTGCTGATGTCATCCCTATCAAGCGTAATATTGCCTCCGATATCTCTGATAACGTCATCAATAATTATCAACGGAGTCGCCCCATCTCTAATGAGCAAATTGCTACCCAGACTGAATTGGCTATTAATGTTTCCCGGAACCGCGTATACAGTTCTTCCTTGTTCATTGGCATGCTGAGCCGTAATAAGTGCGCCGCTGTTGTAATTAGCCTCCACTACGACTACAGCCTTGCTAAGCCCGCTGATTATCCTGTTGCGAGCCGGAAAAGTCCAAGACTCAGCCCCAATTTCCGGTTCATACTCACTTAGCACCAATCCACCGGTATCCAGAAGGTCATACATCAGTTGCCTGTTTCTCGCAGGACTCATCATCTTAAGACCGCTCCCGAGAACGCATATCGCTGCTCCGCCTCCTTCCAGCACTCCCTGATGCGCATAAGCATCAATTCCATACGCAAGACCCGAAACAACCGGTATATCTGCCTGAGCAAACTTCTTTCCTATCATCAATGCAACCTGTTTGCCATACAGTGTAAACTTTCTAGAGCCTACAACCCCAATGGAAGTTTTGTGCAGGAGATCAAGATTGCCTGCGCAATACAGTTGCTTGGGCGGATTAGGTATATTACGCAATTTGCCCGGAAATTCTCTCGAATCAATATCTATTTTTTCTATATTTTTATATGTTACCATCTGACACCTCACAATTATCACTGATTAATCTCACTCAGCATTCTGTAGCTCAATGCCTCAGCAAGATGATTGCTCGTTATCGATTCACTCTCATCGATATCTGCTATTGTTCTAGCCACCTTAAGGACCTTCTTGTACGAACGTGGAGATAACGAGAACTTGGAATATGCATTCTCCATAAGCAGCTGCTCTTCTCTGCCCAAGGTGCAATATCTCTCAATATCAGCATCGCTCATATCTCCATTGGCAACCATGCGTCCCATACTATGAGCGAAATTAATGCCCTTAACAACATCCCTTTTCATCATTCCCGAGCTAATCGCGGACTTCTCCGTTCGACTTATATCCTCATAAGCTACTTTTTCCATTTGAACCCGGAGATCTATCCTATCCATCATAGGTCCGCTAAGCTTTCTTCTGTAATGATCCAGCTGAACCTGCGTACATTTACACATATGCTCAGTATCCCCATAGTAGCCACACATACAAGGGTTGGCCGCCATCACCAGTTGAAAATTGCATGGGAAAGCATATGCCATTCCGTGTCTGAAATGGGTTATCTTCTTGTCCTCAATCGGAACCCTTAGCGATTCAATCTTCTCCCTTCCGAATTCACACACTTCATCCAAGAACAGTATTCCGTTATGCGCCATAGTTATTTCTCCCGGTCTTGGATAATTGCCACCGCCCAGCAAACCCGCCATTCCAATTGAATTATGCGGAGACCTGAATGGTCTGCTTATACTCACCCTTCCATCTTTTCTATTCTTGCCTGTTATTGAATTGATAATCGCCGTTTCTATCAATTCTTCGTTGTTCATGTCCGGCATAATAGTCGGTATTCTCTTGGACAGCATTGTCTTACCGCAGCCCGGACTTCCAACCAGCAGGATACCATGCCTCCCGGTTGCTGCGATGGTTATAGCTCTTTTGGCAGCCTCCTGTCCCCTGATATCGCTAAAATCGAGTACACTGTCCTCAGGCACAACATCCTCTTCATCCATCATAGCTATTATTTCTTCTGAGCTCCTTTGCTCATAGCCATTAATTATATCCGCGCATTCTCTGAGATTCCTCACAGGAATTATCTCAATTCCATCTACAAGTTCAGCCTCTCTATAATTATCCCAAGGAACAATCACCTTCTTCACATTGTTCTTAGCCATACACATCAGAATCGGCAACAGGCAATCCACCGCCAGCACATCTCCATCGAGCGACAATTCACCTACTATTCCATATTTACCGGTCTTAGTCGCGTTCACATACAAACACGATGTAAGAAGTCCTATTGCTATAGGCAAATCCATGTAACTACCGTTTTTTCTTACATCGGCCGGCGTCAAGTTTACGGTAATGCGTCTCCTGGGATATTCATATCCGGAGTTTATTATCGCAGACTTGATGCGTTCCCTAGCTTCCAATACTGTTGTTGAAGCCAGCCCCACAATATTAATGCTGGGCAGGCCGTTCCCTATATCTGTTTCAACGTTAACAGCTTTTCCTTCTACGCCTATACACACGGCGGTCTTAATCTTGCTAAACATGGTATTCTCCTATTTATATACAGTTACTTATGACGTTTGTCATCACCTCAAAAACATCAAAAGAAACATTCCTCCAGAAGAGTCTTCTGTTGCTCATATATATCTG
This sequence comes from Anaerovoracaceae bacterium, assembly GCA_045639825.1. GTDB lineage: Bacteria > Bacillota > Clostridia > Peptostreptococcales > Anaerovoracaceae > Crickella. The sequence goes on from JAZUDV010000068.1 coordinate 7,548, forward strand.
TGCAGCTTTTCTCATATTGTCCAGTTTGGTCTTGGTTACCGATTCAGCCGGATATCCATATGCATTATTCGTTCTCGTCTTTACTTCGATGAAATGCAGCGTCTGATCCTTTCTTGCTATGATGTCTATTTCTCCAAGTTTGGTCCAATAATTCCTTTCCATTATCTCGTACCCCATATCCTCAAGGACCTTACCTGCAAATTCTTCTCCATGACTTCCAATTGATTTTTTATATCTCATCATTGACCTCCTATCATTCTGTAATTGTTTTGTAACACTAAGGAGAGTCTTATTCATCCTTTTGAAAATATTCGGTTCAAGAATGTAGGATTTCATACAAAAAGAGCACCGAAGTGCTCTCTGAATACTATATTTTTAATTGTTTATTGCAGAACGAATTTCTCTATTGCCTTGGCTACGCCATCATTATCATTGGTATCTGTAACATAGTCAGCATGGTCCTTGGCTCCTCCCCATGCGTTGCCCATTGCAACTCCGAGACCTGCCAGCTCCATCATCTGTATGTCGTTAGGAGCATCACCGCAGCACATCAGTTCCTCACGTTTAATATCAAGTCTCTTCATCAGCTCAACAAGAGCTGTCTTCTTGCTTGTATCAGGGCCTCCAATCTCCAGATTGTTTTTAAAGGACGATGTTATCTGTGCATAAGGGATCTCCATGATTTCCGGTCTGGCTTCTTCCAGTTTATCAATTCCGTCAAAACAGAAATTGCAGTTCTCGATCTTGTGCCTGTTCTCTCTCATCAACGCAGCTATGTCTTCAACAGGTTTTCTGCTCCAGAGAATATAATCGGCATTTCTGAACTCACAACCGTTAACTTCAATATCTCTATATGTAGGCGCATCTATATATGCCTGGCCATCAATAAACACTTCAAGACCACAGCCGTATTTATTGACGACATCAATTATTCTCTCAATGTTCTCCGGATGAATATAGTCATCATAAACCGACAAGCCGGTCGAAATATGATTGATATGTGCGCCATTAGAAGTGATGGCATATGCAATGCCCTCAACTTCTTTAATTGCAACAGGTAGAGAATTATAAGAGCGACCTGTAGATACCACCACATACACTCCCTTGGCAGCAGCTTTCTCCAGAGTCTCCTTTGTTCTATCCGTCAGCTGGCCCTTGCTATTGAAAGTTGTACCATCCAGATCTAGAGCTATCATTTTGATTGTCATAACAATGTCTTCCCTTTTATATATATTGATTTTGCATCAATGTTATCTTATAATCATCAGATGTTTACAGTATCTTTTCATCCGATGATATGTATATATTATACATTGATTTAAAAGGATTTAAACAATGAAAATAGCTATTCTCGGTGCCGGTAAATTAGGAGGCACTCTTGCCGAAGCACTAGTTGCCGGAGACAACTCAATAATGCTCGTTGATACCAATGAGAAAAGGCTCGAAGATCTGGAACAATTATACGAGGTCTTAACCTGCGTTGGTGATATTCACCGCGTCAGCCTTCTCAAGGATATTGATATAGGTTCATACGATTTCGTTCTTGCTTGTACAGGCAATGATGACGCCAACATTTTTGCTGCTTCATCTGCCAAGGCTCTCGGCTGTAAGAAAGCAATTGCAAGGATTACAGCGCCTGAATACATAGGTCAGAATGACTTCATATGTGAGAATTTCAACATCGATGCAACCATCAATCCGGACATGCTTGTTACTGCTGAAATGTACCGTTATCTTGTTGAAAAATACTCGCTCAGCAATGGAGTTTTCACTAACAAAAGAATTGCACTTATAGAGCTCGTAGCAGACAACGAACCTAGAGTAGTAAACAAGCCAATCACAGAATTTCGTAATATTCTGCCTGACACTCTCGTAGTGGGAATATCCAGGCACGGACAGGTTATTATTCCTCACGGCAAGGACACTATTCTTTCCGGAGATATCATTTATCTTGTTGGTGAGAAAAAAGCAATGCTAAGCTATGCCAAGAAGATTACAAGAGCCAAGAGCCGTAATGCTCACAAAGTAATGATTATTGGCGGAGGGCGTACAGGTTTCTTCCTGGCCCAGAAGCTTTCCGAGTATGGATCAGAAGTTAAGCTAATCGAGAGAGACCGCAAACGTTGTCGATATCTATCCGCCAACCTCAGTAATGTAATGGTTCTTCAAGGCAACGGAACAGATATCAATCTTCTCGAAGAAGAAAACATGGATCAGATGGACGCTCTTGTTGCTGTAACAGGTTTTGATGAAGAGAACCTTCTCCTAGCCCTTGCAGCCAAGAATAGAGGCGTAGAGGACGTTATTTCCAAGATTAGCCACGAAAACTACGAGGATATGGTTAGCAGGCTTAATATCGATGTCGTCCTCAATCCAATGGATATCAGCGTCAGTGCAATCCTGAGAATGGTTAACGGATCTAAAAGAGTTCTGTCGTCAGTCCTTCTCCAGGGACAGGCAGAGCTCCTGGAAATCTATGTTGATGAAACAATGGATATAATACACACTCCTCTTAAGGCACTGCAGCTTCCTGACTATGCCATCATAGCCGCAATTAACAGAGGTAAGGATACCATTATCCCGGGTGGTAATGACACTATTGAACCGGGCGACCACATTATTGTTGTATGTCACCTGTCGCACATAGGTTTCATCGAAACAATTATCAAGCAGCATGAAAAAGGCAGTATTTTCCTTTAAAAATTTTTGAAGCAATTTCAAACTTAAGAAATCGAATAGGGGCTAACAAGTAGCCCCTTTCACACCACCGTGCGTGCCGTTCGGCACACGGCGGTTCAATTCAAATAATAATCCAAACAACTGATAAGTCCTCGCCTTGCGAGGACTTCTTTACTTATGAGACGTAGTC
>JAZUDV010000069.1:0-5542 GCA_045639825.1 Anaerovoracaceae bacterium
TTGATCGAGGCTGATCTTGACCTCGTACTTGGCAACGATATCACCAGCCCCGTTGCAATCAAGGAAATGGAGAAATTTAACGCAAAGGGTGTTTTCAATAAGGATAAAATCGCTCTTGTTCCTGATCACTTTGTTCCGAACAAGGACATTAAGTCTGCAGAGCATTGTAAGTGTGTTCGTGAGTTCGCACGTAAGAATGAGATCACCAATTACTTTGAAGTAGGAGAGATGGGTATCGAGCATGCACTTCTTCCCGAGAAAGGTCTGACTGTTGCAGGCGATGTTATCATCGGTGCTGACTCTCACACCTGTACCTATGGTGCACTTGGTGCATTCTCTACCGGCGTCGGCAGTACAGATATGGCTGCTGGTATGGCTACCGGTAAGGCATGGTTTAAGGTTCCCGGTGCCATCAAGTTCGTATTGACCGGTAAGAAGGCTTCTTACATCAGTGGTAAGGATATCATCCTTCATATCATCGGTATGATCGGTGTTGATGGAGCTTTATATAAGTCAATGGAGTTCACAGGTGATGGTATCAGTTATCTTTCAATGGATGACAGATTTACAATCGCTAACATGGCAATTGAAGCTGGTGGAAAGAATGGTATTTTCCCAGTTGATGATCTTTGCCTTGAATATATTAAAGAGCACAGCGACAGAAAGCCAGTTGTCTATGAGGCAGACGAGGATGCTGTATATGATGAGGTTATAGAGATTGATTTAGCTACTCTTGAGCCTACAGTTGCATTCCCACATCTTCCAGAGAACACAAAGACAATCAGTGAGATTAAGGAAGAAGTTAAGATTGATCAGGTTGTAATCGGTTCATGTACTAATGGCCGTATGGATGACCTTAGAATTGCAGCTAAGCTCCTTGAGGGAAATAAGGTTGCTGATGGCATCAGACTTATTGTTATCCCAGGTACTCAGAAGATTTACCTTCAGGCTATGGAAGAAGGCCTTCTTAGAACCTTCATTGAAGCTGGTGGTGTTGTAAGTACACCTACATGTGGTCCATGTCTTGGTGGATATATGGGAGTACTTGCTGAGAATGAGAGATGTGTTTCTACAACAAACCGTAACTTTATTGGTCGTATGGGACATATTACTTCAGAGATTTATCTTGCAAGCCCAGCTGTAGCAGCTGCAAGTGCAATAAAGGGAAGAATTGCTTCCCCAGAGGAGGTTTAATTCATGAAAGAAGCAAGAGGAAAAGTTATTAAGTATGGTGATAATGTTGATACTGACGTAATCATCCCAGCAAGATATCTTAACAGTTCGGATCCTGCAGAGCTTGCAACTCATTGTATGGAGGATTTGGATGCAAACTTTTTAAATAAGATGAATAAGGGCGATATTATGGTTGCTCAGAAGAACTTCGGATGTGGTTCTTCGAGAGAGCATGCTCCAATCGCTATTAAGGCATGTGGAATCAGCTGTGTAATTGCTGAGACATTTGCAAGAATTTTTTACCGTAATGCAATTAACATTGGACTTGCTATTATCGAGTGTCCAGAGGCAGTTGCAGGCATTGATGATGGAGATGAAGTAAGCGTTGATTTCGACAGTGGTGTGATTACCAACGTTACTAAGGGCACAAGCTTTAAGGGCCAGCCTTTCCCAGCATTCATGCAGAAAATTATTGATAGTGAAGGCCTGATTAATTATATCAACAATAAGTAATCAGGATTTTACCCCCCAAGTTAACACCGGGAATGGAGTAGTGCCCATTCGCGGTGTTGTTTTTTGTCTAAAATGTTTATTGTCAAGAATTTATATAGGTGAGATAGTATATACATGATTATAGGAAATAAGACTTTTGATGAATTGCATACACATGTATGCGGAATACTTAATGTAACGCCAGATTCTTTTTCTGATGGTGGAAAATTTAATAATCTTGATGGAGCTTTATCACATGTTGAGCAGATGATATCTGAAGGAATGGAGCTTCTTGATATTGGTGGTGAATCTACCAGACCTGGATATACTAAGATAAGTGATGAGGAAGAAATTGAAAGGGTTGTTCCAGTTATAGAGGCGGTCAAGTCTCGTTTTGACATACCAGTATCTCTTGATACATATAAGTCAAGAGTTGCTAAGGCAGGAATTGATGCGGGAGCTGACCTTATTAATGATATCTGGGGACTTAAATATGATGTTAATATGGCCAAAGTTATCGCTGATGCAGATGTTGCATGTTGCCTTATGCACAACAGAGTAGAAACAGATTACAAGGATTTTGTGTCAGATGTAATGGCTGATATGGAAGAGAGCATTCGAATTGCAAAGGCTGCAGGTATAGCTGATGATAAGATTATGCTTGATCCTGGTGTGGGTTTCGCTAAGACTTATGAGCAGAATGTGGAGATTATAAAGAATATGGATAAGCTTCTTGATTTGGGATATCCATATCTTCTTGGCTGTAGTAGAAAGTCAGTTATTGGACTTACCCTTGATGTTGATGTGAATAATAGACTGGAGGGAACCCTTGTGACATCAACTATGGCTGTATTAAAGCATGCGCTTTTTGTCAGAGTTCATGATATTGAGGCTAATGTTAGGGCAATAAAGATGGCTGAGGCATTGCGATAAGCAATTATAAAGTTTTTATTAAATGTGGCTTTTAGGGGATGACAAGTTGGTTAGTCCGTGCTAATTTACTTGAGTGATTTAAGTCTTTAATTTGAAAGGAGAATGTTATGAAGAAGAGACTTTTAGGAATCTTAATGGCATTTACACTTGCTAATTCAGTCATTTTGGCTGGCTGTGGTAATAATGGTTCATCTAATTCAGATGATCTTCTTGCACAGATCCAGAGCAAGGGTAAGATTGTATTTGCAATGGAAGGACAGTGGGCTCCATGGACATACCATGATGAGACAGGAGAGCTTGTTGGCTTCGATACAGAAGTTGGTAAGGCTATTGCAGATAAGCTTGGCGTTGAAGCTGAATTTGTGGAAGGCGAATGGGACGGTCTGTTCACTGGACTTGATACTGGCAGATATGACGCAATCATCAATGGTGTTGAGGTAACAGAAGAGAGATCAGCTAAGTATAGCTTTACAGACCCTTATGCCTATATTAGAACAGCGCTTGTTGTTAAGGGTGATAATACTGATATAACAACTTTTGAAGATCTTGCAGGAAAGCAGACAAGTAATTCACTTGGTTCTACATATGCTGACCTTGCTGAGAAGTACGGAGCATCAGTTCAGAATGTTGATACACTTTCTGAGACTATTGATATGATTACTTCAGGAAGAGTTGATGCAACACTTAATGCAGAGGTATCATTCTATGACTATCTTGCTGAGCATCCAGATGCTGATATTAAGATTGTTGCACTGACAGAGGATGCTTCACTTGTATCAATTCCACTTAGAAAGGAAGCTGCTACAGAGAGTCTGTCAGCAGAGATAAATAAGGCTTTGAAGGAGCTTTCAGAGGATGGTACTTTAGCTGCTCTTTCAGAGAAGTATTTTGGTAGTGATATAACAAAAGCAAACTAATAGATGAGGAAATATGATGGACGATAGATTACTTGGTATTCTTATTTCTTCATTTACAAAGATTTTGGTTCCAGGGATCAGGGTTACTATACCCCTGACCCTGGCTTCTTTTGCGTTAAGCCTTATAATAGGTTTGGCTCTTGCACTGATTCAAATTGCTGACATAAAGGGATTAAGGCAGTTTGCAAGATTCTATATCTGGGTGTTCAGAGGAACACCACTTATTGTTCAGCTGTTTATCATATTCTTTGGACTTCCCAATGTTGGTATTATGCTGGAAGCCTTTCCAGCCGCTGTGTTGGGCTTTGGATTGAATCTTGGAGCATATAATGCCGAGGTATTCCGTTCTGCCATAAGTGCAGTTCCGGCTGGTCAGAGTGAAGCTGCTAAATCACTTGGTCTTTCTTACTGGCAGACCCTTAGAATGATTGTTCTGCCTCAGGCATACCCTATAGCTTTTCCAAACCTATTTAATAATCTGATAAGTTTGTTGAAGGATACGTCTTTAGCGGCAAGCATTACAGTCGTTGAGCTTTTTACAGTTACACAACAGATTGCAGCCAGAACCTATGAGCCTTTTGCGCTTTATCTTGAGGCCGCTCTTATATATTTGATATTCTCAACAGCCCTTACCTGGCTTCAGAGATATCTTGAAGGAAAATTTGTATTTAGGAATGAATAATTAATTGAGTGAACATGTAGCATCATCAAAAAATGAATATGGTCAAGTGACTTATAAGTCGGTTTTAGCAACGCTGATTACCCTATCAATACCTACTATCCTTGAAGAGATAATGTCTACGCTGATTCAGTATGTAGATACTGCAATGGTAGGAAGACTGGGTGAAAAAGCGACTGCTGCCGTAAGTACAACTACGACAATTAACTGGCTTATCCACTCAGTTCCTGCTGCTGTAGGTGTTGCGGTTTTGGCAATTGCTGCCAAGGCTATGGGGGCCGGTGATTATGAAAGATTAAAGAAGATATCCGGTCAGGCAATACTTATGGCATTTTCTGTTGGTATTGCTATTCAAGCGCTTGCGATTGCTCTATCTCCATATATTCCAATCTGGATGGGGGCAGAAGAAGATGTAAGAGGACCGGCGAGTACTTATTTTACAATTCTGTCTTTAACGCTGTTCTTAAGATCGTCGCCGGATCGAAGGCACCCTGCCGCGGCGCATAGACATGTCCCGCGCAGGTGAAGCCGTACTTCTCGTAGACGTCCTTCTTCCTGAACGTGATCGAGCTCGCCTTACCGATGCCCGCCTTGCGCATGATCGGTCCGCCGATCTCCGGCTTGTCCGGACTCCCGTGCGCCGAGAACCACCAGGTCGCATACGGCGTCTCCCGCTTGTCCGCAAGCCGCCCCCCGTCCGGCGTCACGCAGACGCGCACGACGTGCGTCAGCGCCTGTCCGTTCGCATCCCGCACCGTGACCGGCACCTTGTAGAGGCCGACGTCAAGATCATCCGCGAACGTCAGGTCGAAGATCTTCGTCTCGCCCTTCTGTAGCGCATAGGCGACCTTGCCCGGATTCGGTCCGCCCCACGTCACAGTACCGGACGCGACGTCGGCGAGCGCCGTCAGCCGCACAGAGGTCCGCTTGCCCGTCTCGTCGTGCGTGAAGACGTTACCCGGCATCGTCTGGAGGTACTCCGGCACGACGTCGAGCCGCCTGAGGCGCACGTCGAAGAGGTTGAACGCCGAGGATACGTCTGCCCGCGGCTTCTTCTCGTGCGACTCCTGCTGGAGGTTGTCGCGCATCGGGCCGACGAACTCGAGATCGACGAAGTCGCCCGTCATGAAGTCCGCGCACCGCCCGATCGGCAGGTCGACCGTCGTGCGGTAGACCGGCCCCGGCTGTTCGCCGGGCTTCCGGCGCACCTCGCCGATCTTTTCGACCGACGCGGGAATCCCCTTCGTGAAATCAAGGACGGCGTCTTCGATGAGCGTGGTGCCGGCGCCCCACCTCATGTCGTTGCGCCAGAGGCGCACCGTCAGGTACGGCACCTTGTCCGGCGCCT
>JAZUDV010000070.1:0-30758 GCA_045639825.1 Anaerovoracaceae bacterium
ACCGCTTGGGCCTCCGACTTAGCCTTTGCCTCGGGATTCAGGTTTGGTACAGATGCCGTAGCTGACCTGCACCTTCTGTCCCTTGATCTCACCTGCGGTGAAGAGGGTGAGGAAGGAGTGTAGGTTGCCGTTATCTTCGCAGACATAGCCCTCAGCGTTTAGAGCATAGTACAGCTCGTCAACGAAGGTCGGATCGTCACCGAAGACATTACACCACACCGAGCGGAGCTCCTCGTATTCACTATCTTGAATCTTCCTAATTATCATTGTTCTTTCTAATCACATTGCCCGGCAATCCGACGCGATGTGCTATTTCTCTCTTGCGAAATACTTCATCAGCAGTATATCCGGATAGTAGCTGAGCTTGGCCTTTCGGAGTCCTTCAAGACCCATATCTTCTTCACGGTTGAAGTACTGAAGCTGTGGTTGCAGTTCAGCAACCATTCTTGCGAACTCACGGTTGATCATTGTATAGGCGCCTTCAACATGTGGCAGAGCCTTCTCAAAATGCACGTCGCAGCATTCCGGATCGAGCATGGTTCCGGCTGAGAATGCCACAGGCTGACCGTTCTGGTAGAGCAGTCCTGCCATGAATCCGAGTGCGTCAAAGTTATCGAACATGCAGTCAATTGCGATTGCTTCTGCTGCGAGATCCGGGTCTGCCTTCTCCTTGTAGAATTCAGCAACAAAGTCACGGGCAAGCTCCAGATTGTCCGAAGTGATCCTTACGTGCTCGTAATCGCCGTTTCTCTCGAATTTGTTGATGTGGTTTCTCTTGGCACTGAGCTTGCGGCCTGCCAGATTGCAGAGCTTGTCTGCCGTATACAGATAGTCTGCATTGTCGCGATCTTCCGATATCTCAAACCTGTCTCCATAGAGAGGCAGGAATTCTTGCAGGGTTTTGTCCGTAAATCCCCTGATGAAGAGCTTGTCGCCCTTGCTGTGAGCCTCCTCGAGCAGCATATCCATAGCCTGCTGCACGTCGCCGTCGCCCTTCGGATAGGAGAACATCTCCCACTTTGGATTGCCTACCAGCAGACGATTGTCAGTAAAGCAGAGCTGGGGCTCGTATTCGTGCCTCCACATGTACATATTGGCAAAACTGTAGTCGGCGTTGTGGCAGCCGCAGGCGCATATCATGGTCTCGACCGCAGTCTTATCTTCTAGTTGTATATCCCTCCAAGGAATCATAATAGCCTCCTTAATTCATACATCTATATAATATACCTATCGATTCTTGATTTCCAGTTCTTGCAGCGGTATGATAGTAATGTAAAGAGGAGAAAGGAGATTCCCAATGATTACTAAAGATATGATTATCGGAGAAGTTATCGAACAGCATCCTGACCTGATTCGCGCATTCTTCGCTAACGGAATGATGTGCATCGGATGTCCTGCATCACAGGGCGAATCCATCGAAGAGGCAGCTAAGGTTCACGGACTTGACGCAGACCAGCTCGTAGCAGCCCTCAACGAGGCACTTGAGAATTAGTGCAACAATGGGTCAGACCCCTGTGACCAAATGGTCAATCGGGGACAGACTTCGATTAATAGTTGTATAAACTAAGCGGGACGGTGAATACCGTCCCGCTTTTTGTTATTGTGTGGTCTGTCCCCTTTTTGCATTTTGGTCACAGGGGTCTGACCCCTCGTTGCATTAGTATGGCCTGTCCCCGATTCGCCATTTGGCTAAAATGGGTTGACCCCAATTTGCCAATTTGATTATTCGGTTCTGAGGGCTACTACCGGATCCTTCTTGGCTGCCATTCCTGATGGGATGAGTCCCGCGATGAATGTCAGGAAGATACTGATCAGTATCAGGATGATAGCACCTGCAGTAGGCAGTATTGCCTTTAATGCTGCGATGTCTGTCAGGTGTATCAATATTGCATTTATCGGTATCAGGAGTATCAAGCTGGTAACGATTCCGATAACGCCTGCGCAGAGTCCAACGATAACAGTCTCTGCATTGAAGATGCGGGAGATGTCCTTCTTGGATGCTCCGATGGCACGGAGGATACCGATTTCCTTGGTTCTCTCGAGAACCGAGATGTAAGTTATAACTCCAATCATTATTGATGATACGATCAGCGAGATTGCTACGAAGGCAATCAGTACATAGCTGACCGCATTGGTAATCTTCTTAACCGACTTGAGCAGTACGCCTGTGATATCGGTGTAGCTGATGACCTTCTCGTCCTCCTCGGCAGCTTCCATATCGTCATTGTAGCTGTCGATAAAGTCCATGAATTTCTCCTTGGCCTCGAAGTTCTTCATATAGAAGGAAATCGAGAACGGTTTGGTTATATCTGCATAGCCGAGGGATCTCAGGTTCTCGTCGTAGTTAGCGTCAGCTCCGCTGCTGGCGTAAGATGTGATGAGTCTTGTGAGAGCCTCTTCATCCATGTTCATCTTGAATGCACTGGCGATGCCGGCAGGATCAACGTTGAACATGCTACCCATATCTGTTGCGACTTTGGCCATGGCAGGCGGTACATTTGCAGCTGTCTTCTGGAGGGCGATTCCTTCAGCGTAGGCAGCAACTTTGGCAACTGAATTCTCATCAGCAAGGAAGGTCTGGATGATCTGTGCCAGCTGACCGGAAACGGTAGCGGCATCGCCCTGGATAGGGGCAAGCTTCTTGAACTCAGTGCAAAGCGTCTTACCGAGGTTGTTGATAATTGCTGCATGCTCGCTGATATCCTGAGCGTTTGCAAATGCCTCGTCGATTATATCTTCTGTAATATTGAATCCCGATTCACTAGCACCAAGCTCCATAGCCTTGGCAACAATTGCCTGCGACTGAGTTCCGGCACTGGCGAATATGGACTTAATCAGTTCCTCAGGGTTAGCATCGGCAAGAGCCGCCGTTGCGTTATCTATGATTGACTGCTTGATAGCATCCGGATTCATGTCGCCACCGAGAGACTTCTTGAGCTTGGCCTCGTCGATGCTGATCATATTCTCGAATCCCAGGCCTTTATCCTTACCATCCGCAAGATCCTTGAAAGTCTTGCCGCTGAATACATCTGTCTTCTCATGAGTGAGCTGCTGCTTGACGATTTCGGAATCAGCGGCAACATCGATGCAGTGCTGTGTCAGTGATGGCAGGTAGCCAACTCCGAACTTGGAGTTGCCGGAAGTGTTGTCCTTGTTAGGGATGGCGATACAGGAGATGTGAACCTTCTCACTGTTCTTCACAAGATCTTCTATAAAGTCGTCATCGTCAGACATATCTTCCCATACATCGTATCCGCTGTTGTATTGATACTTGGCTGAAGCCGGAACGAGGGAATATTCAATGTCCATCAGTTCATCAAGAGTCCATTTGGATGGTTTGTCCTTGATGGTGTATTCTTCGCCCTCCATGATGGTGGAAATCATATCCTTCATATCTTCCGGATCCTTGAGACCCAGTGAGTAAGCGAAGAAGTCGCTCATTGAGTTCTCGCTCTCGAGTATCAGCACGGCTTCATCGTACTTCTCAGGCCAAGTGCCCTTGATTACCGTATACTGCTCCTTGTTCATCTTGTCGTTGTCTACGAGCTCGAAGAACACGTCACTGTTGGAGAAGGACATCGCAGCCTGCTGCATGCCGTTCATATATGACGACATAATGGTGCTCGGATTGACCTGCGTCACGCCGTATTTCATATCACTGCAATACAGCTGAGGCTTGATGCCGTAGCTGTACTGAATAAAGTTAAAGCAATCCTTGAGCTCGCCGTTCTCGTTGTCCTTAACATACGAGTTAAAGCTCCTGAGGTCGTTGCTGCCGATGCTCGCGAACATCTGTGACATAACCTGCTGCTCTTTGATTTTGCCCTCTTCGCCCTTCTTGTCATCCTCGGCTGCATTGGAGAAAGCACTGAGCATTGCTGTCATGTCGGCCTTCTCGGAGTTGAGTGTGAGAGGGTAGGATGTGAGCGTATCGTTCTCCATCTGGTCGATGTAGTTCTGGAATCCGCTGGATACAGACAGGATGAGAGCGATACCGATGATACCGATGCTGCCGGCGAAGGCGGTCAGCAGGGTACGTGCCTTCTTGGTCTTCAGGTTGTTGAACGAGAGCTTGAGCGCTGTTCTGAAGGACATGGATTTGTTCTTGAAGCGCTGGTTATTCTCGGCGTCCGCCTGAGCCGGCACGTAAGGATTGGAGTCGCCTATAACCTTACCGTCTGACAGATTAACAATTCTTGTAGAATACTCGTTGGCCAGGTCAGGGTTGTGCGTAACCATTACAACCAGTCTGTCTGAAGCAACCTGCTTGAGTATTGCCATAACCTGTTCGCTTGTCTCTGTATCGAGGGCACCTGTCGGTTCGTCGGCGAGCAGGATGTCCGGATTGTTGATAAGAGCTCTTGCGATGGCAACTCTCTGCATCTGTCCGCCTGACATCTGTGCAGGTTTCTTGTTAAGCTGGTCACCAAGTCCTACGTCTTCGAGCGCCTTGATTGCGCGCTGACGACGCTCCTCATCGCTGACACCCGAAACTGTCAGTGCCAATTCAACATTGGCCAGAACTGTCTGATGCGGGATCAGATTGTAGCTTTGAAATACAAATCCGATGGAATGGTTTCTGTATGCGTCCCAGTCAGCGTCCTTATATTCTTTAGTACTGATACCGTTGATGATGAGGTCTCCGTCCGTATACTGGTCAAGTCCACCCATGATGTTAAGCAGGGTAGTCTTACCGCAGCCGGACTGTCCGAGAATGCTTACAAATTCGCTCTCGCGGAATGCCAGGTCCACACCTCTTAAGGCATGAACTACCTCGCCACCGGTTTCATAATCCTTAGTTATATTCTTAAGTTCCAGCATAGCTAAACTTCCTTTCAACTATGATATGTACACCTCGTAATTCTACTACAAAAGTGCTACAATTACTAGGGCATGTCAATGTCATCCCGGGCTTAAAGTTGACATCATGTCAATGGCACCCGTCCTTAATAGATACATTTACATAGAAGGAAATAAAGATGAGAATAGAAATACCTGAACAAGTTAAAACTCCGTGGTTTAACAGCAACGGAGATCTGCCAAGAACTCTGGATTATTTCAGCGGTACGATGTACGAGAAGGTGGAGGCTGCTGCCAAGGCTACACCTAATGCGACTGCCTTGACTTTCATGGGCAGGAATATTCCATACAGACGCATGATTGAAGAAATCAACAAGTGCGCAAGATCGCTCAAGGTTCTTGGAATTAGAGAAAACGACAGAATTACAATTGCCATGCCGAACTGTCCGCAGGCAATTTACATGTTATATGCGACCAATCTCGTGGGCGCTGTTGCCAACATGGTGCACCCGCTGTCCGCAGAGAAGGAGATTGAGAACTACCTCAATATTTCCGAGAGCGTCCTGGTCGTAACACTCGACCAGTTCTACCACAAGATTGAGGCCATTCGTTCCAACACCAAGGTTCAGAATGTAGTCATTGCGCGTGTTAAGGATGCGCTGTCACGTCCGATCAAAGTGGGCTACATGCTGACCGAGGGTCGCAAGATCGAGAGGATTCCGTCAAGTGCACCGGTATTCCAGTGGCCTGAATTCATGAAAATCGGAAGACACTGTGCGTACGATTACAAGGTTAAGCGCAGTGACAATGATGTTGCAGTTATTCTTTACTCCGGCGGAACAACAGGAACCACCAAAGGAATCGAACTGAGCAATTTTAACTTCAATTCGCTGTCCCAGCAGGTTATAGCAGCCAATCCGATGTATCGTAAGGGCGACCGCATGCTCGCCGCAATGCCGTTGTTCCATGGTTTTGGTCTTGGTGTATGTGTGCATACATTCCTGTCAGAGGGTGGCAGATGCATTCTCGTTCCGAGATTCACGCCTAAGAGCTATGCCAAGCTGATTACGAAGTACAACTGCAATTTCATCGCAGGTGTGCCGACTCTGTATGAGGCACTGCTGAGATTGCCATCGATGAGGGATGCTAATCTGTCATGCCTTAAGGGCGTGTTCAGCGGCGGCGATTCGCTGTCCGTTGAGCTTAAGAAGAAATTTGATGCCTTCCTCTATGATCACCATGCAACTATTCAGGTGAGAGAGGGATATGGTACCACTGAGACGGTTACCGCAAGTTGCCTGACGCCGCCGCGCCTGTACAAGGAGGGCAGCATCGGAATTCCTTTCCCTGACATGTACTTCAAAATCGTCAAGCCGGGAACTGATGAGGAGCTGCCTTATAATGAAGAGGGCGAGATTCTGATGGCGGGACCGACGGTCATGCTCGACTATCTCAATATGCCTGAAGAGACCGCTGCAACTATCAGAGTTCACGCTGATGGACTGAGATGGGTTTACACCGGTGACCTTGGCACGATGGATGAGGACGGATTTGTCTACTTCAAGGGCAGGGCCAAGAGAATGATTATTTCGTCCGGATACAACATCTATCCGGCTCAGATTGAGAACATCTTCGATGCTCACGAGAAGGTTCAGATGAGCTGTGCTATCGGCGTTCCTGATGACTACAAGATGGAGCGCGTTAAGGTCTTCGTGATGCTCAAACCGGGCGTTCCTCAGAACGAGAAGACCAAGAAAGAGCTGTTCGACTATGCCAAAAAGCACATTGCCAAGTATGCGATGCCTCGCGAGATTGAGTTCAGGGATGAACTGCCGAAGACTCTCGTAGGCAAAGTAGCATACAGACAACTCGAAGAAGAAGAACTGCAACAGAGGGTCAGACCCCTTTGACCAAATAGTCAAATGGGGACAGAGCGCTTCGGCTAATCAGGGTCAACCCATTTTAGCCAAATGGCGAATTGGGGACACACCTCTTCAAGGAGACTAAATGAAAGACGACGCCAAACTGATTAATATAATAAAGGATACGATTCCTGTTGCGGCGGGCTACCTTGCAATAGGTATGGGTTTTGGCGTTCTGATGAGCGTTAATGGATACGCCATTGGTTGGACAGCATTAATGAGCCTGCTTGTCTTCGCAGGATCAATGCAGTATGCCGCAGTCGGACTGCTGACGGGTGGCGCATCGCTGTTAACTTTTGCGCTGACAACGTTGGCGGTAAATGCAAGGCATGTATTCTACGGCGTTTCGATGATAGATAAGTATAAGGGTACGGGCGCTGCCAAGCCGTACCTGATATTCGGTCTCACCGACGAGACTTATGCGTTGGTGTGCAGCCAGGATAAGAGCAAGAAATACTATCTGCTGGTTACACTGTTCGATCATTGCTATTGGGTTGTCGGTTCGACCCTGGGAGCAATTATCGGCAGCGCCATCCATTTCAATACAGAAGGCATCGACTTCGTGCTGACTGCGCTCTTCATCACCATCTTCGTTGAACAATGGCTGAGCTCCGAGGACCACTTCGCAGCAATCAGTGGCGTGGTCATCTCCATTGCCAGCCTTATCCTGTTCGGCGCAGACAGCTTCCTGATTCCGGCAATGGTCGGCATCGCTGTAATACTGTTAATCAAGATGCGACGCGACGCCTCCAAAAACCGCGACGCGGTTACATCAGCAAATGGTGACGCCTCCATGACCCGCGACGCCTCCGCTCGAAAGGAGGTGCAGCATGACAAATAGCTATGTATTAGGCGCCATCCTGATTATGTCTCTTGTAACCATGGCAACAAGATTCGCGCCATTCCTCATATTTTCAGGCAAGGAGACACCGCATGCCATCACATACCTCGGCAAAGTTCTGCCGTACGCCATCATGGGCATGCTGGTGGTATTCTGCTTTAAGAATATCGGCTTCGCGCAGGTAGCAAACTGGCTGCCTGAGCTCATCGCCGGATTCGTAACCGTCGCATGCCACGTATACAAGCGCAATACCTTGCTCAGCATCATCGTCGGCACAGTTTGCTACATGCTGCTCGTGCAATTCGTATTTGCTTAGAGCTTCGCTACAAAAAAGGACAAAAGTCTATACTTTAAGTTTTTTCCAAGGGGTTAAAGTATAAAAGTATAGACTTTTGATTCAAATTCGACTTCATAATGAAGAAAATCGGGCTATTTTGCCCGATTTTTATCATATCTATACTAATTTTCAAGCTGTCGCACAGAAATGTCTATACTATAAAAGCTACAACCTTTGAAAATGAGTAAATAGTATAGACATTTTGCGAAAAAACTGCAAATTGCGAGCTTTATAGATTAAACATGCAACTAAACCGTAATTTCCCCTTCGACAACCTTATATTTGCCGAGTTCGTATGGCGAGAACATGCCCTGGTCAGTTGCAACACCGGTTACCAGTTCAGGCGGTGTGATGTCGAAGGCCGGATAGTAGCCTTTGACGTTCTGATTGGCGGTTGGAGTTCCCATTGCCTGCAGGACGAAGGACGGCTCGCGGAATTCTATCTTAACTGTGTCGATCGTTTCGTGTCCGAAGTCCGGCGCACCTGTTGCGTAGTAAGGAATGCCGTGATACTTGGCAGCAATCGCAATCTGGTAGGTTCCTACCTTATTAACTACGTGCCCGTCGCCGCAAATAACATCGGCGGCTGACGTGAACACGTCAACGCCTTCATTCTTCATAACAGCTGCCGGCATGTTGTCGGTGATGACAGTTACGTCGTATCCCATATCATGACACACTGTTGCCGTCAGCCTCGAACCCTGGAAATAAGGCCTCGTCTCCGGACAGAACAGCTTGAGCTCCTTGCCTTGGAGGCGAGCCTCCTTGAGCATCTGTCCGACGATGGTTTCTGCGAAGCACTGCGTCATAACAGTTCCGTGTGATGGGAATTTCTCAACAAGATACTTGGCAACCTGACCGATTCTGTAGTATCTTCTGTCATTCTGCTCGATAGCACAATTCCTTACGTCAAGCGACACGTCTGATCTGCCCGCATCCAAAGCCAGCTGGGCCGCGTCGAGACATCCCGACACAACGCCTTGCATTCTTTTGGTCGTAGTAGGCCTTGCGTGTGAAATAGTGTAAGCAGCCTGACGTAGGAATTCCATCTGGTCGGTAGCGCTCTTGCCACGGCACTCATAAGCAGCGAGAGCCATCCCCATTGCAGCAGCCACATAGGGGCCGGCACTCTGGGTAACCATATCCGTAATAGCCCGCGCAACCTCCCGGTGCGTTTTGCACACAACAAACTTCACCTCAATAGGGTAAATGCGGCGGTCGAGAATCCTGACCTCGCCGTTCTCGTACCAGGCGATATTGTCATATTGTAGCATCCAAGCCAGATTTTTATCTTGTCTATCCATAATGCACTCCTTGTTGCAATTCTTGTGTATGCT
The DNA here is from genome assembly GCA_045639825.1 of Anaerovoracaceae bacterium. Taxonomy (GTDB): domain Bacteria; phylum Bacillota; class Clostridia; order Peptostreptococcales; family Anaerovoracaceae; genus Crickella. The sequence continues at coordinate 9,238 of JAZUDV010000070.1, forward strand.
TTCATTATAAATGATAGGTCAAGGGATTGGAAATCTTCACAGAAATATGGTTGAAAAACGCCTCTTCAGGTGGTAAAATCGAGCAACAAGCGAATACGGGTAAGCGGAGAGACAGAGAGCTCTCCGCTTTTTTAATAGCAATATTACGCGGTTGACGTGTACACGCCGAGGAGGTATAATTTGAACAGGATAAAATCATTTGGTAATAGAGAAACTGAAAAGATCTACAATCAAGAATATGTAAAATCTATTTCCTCCAAAGTTCAGGAGAAGGGATTGAGAAAATTGATAATGATTGATGTGTCAGAATCGCTTCAGGACTTGCGGATTCCACCAGGTAATCGATTAGAAAAACTAACCGGAAATATGGGTGGAAAATACAGCATTCGTATTAACGAACAGTACCGAATTGTATTCACAGAAGAAAATGGCTTCTATTATGATGTTGAGATTGTGGATTACCATTAGGAGGGAAACATGGGAAATAAAATAAAAACACCAAGTGTTGGCGAAATACTATACGAAGAATTCATGAAACCTATGAATATTTCCGCGTACAAGTTAGCGCAGGATACCAAGGTGCCTGTGTCGAGAGTGCAGGATATATTGCACGACAGACGCAAAATATCGGTAGACACTTCATTGAGATTAGCCAAATATTTTGGTGTTTCAGATAACTATTTTTTAAATCTGCAAAATGAAATAGACCTTCGCACAACGAAGGAGGAACTAAAGGATGTTATTGAAAGCATCAACACTATTCAATTTGCTTATTAATAGTTGAAATGGCACATAATGTGCATATATGCCGCAAAAATGTGATATACTTACTATATATTGTTAATTTACAGAAAGGCATAAGACATGACTAAAGTAGACATCTTTTCAGGTTTCCTTGGAGCAGGAAAGACAACACTTATCAAGAAGCTCATCGCTGAGGCTTATGACGAGAAGGACATCGTTCTGATTGAGAATGAGTTCGGCGAGATTGGAGTAGATACAGGATTCCTCAGAGAGACAGGAATTCAGATTAACGAGATGACAGCGGGATGCATCTGCTGCACACTCGTTGGCGATTTTGGCAAGGCTCTCAACGAGGTTATCGAGAAATACAATCCATCAAGAATTCTTATCGAGCCATCCGGTGTCGGTAAGCTTTCTGATGTAATTATCGCGGTTCAGGATCTTCACAACGAGAAGATCGAGCTCGGTGGATTCACAACTGTTGTAGACGCCAAGAGATACAAGCAGTATCTGCGCAACTTTGGTGAGTTCTATAAGAATCAGGTTGAGAACGCGAGCTCCATCATCCTGTCACACCAGGCAGGCCTCTCGGAGGACAAGCTCGAGGAGTGCAGGAAGACTCTCGAGGAGATGAACCCTACTGCGAATATTGTGACGACTGATTGGGATCAGATTTCCGGCAAGAAGATCCTTGAGATCATGGAGTCGGAGAAAACCCTGAACGCTGAGATTGAGAAGCTCCGTGCGGAGGCTCACGAAGAACTCGAAGAGCACGAGCATCATCACCATCATGATCACGATCATGACCATGATGACCACGACCACGAGCATCATCACCATCACGATCATGACCATGATCACGACGATGATGACGAGGGCGAGCTCTGTCCATGCGGATGCGGACACCGTCATCACCACGGACATTCCGCAGACGAAGTCTTCGAAGAGATTGGCACAACCACAGTTAACAAGTTTGGTCAGGACGAGCTCGAAGACATTCTCGATTCACTCGATGAGTGCGGCGAGATCCTGAGAGCCAAGGGCATTGTCGAGAACATCGACGGTGGCTGGCTGGAGTTTGACTACGTGCCGGGTGAGGGCGAGGTCAGACCGACTGAGGCTGAGGCAACAGGCATGGTTGTTGTTATCGGAACCAGCCTGAAGAAGGACAAGATCAACGAACTGTTTAGATTGAATTAGAAGGGAGGCGAGGACTGTCCCTCGGTACGCAAAATTACCAAAAGGACCGTCCCCCTTACATGAGAGAAATACCTGTATTCCTGTTCACGGGATTCCTCGGAGCAGGCAAATCAACATTTATAAAGGAAACTCTGGAGAGTCCGGAATTCGGCAACGACGGCCGCACACTGCTCCTTATCTGCGAGGAAGGCGATGTGGAATATGAGCCGGATAAATTCGTAGGCCCGGGAGTTAGGGTTGCTACACTCGAGTCCGAGGAAGAGCTGAACGAGGCTAACCTCAAGATGATAGCAGCACCGGGCGGATTCGACAGAGTCGTTGTTGAGTACAACGGAATGTGGGAGAACCAGTGCCTGTTTGAGTGCATGCCACCGGGCTGGCTTATTGCGCAGGAGATGGCACTCTTCGACGCGAACACCTTCATGATGTATAACAAGAACATGCGTCAGCTCTGCTTCAACAAAATGCAGACTGCCGACATGATAGTTTTCAATCGCTGTGAGAAGGGCTTTGACAAAATGCCGTTCCACAAGGAGGCGCGTATCGCCAATCGCAAGAACATGATTGTCTACGAGTACGGCCCTAACGACATCGAGCCTGATGACATCGAGGATCCACTGCCATACGACATGACCGCATCCAAGATTGTTATCGAGGATGACTGGTTTGCGGAGTGGTATCGTGACGTCAACGAGAATGAGGACAATTACGACAACAAGACCTTCGTGCTGAAGGGCCGTGTAGCTCTCAGCGAGGAGCTGCCTGACGGACAGTTTGCGTTCGGTCGTCACGTGATGACCTGCTGCGAAGCCGACATCCAGTTCGCCGGACTTCTGTCTTACTATGCGGGCACTGCAGATCTCAAGGTGGGCGATTGGATTAAGATTACAGCCAAAATCCGCATAGAATACGCGGAGGCTTACCAGGAGAAGGGACCTGTGCTGTACATTAAGTCACTCGAGCCATGTGAGCCGTGTGATCCGGAGGTAGCAACATTCTAATGAAAGATACTTGTATTTTTAAAAGAGTAATGACGATAATGCTGGCTGTGGTGATGGTTATCTCCATGCTTGCTTGTGATGTTGGCGTGAGCTACGCAGCATCCACCTTCACCAGAGTGACGCCGTTCAACATCAAGGTGGACGGCAAGACGGTCAAGAACAGAACTTACAATCACAATAACAGATTCAAGGATTGGATTGTTCTTGACGGTCTTGATATATCTGCATGGCAGGATAGCGACACTGATTTTAACAAGATTAAAGCGGCTGGTGCCGACTACGTAATTCTTAGAATCAGCGGCAGCTATTACGGATCCGGCGACCAGTATGATGATGTTAACTTCCTAACATTCTATAAGAATGCCAAGGCTGCCGGTTTGATGGTTGGTGCTTACGTATTCTCGCAGGCAACTACTACAGCTGAGGCTGAGCAGGAAGTAGAATACGCAGTAAATCTTCTCAAGTCATATGGCATCAAGCCATCCGATCTGGATTTGCCTGTATATATGGATTACGAGTTTTCCGGTGGTAGCGATGGCCGTCTGACCAAATTACAGAAGAAGCTGGGCTCCGGCAAATTCAAGACGAGAGCAACGAACTGTGTCGAGGCTTTCTGCACCAAGATGAAGGCACTTGGCTATAACACCGGACTTTATGCTAACACCAGCTTCCTGAATAGTTCCTGTGATGGCGCAGGCCTCGGTGAGAAATATGATATCTGGTGCGCTCAGTATTACACTGAATGCGAATTTACCGGAACTTATGACATGTGGCAGTACTCCAGCTCTGCAGTAATCAGTGGAGTTACGGGAACTTCGACGGCAGATGTCAACTTCTGGTATCTTGACAAGAATCGCACTTCTTCGGCATCCAACGATGTCGCTAATTGCGTTGCTACGAATCAAGCGGCTAATGCTACTCAGAAATACACCGGTAACAAGCTGACACCTGAATATACGCTGAGCCTTAATGGTACAACTCTCACTAAAGGAACCGACTACACGGTAGCTTATATAGATAACGTAGATATCGGAACGGGCTACGCTATTATTCGTGGCTTGGGTGATTATTGCGGCTACAAGCTTATACCGTTTACTATCACTGATCAGGCGAATGATGCAACTGACATTGTGGTGACTCCTGACATTGAGAAGGGCTTTGACATTGTAAAGAATATCGGCCTTACGAACTTCAAAACAAGCGATGGCGCCTACGGCATCAAGCTTAGCGAGAATGCGAAAAAGATAGGATTAACTTTGACTGACACCAAGCTGAAGGGTGTCGTTAAGGGCATGACCGCTGCAGCGCTCAAGAGCCTTGTGAGTGTTGATGAAGAGTATGAGGGTTATTCGATTGCAGCAATCAATGGTACGTTAGATCATCCGATTGAAGACGACGCAGCGCTCGCTACCGGCAATCTCCTGGTCGTATATAACGAGGAAGGAACAGCTGTTGCTTCTGTAAAGATCACAGTTGATGGAGATGCAAGCATCACTTTCTCGACCGCAAAATACACATACAACAGCAGCTCAGCCGGTGCCAAGAAACCGAAGGTTACGGTTCAGCTGGGCGATTGGGTTGTTGCGGATAATATTAACGCATCCAACAAGCGCGTCAATATCAAGTATCCAAGCGGCAGGAAACTCCCGGGTAAATATACCGTAACAGTAACGGGTGTAGCAGGATCAGGACTTGAAGGCACCTACAAGGCTGCATTTAATATCGTTGTTAAGCCGATCAGCATCTCGAGCTTGAAGGGCGGCACCAGAACTATTACTGTCAAATGGAAGAAGCAGGCGAGCAAGTATGTCAGTGGATACCAGTTGCAGTACTGCTTGTACAAGGATATGCCATCCGAGTATGTTGGCACCAAGAAGATTACTTCATACAAGACTGTATCCAAGAAATTATCGACAAACTATGCCGGCAAATACTACGCAAGGATAAGAACATACAAAACCATAAGCGGCAAGAAGTACTATTCATCCTGGAGTGCTGTAAAGGCTGTAACGGTTAAATAGGAGCAAGAATGAAGAGAAAGGTTTCTGTATTATTAATAGCAGCGTTGATGATCGTGATGATGTTCTCGGTAGTGGCGTTGGCGGAGGATGATCATGGTGCGGATGCACACTCACCTTCGATGTCGTATGAATCCGGCGAAACACCTATTGAGGATGAATCAACCACGATAGATCCGAGTCCAATTCAGGAAGGCGATGAAATCATCGCTGAAGACGAAGAGGTGGATTCTGCCGACCAGGAGGACGTAGAACCGGAAGAGACCGAAGAAAGCGAAAGCTCCGGAGGCTTGTCCGTCTGGATATATCTCGCCGGCGGCGCTGTCGTACTAATTGCAGTAATCGCAATCGCCAAGTCACATTCATCCCGGGCTTAACATTGACATTGGCACGTGGATGTCACATTTATCCCAGGCTTAACATTGACATTGGGACGTGACTAGCTAAATTTAATACATAAGTAAAACGGCTGTGAACATGTCGAGACAAGGTCGACAGGCTCATAGCCGTTTTAACTATACACTTTATAATCGAGTGGTGATTGTGCAAACATACACTTGCGTGTTGAACTGACAGCCTGCGGTTTACATCACCTGTGCACCAATCAGCAACTTATTGGTACAATTAGATTCTATATTTTTTGCAATAAAGATGTTATAATAATATTACGAATTATATAATAATATTACAAACACGTTTCATAACCGTAGCGGAATGTTTTAGGAATGTCAACATTAAGCCCGGGATAAGATTGACTTATGGGTAGCAGGGAAACGAGTAAATTAATACTTAATAGAAGGCGCAGTGGCAGCAATTATAACTCTTATGAGAATAAGCGGGCTTATTATGATGCGATTGCGGCGGGTGATGCCAATGCAATTAACGACTTGTCGCAGCAGAACTACGAATATCCGTCACAGGTTTTCGAGAACAGCGACACGTATAGTGATGCGATGTATCAGCTGTACTATGATGCCGTGTGCGCGGCTGCTGAAATGTGCCTGGTTGCAATTCAGAACGGTTTGCCTGACATGGTTGCCTACGATGTCAGAGATAATTACATGACTGAGTTCGACCGAGCTGTTTCGTTGCCGGATCTGTACGACCTGATTCATGGTATGGCTCACGAGTTTGCGATTAGGGTCCACTATGCGAGGCTGGGTGGAATGGGTTCTCCAAGGCTGACGAAGATGATGACATATATTGAGGAACATCTGACTGACAGAATAACACTGCAGGATGTTGCTGATGCTGCAGGCCTCAGTCGGAACTATGCCTGTCGTGTTTTCAAGGCTGAACTCGGCATCAGCATGAACGAATTCATCATGCAGGAAAGAATAGAGGAGGCCAAGAGGCTCCTTGCAGATAATGATCGACAGATTAATGATATCGCCGAAAGCTTGCAATTCTGCTCACAGAGCTATTTCACAAAATGCTTCCATAAACTCACCGGAAAAACCCCTAACGAATTCCGAACAAATGTTTGCTTTTTGAGATAAAGATGCTAGAATATTGGGGGACGGCCATATAAGGGGACGGTTCTCTCTCGCAGGGATAGTAGAACCGTCCCCGAGACGATTCTCTCTCAGAGGGATAGTAGAATCGTCCCCGGACCGTCCCCCGAGACATGATTTACTACACGATAATGGAAAACCGCAACATGAGAGAAGGACATATCCGCAAGGAAGATCGGGTCTACATGTGTATAGACCTGAAGTCTTTCTATGCCTCGGTTGAGTGTGTGGATAGAGGCCTTGACCCAATGACGGCTGAGCTTGTAGTTGCGGATCCTACGCGTACCGACAAAACGATTTGCCTGGCTGTGTCTCCGGCTCTTAAGAAACTCGGTGTTCCGGGTAGGGCGAGGGTGTTCGAGATTCCGGAGTACCTGCGCAAGAGAATGATAATGGCGCCGCCACGCATGCAGCTCTACCTCGACTATGCAGCAGAGATTTACGGCGTATACCTCGATTATATTGCGCCCGAGGATATGCATGTTTACTCGGTTGACGAGGTCTTTTTCGATGTTACCAATTATCTGAGACGATATGGTTTCACACCGCGTGAGATGGCCAACTTCCTGATGAACGAGGTTTATGAACGCGTTGGTGTTAGAGCAACAGCAGGAATCGGCACGAACATGTACCTCGCGAAGATTGCCCTGGATATAACCGCCAAGCACGCGCCGGACTTCATAGGATATCTGGATGAATCATCATTCATCAATACACTGTGGGATCACAGGCCGCTGACGGATTTCTGGATGATGGGCCCGGGCATTACCAAGCGTTTGGCCAAAATCGGCATTTTCACTATGCGAGACATCGCGAGAGCCGACGAGGATGTTTTATACAAGATGTTCGGTATCAATGCGGAATTGATGATAGATCATGCCTGGGGAATTGAGCCGACAAGGATATGTGACATCAAGGGCTACAAGACTAAAAGTAATTCCCTGACAAGAGGTCAGGTGCTGATGAGGGATTACAGCAATGAAGAGGGTGAACTCATCGTTAAGGAGATGGTTGAGCAGCTCTGTCTTGAACTGACTGACCTCAAGAAGGTTACCAAGAGCATTGGAATTGCAGCGGGTTACTCCAACGCACTCAAATTGCCTATGACTCATGGCGGAGCTACTCTCAACACGCCTACAGATGCGGTTTCAATCATCATGCCGGCTGCGGTGGATATATATAGAAGAGTTGTCAATCCAATATACCCGGTCAGACGAGTATTCATATACTTTAACGATATTAAGGACAGAGACGCCGACCGTCAGATAACTCTGTTCGATCTGGATGAAGAAGATAACAGCAGGAAGGACAGCAAGGATACGGCGCTACAGGAGGCGGTCAATAAGATCAAATATAAGTACGGCAGGGACTCAATGATAAGAGGAATGGACCTGACCGAAGCGGCAACAACAATAGAACGCAATCATCAGATAGGAGGACACAAGGATGGCACAGAAAATAAGAACTAAAATGCCGCTATCCCAGCGTGCCAAGCAATTCGCGCCGTTCAAGGCGGTCGGCGGGCTTGACGAAGCCCTTCGCAAGAAGGAAGAGGAACACCGTCGAGAGCTCGAGGCAGAGATTGAGCTGATCATCAACCCTGAGAAGGCCGAGGTTGATGCCTTAAAAATGCAAGAATAATAAAATCCCATCTTGACAGTAGGAAATACAAACGCTATTATATATGCAGAGTTAGAGATGACTAACTCTCAATGAGCAAGAAAGGGAGCGTTATAAATTGAGTATTTTCTGGTGGGTAATCATTATTACAGCAATAGCCGGCATAGGTGGAACAGGACTTGGAGGCGTAGTAGGCGCAGTTCTTCAGCGCGACTCGACCAAGGTCGTTAGTCTGCTCCTTGCATTTGCGGGAGGTATAATGCTGGCAGTAGTAACATTTGAGCTGATACCTGAATCGTTCAGACCTGAGGGCAGTACAAGTGATATGCCGCTAACAATGGTCGTTGCAGGTGTGCTGATAGGATTCATATCGGTTTATCTGCTGAATGCCGTTATAGATAACAAAATCAACCCTGAGATAACACATATCGATGCCAATCACCCGGCTACGGCGGATGATCTTGATGAGCTGATTCACGCCGACCATCTTCACAAGCATGCAGCTGAGGGCGACAAGCACGAGATGTTCATTGCAGGAATTGTAATGGCTTGTGCAATCGGTCTTCATAATATACCGGAGGGAATGGTCATCGGAGCATCATACGTTGGAGATGCCGGATCCATTGTCGGCGGAGCGGGATTTATCCTGGCAATAGTAATCGGACTTCACAATATACCGGAAGGAATGTCTGTGTCGGTTCCACTGATTACCGGTGGTATGAACAAGACCAAAGCTGTTCTTGTAACTGCACTTTCCGGCGCTACGACGGTAATCGGTGCTGCGATCGGATATGGCGTAGGCCTTATCAGTCCGATATTCCTCTCGCTGTCACTTTCATTTGCAGGTGGTGCAATGGCATACGTTGTATTTGGCGAACTGCTGCCTGAAGCCTTCCTCATGTGGAGATCCAAAGCTCCGGGCTTAATGACCGTATGTGGCATCTTGCTAGGACTGGCCATAATAAGGTAGAATAGCAGTATGTTCTCACGCCTGGATAAAAAGAGAAAACGAAAAATAGTAAATGCCCTGTTTATCTACTTGGGCATTATTATTATCGCCCTGGTTGTTACCCTCAAATTCGGAAGGGACGACCAGGTTCTTGAGTTGACCAAAGTCAAGCTCAGCGGTGAATCGAGAGACAAGGGCGCATACACTTTCATGTGGAATTCCGCAGGCGAAAACGCTGAGTACAAGCTGCTCAGATACAATGAAGTTAAGAAGAAATATGAAACATGGAAGACCATCGATCAACCGGGTGATGAAGATACAGTTGAACTTACAACTGCCTATGAGTACGGCAAATACAAACTCAAAATCAAGATTACAGTTGGTGAGACTGACATAGAGTATGAGTCAGGGAATAAGCTTAAATTGAAATCCAAGCTTAACAAAGCTAAGACTTATTCTTCACTGCATACAATCAAGACAATAAAAAAGAAAGACGTTGATTTGATAGCCACTGCAAAAGGCAAAGGCAAAACGACGCATGCTCAGTCGATGTGTTCAACCGGCACAGGCTATATTGTAGTGCTGGTTGACCGTGGAAACTCCGCAGGACGCCTGGAGAAATTTGACCGAGACGGTAATTTGATTAAGGCCAAAGGCACGTCATATGTAGGCCATGCCAATGGTTGTACATACAATCCTAATACCAAATCCGTATATGTTATGCGGACGTATGCCGGAAGAAAGAACAAGACGATAAGCGTGTTCAGTGGCAAAACCCTCAAGGCCAAGAAGAACACCAGTCTCAGCGTGGCTCCATCTGCTGTGGGCTACGACAAGCAGATGAACAAGTATTATTTCACTGCCAGCAGTCGTATCTACGTGATGAATGAGCAGATGAAGAGCAGGAAAACCTTCCACAGGAAGAGGTGGTACAGGTCGCAGGATGTCTGCGGCTACAACGGTGTGATAATGTCCTGCATTTGGACCGGCGGCAAGAATAGCTTTATCGATATGTACCGCTCAACTGATGGCGCATACATTGGAACCATCAGTATTCCGCTTGGCGAGATAGAAAGCGTCTGCGTCGACGATGGCCACCTGGTAATGCTCTATAACGGCGGCAATATATACAGAACCAAGGATCGACTTTCAATCCCAATGTAACAGAGGGTCAGACCCCTGTGACCAAATTGCAAAAAGGGGACAGACCCTGTGACATAAAAATGAGTACTAAACTAAAGGGAAACCTGCTGTTATTAATAACTGCTATGGCGTGGGGCTCGGGCTTTGCAATCAGAAAGCTCGGTAGTGCTGCCATTCCGCCAATGACATTCAATGCGCTGAGAGAATTCCTTGGCGCTATTTTCCTGTTGCCGTTGCTGGCGTACATGCTGAAAACAAGCGGATATCTGAACAACAACAATAACAGACATCACGTTCTGGAGTATAGACGTAAGAAGGCTATCAAGGGAGGAATAGTCTGCGGTGCTCTGTTTACGATAGGTAGCATGCTGCAGTCACTGGGCCTGGCAACAGTATCTGCAGGCAAATCAGGCTTCATCACATCACTGTACGTTGTGCTGACACCCTTCGTTGCCTTGATAATGGGAACGAGAATTAAGAGAAAGTCGCTTGTTTGCATAGCTGTCGCGCTTGTGGGATTTGGTTTGCTGAGCCTTGGCGAAGGACTTGGAAATATCCATATCGGAGATGTACTACTACTGGCCGGAGCTTTTGGATTTGCTGCTCACATCGTTACGGTAGGTGAATTTGTAGACAAGAGTAACGGCCTTCTGATTGCCGTTATACAGATGATATTTCTTGGAATCGTCGGACTTGCAGTATCGATACCTGTCGAGCATCCGACATGGTCACAGTTCGTGGCATGTCTACCGGCCCTCCTGCTCTGCGCTTTCGTTACTTGTACAATAGGTAACACGGCACAGATAATAGGGCAAAGGTATACAGATGCGACATCGGCAGCCCTTATCATGGGACTTGAATCCGTGTTCAGCGTGGTGTTCGGTGCCATCATACTCGGTGAAATGCTGCCATTTAGAGAACTGATGGGCTGCCTCCTGATATTCCTGGCAGTTTCCGCCAACCAGATCGACTTTACACATCTCAAGTCACATTCATCCCGGGCTTAATATTGACATCAAGTCGACATCATCAACATTATCCCGGGCTTAATGTTGGCATTAACCGTAACGTTCCGCACAAATAAAAGATGCCATTCGCATGAATGCCATCTTTTTTAATTCAATTAACTTTTCCTATTTTAATATGCTTTCCGGATTATCCATATAGTCCTGGATGCGCTTGAAGATATCTCCAAGATCTTTACCGTCTACAAGGGCATGGCTCACCGTGATGTTCAGCGAGAGCTTGACGCGGTCGCCTTCTTCGTTGTACTTACCCCAGGCGATTCGCGGAACGCTGTTGCTGTCTGAATTGTGAGGTATAGGGTGCTTCACCGATATGAAGTCAATCCATGGCAGGCAGGTGGCATAAATATCTCCCGGATTGGAGGCTTGATTATATGTATTAAAGCCCTCCATGCTGGCGTTCTCTTTGTTGCGCTTGACAGTAGCTTCGAACTCAGCAAAGCTGTCTGAGAGATCGGCATATGCGTTAATAAAACTGTCATTAACAGCCAGCGTATATCCTGCACGAATCTTCTCTGCATCATAGACCTTGCCATCAATAAATCTGTAGCGGAAGGCTGGTGTTTCCTCAGCACTTCTTGAAATAATATACAGAATTGCAGCAAATGAAGACAATCCGTTGCTGCGGCAGTATTTCAGCAACTCTGTAATATCCATCCTCGATGTAACTCCGACAGACGGGTCATCGAAGGAGGAGAACCATTCATATTGGGCCACTCTGGACCATTTCGTAACATCTACTTCTTTCATACCCCAATGATACATCAAGATTCTTCGATTGCAAGAAAAAACATCCCGGATTGCTCCGAGATGTTTTGATGTGACATAAAATGTCGTGAGTAATCGATTGATTATCTCTTTGAGAACTTGGAGCATTGGAAATACTGGGTTTTAGGTTGCTTTGTTGCAAACGTGTTGCAAATTCACGACTTGTTGGGACAACTGAAGACCTGTGATGTAACACAAAACTGTTGTATACGCTTCAAATGCCATATCAATTCAGCACCTATTATGGTGGCTTCACTATTGTGGCGTTGACTTTGTAGCTTCAAAAAAATAAAAAAGAAATGATCCTACGTTTACCCGTACACCCAGCAAACAGATCGCCAGGAGGTCATTTCTTATGTATATAATATATCATTAGTTGTATTGTGGTGCAAAATTATATGGTCTGAGCGTGGTTGTAATACTCATAGATTGATATCGTATCGAATAATGGGTACAATTAACATGTAAATAGTAAAACTCACAGAGGATTATATTATGAAGATACAAGAAGAATTAAATGTTCTGAAAGAGGAAGTTGATACTCTGAATAAGAAACTATCTGAACTGACAGAAGATGAATTGAATCAGGTGGCAGGTGGAGGAGTAAGACCATATGGGGTTACTCTTGACATGTTTGCCATTAATGACTGCTTAGGAGCTATTTAAACTTTTTATACTGAGTGTGTCAATCCTGATAAAAAGGGCTCTTTTAATAACTGTTCATACTGTAGGTTTAATAAATAATAGCGGTGGTATTTTGAATGGCGTATATTGCTACTCCTAAGAAAACTGGAGGTCTAATAATGAATAAAGCAACTTTGCATTGGAATGCTAAAAACACAAAATATAAGAATTTTACAGATTTAGGAAACTATATTATTGATTTGAATCCGCACACATCTTTTGATATTGATAGAGCATATAAATATGTCAATAATCGTTATGATCATGGATACAATGGTAAAGCTTGTACGGCATGTGCGTGTTTAAACCGAGAAGGCGAGGTACTAATTGGGAGAAATCTGGATTTAACAATTTCCCAGCTTCCTTGCTACATATCTCATGTCAAATATGGAAAATATGAAACTCTAAACTTTACTTATGATGAAATGCATACTCCGTATGTGTTTTATGAGGATCTTTTAAAAATAGGCGAGATAGAGGATGAATATTATAACGCTATACCATTATTAGCAACAGATAGTATGAACTCAGAGGGGTTATATATTGAATGCAATATGCGTGGTAAAGAAGACTACTATACTAATTCCGGAACAAATCCTGGCAAGAAAAGAACTCCTTTATTGGCTATGCCTTTTTTAGCTGCTTCAAACTGTAAAACAGTAAAAGAAGTTGTAAAATTTTTTAATGAATTAGATTTATATACAATTAATGATGGGCTTGGAGCCAGTGGTTGGAATCTTGCTTTTTTAGTAGGTGATAAAACAGGTGAGTTTGGCTTGATTGAAGTTGCGCGCAACGAGGTAAGTTATATCCCTTATCAATGGGGACATGGAAACTACTATATTACTCCACGTTGGATTGTTATGAATAAAAATGGAGCAGGCTACGGAAGGTTCGCTGAGGCTACTAGAAATCTCGATAAAATCAACAATGACAAAGAGATGCTGGATCATATGAAGCATTGCATGTGGTGCAATGAATTACTATATATTGATTGTGCGTATCGTGATGAGAATGGCCATATTCATTTTGTTGATGATAAAGGAAATCAAATTCTTGACTGGCGTTCAGATTTTGAAGAAAAGATTCCACTTGACGAGAATGGAAATGTTGTTGTAGACCGAAAGATGGAAGAAGGGTATATAGCGTATGCCTTTTATGGAGATGCTTCGAGAAAGGAAGATTTTCTAAGACTCGAAGAAATGGTTAGCAGATGTACAACTGAGTGGGTTAATAACGATAATAATTTTGAAAAGATGCAGAAATATCTGTTTGAAAGATTCTCAAATGATGGTACCATCGATAAATTAAAAAGGTATTATGCAGGTGATGAGAATCCATTGAGAAATAACTCATTCATTTATACTACTGCTTTAAGCATTGGAGTTAACTGCACAAAGAAACATATTTTGGTCAAGTTCTGGGAAAATGAGAAACTAATATATGAATATCAAATGTAAGAAATATAGATTATAAAAATGAAAGGGATAATCATGAAAGAATAACCTCGCTTCTGAATCAGCAAGTGCTTGATGGTTTTTTCAACTGCTTGCTCCGTATGATAGGCAGCGGCATTTTGTTTCAGTTCATCATTTGTCGTTCCTAGAATAAGGTCCGATAATTCCACGTCAGTTCTTGCAAGAGCTAACATATCATTTTCTATTGCCATTTGATATCAACTCCTTTCTTATATACTAGCATACCTTTTTCTATAACTTCCTTATATACACTCCCTGGAAGCTTCTGAGCTTCTTTGAAGCCTTCTGGAGTTTCTGTAATAATGTCAACCGCGCAATCAGCAGCCTTGTACATTGCTGCCTCTTCTTCTAATGTGGTATGACCTATTATGCATATATCTAGATCCGACTGAGGTCTGCAGTTTTCTGTTACAGTGCTACCGAACACCCATATTTCTTCGACAGAATCAGTAACCTTGCCCAAAACTTTCTTTAAATCTTCAACACGGTAGTGACTGATACGTTTATCTGCAAGCTTGATCTGAAAAGGAATGCTCTTGGTAATGATTATTTGTTTAAGAAGCATGTTAACAACGGCTGATGTGTTTGTACCTAGCTCTGCAAGTATCTCTGCAACAGCAGCCTTGTCAGCTTCATTTGTTCTTACTTGAATAAAAGTATCTGCCATAATAAAACTCCTTTTATAATAGTGTTTATTATTATAAATAACAGTAATGACAATGTCAATACAACATTTCGGATATTAATAAATGTGTATGGCGCAATATTTTAATTTCGTACCATCTTTTTGCAGGAAATTTAAGTAATTTTCTTCTTGGTTTTGGCTTAAAATAAGGTATGATATATGTAAGAAGAGAAAATAATGGTCGTATAAGTATATGAAGGGAAATAAAAATCTATTAAGGAGCTGAATATGAAAAAACGTAGTTTAAGCATTTTGCTCACACTGGCTTTGTTGATCAGCATGATTCCATTTACGGCAATCCCTGCCTTTGCATATGAAGGTGATGAGTATTTTACATTTCGGGAATGGGACGGTACAGAAGTCATCTCGTTTGATGACATACCTCTATCCGATTTTGAACCGTTGACTGAGATCACAGACACTACATCTGCCTTGGGTTCCGGCTGGTATGTTGTAAAAGGTGAAAATGTCGTTATCAGCGACAGCTTAACCATAAACGGTACAGCAGGTTCCATTGATAATGCTACCAATATTATCCTGATGGACGGAGCCTGCCTGACGGTACAAAAAGGTATCAATATCCAGTATGGCAAAAGTCTGATTATTTACGGACAGCGTAATGAAAGCGGCAGGCTTGTTGCTTACGGTGAAAACAATGGTGCGGCAATCGGTGGAAGCGGCTCTTTCGGAAGCCTGACTGTAAACGGTGGTACTGTGGAAGCCACTGGTAATACATACGGTACAGGTATCGGCGGCGGATACAATGGCGACGGCGGAACCGTTGTTATCAACGGCGGTAAGGTTATTGCAACAGGTGCTGACGGTGCAGGTATCGGCGGCGGAGTCGGAAGATCCGGCGGGACGGTCGACATTCATGGTGGCATTGTAGAAGCATCGTCTGTAAGTGGTGGTGCAGGAATCGGCGGCGGCAGTGGAGGAAACGGCGCTAATGTGACTATTACCGGCGGTATCGTCACTGCAACAGGCTATAGCACAGGCATTGGCGGTGGCTATAACTCTTCTTCTCACGGCTCACTTTCGATTTATTATGATGCATATATCATGGCAGGCAGTGAGGCTCCCGGAAGCCATGTGGGTCTTGAACAGTATTTGACCGGCAGAGATGCGTATATTTCCATTAATGCTCCAAGCGAAGAAGGACATACCTATTCATTATGGTCTGCTTCCCTTGATGATGGAAAAAATACTTGGACGCTTGCAAAAAGATGTGACGCATGCGGAAAGATAGACAGAACAAATCCAATTTACACAAATGATCTTACCGGCTATGTTGTAGCTGACCATATTGACGTTACAGACGGTGTTTATATGGATACGGGCTATCATCCCACCAATAACACCCGTGTGGTGATGGATGTGACAGTAAACGGCACAACGGAATACTGGTTTGGTGTATGGGATAATGACTACAACAATAGGGCTTTTGGTTTGGGAAATGATTTCTCCGGTGTATATGTGGGGTATATGAATAGGGGCGGTACGGACAGGGCAGCCACCGTTTCCCCTAGAAGACATCGTGTAGAGCTGAATAAAAATGAAGTTTTCGTTGATGGTGTCAAACGGGAAACCATTAAATTCGACTATGATAACACGCCCACTACTTTAAACAACAGCCTTTATCTTTTCGCACAAAATCGGAAAGGTATTGCCTATAGCTCTGATGGGCAGAAGATTACCTGCCACAGCTGTGAGATCTATGAAAACGGAGAATTGAAGCATTATTATATTCCTTATGATTGCGGTGTTGAGTCCGGGCTTTTCGATCTGGTGGAAGGAAGCGCCCACACCTTTATCGGACACGAATGGAAAATCAACGACGGGGAAACCCACATTTGTGACAACTGCAAGCAGGTAGAAGCTCACTACGATAAGGACAGCAACGGGTATTGCGATGCCTGCGGTTATGATGCTTTAGGATCTGACCGGGATATCCTTTATCTGAACAAGACTGTGGATGAAGAAACGGGCAAGGTTACGACGGAAGAAAAACATTTTACAGGGCGTGCCCGTAGTATTGTCGAAGGTGATACCGTCTGGGGTCATTACGGCTTTGATTCATGGCTCATTTTGGATGATGATATCACGCTATATAACCGTCCTCAAGTAAGAGGTAATGTACATCTTATCTTATTAAACGGCTGTACCCTGACGGCAAATCACGGAATTACCGTAGAAAATAATAACTCTCTTATTATCTATGCACAATCGGATATAGAATCCGAAATGGGAAGGCTGAATATTACTGCTCCCAAGGATGAAACCGCAATCGGCGGCAGAAGAGGATCGGACTTCACGTATGATCCTAAAGCTAATATAGGTGGTAAAAATGGCGCCCCTGGCGTTAAATGCGGAAACGTAACCATTGCCGGCGGAAAAATTATCATTGAAACCAACGGAGCCGTAGGAATCGGCGGCGGTAACGGTGGACATGGGTACGGAGGTATTCCTGGATTTGGAGGCGCAGCTACAGCGGTGTCAATTGGTGAAGAAGGCTTCGGCGGCGATGGTGGAAACGGTGGCGCAGTGTATTTTCTGGACGGCTTTATTGATATAAATAACCGTGCCGGAGCCTGTATCGGCGGAGGTAACGCCGGAAATGGCGGATATAACCAAACTCCTATTATGCATTTTGGCGGCAATGGAGGAACCGTGTGTTTCTATGGAAGAAGTATCCGGCTTTCAAGTGAAAGCGGCGCCTGCATCAGCGGCGGAGATGGTGGTTACCATAAGAGCGAAAAAGGCGGTGGGGAATCTGACATTACCAGAAAATTTCACGAGCCTGGACAGCCAGCAACGATCATTATTGGCGGTACTCCTGTGATAAAAGCCGGTGAAAATGAACAAGAATCAATATCTGTTACAGCATACGACAACCAGAAGTATTTCAGTGTAACGTATATTCCAGGTGAAAATAGCGGAGATCCGATCAATCCATTTAACCCTGGTGATCATACCCACTCTGGTAGTCTTCAAAGAAGTGTTACGCCATCGGGAAAAACTGTGACATATTACAAATGCGACTGCGGAAAATACTTTGAAGATGCAGCTTGCACAAAAGAAATCACCGACTTGAACGCATGGCTTTCAAAAGGCGATAGCGAAGATAAATCCGGAACTATCATTCAAACTGGTGACACAAGCAATATGACACCATGGATTGTATTAATGATTGTTTCCCTCATGGGGCTTGCTTTCTGGATTGTCTCAATCAAAAGAAAAGTAGAATAAGAAAGATTTACATAGTGGAAAATCAGGAGTTTATGGACTGAATGATAGTAGATTGCGCTAAAACGCAGAAGCCGAAGGAGAAATTGATGTGAAAAAAAGAATCAGTTTACTGCTATTGATAATTGCTTGCGCAATAGGAATATGTGCATGCAACGGCAGTGTTTCAAATTATAATGGCAAAGAGAATATTAATATGGAAGAAATAATCAATACAGCTCTCAGCAAATGTGATGATCAGACTGGACAGGATGTGCTTAAGAAAAAAGTAGTTGAGAGATTTCTTACATATGTTTCTTATGATACGCATTCTGATCCTAATAATGAGGAGTTCCCGACTTCTGAAAAGGAAAGAGAACTGGGACAGTATTTAGCAGTAGAGCTTGAAACGATGGGGCTACAAAAGGTTGAATGCGATGAATCCTGTTATGTTTATGCGACATTGCCTGCATCGAAAGGCTGCGAGGCTGCTCCGGTGCTTGCGTTGATTTGTCATATGGATGTGTCAGATGCAGCACCTGCTGCAGACATACATACAATCATTAGGCAAGAAGATGGCGTGAACATGATTCGAACTGATGGCAAGACGCTCCTCGGTGCCGATGATAAATCCGGTCTTGCGGAAATGGTCACTGCAATTGAAGAAATGATTCAACATCCGGAATATAAACATCCGGAGATTCGCATCGTTGTAACACCTGATGAGGAAACTGGCAGGGGAACCGAACATATTGATCTGAAAAAGATTGATGCCGACTATGCTTATACCATAGATGGTGAGAAATTAGGGGAACTAACCTATGAAACCTGGAATGCTTCTGCTGCAACAGTGAATTTTACTGGCTATGCCATACATCCTGGAAGTGCATATGGAAAAATGAAAAATGCTTCCCGTATGGCTTCTGATTATGTAGCTATGCTGCCCAAGAACGAATTACCTGAGACAACCAAGGATCGAGAAGGATTTTATTATGTCAGGGAGATGAGCGGTGCTGTAGATCACGCTACGGTTAAAATACAGATACGGGATTTCGAAAAAGAAGGCATTCAGAAAAAGAAAGATTTCTTGATTGCTTTGGGCGACAAGATTAATGCTGAATACGGCAAAGGCTGTTGTGAAGTAGAGATTGTTGATGAGTATCCGAATATGAAAGAATATATTATCCCTGAGCATGAAAAACTTGTCCAATATGTTCGAGACGCTTATCTTGCCTGTGATGTCGAACTGATTGAATGCCCAGTTCGCGGTGGCACAGATGGATCCACACTCTCACAGATGGGACTTCCTACGCCGAATATAGGAACAGGCGCTAGAGAATGTCATTCAGTAAATGAACATATCGCTGTCGAGTCATTAGAGAAGATGGTGGAAGTCATCATTTGTCTTGTTTCCAGTTTTTGTTAAACAGATAAAAAATAAGATCAGGTATGGGTGTCTCATTCAATGGATTGCATGAGGCGAGAAGGGTATTATTTCCATATGAAAAACCTAATTAAAAGTAAAAAGATAGTTCCTGCACTTATAATAATCCTACTTGTAGTAGGATTATTTGCTATTCGATATGAATGTAATAAACCGGTAAACAAAGCGAAAAGGGTAGTGTCTGAAATGAGTATCGATGAGAAGATAGGGCAGACACTTATGCTAGCTTTAAGACAGTGGGAAAATGTCGACTCTTCAGAAGAACTTCAAAATATTACTGTTCTAAATGATGATATTCGTTCGATAATAGGTGATTATCATCTTGGTGGAGTTGATTTATTTCTTGAAAACTGCACTGATGCTAAGCAGGTAGTGCACCTTACTTATGATATGCAACATGCTGCAATAGATGATGGCAATTTGCCTCTTCTAATTGCAGCTGATCAGGAGGGTGGCAATGTAATGCGTGCACAATTCGCTACGGCTTTCAGTGGAAACATGGCACTTGGAGCATCTGGTGATACCTCTAACGCTTATACTGCCGGTGAGATTATCGGAAAAGAATTAGCTGCACTCGGCATTAACTGTAATTTCGGCCCAGTTGTAGATGTTAACAGTAATGAGAAGAATCCTATCATAGGAGTTCGATCTTTTTCTGGTGATGTTGATGTAGTATCTCAAATGGGATGTGCAATGGCTAACGGATTCGAAAGTAGCGGGATTGTTAATTGTGCTAAGCATTTTCCGGGACATGGAGATACTGCGACAGACTCACATACAGGCTTGCCAGTTGTAAAAAAGAGTTATGATGAATGGATAAAGATTGATGGTGCTCCGTTTAAGGCAATAATTGAAAACGGGAATACGGATATGATTATGACCGCTCATATACAGTATCCGGGTTTGGATGATACCAAAGTATATTCTCCAGTTACAAAGAAGAAAACCATAGTACCTGCCACTATGTCTAAAACGATTCTGACAGATATACTCAAGGAAGAACTCGGATTTGAAGGTGTAGTCATTAGTGATGCAATGGAAATGGATGCCATTGATGAACAGTTTGGAGTAAATGATGCGGTAATAAGAGCTATTGATGCTGGTACTGATATGATACTGATGCCTGTTACTCTTAATTCTTCCAATGATACTAAGAAGCTAGATAGACTAATAGCAGATATCAAAGATGCTGTAAACGATGGGAGACTAACAGAGGAACGTATCACTGACGCAGCTGTACATATCGTAAGCCTCAAGATTAAAAAAGGCATTGCTGATATGGACTATGGGTTTGATCCAGACGAAGCAGCATCAAACGCACTTAATGTTGTTGGATGTCAAGAGCATAGAGATGTTGAAAGAAACATAGCATCTAAATGTATAGATGTGGATTATGCGGGTGAATTCCGTAGATTCACTCCTCGTGCTTCAGATAGAATAGTATGTGTTATGCCACGAGAAGCGGAAACGTTCAGTGCCGAGCATGCAATAAGTAAGATGAAGAAAGAAGGAAAGCTACCTGATGCCAACACTGAATACTATAATTATGAGGAATCATGGAATCAGATTGGAGCAGATGGCAAGCCTCAACTTGGTGAACTAAGTGATGATTTGATTAAAGCTGTCGAAAATGCCGACTATCTCATTATGGGTTATTTCCAGATGACAGATTCTCTTGTTGATGCTGACCACCCAAGAAACATTGCTTTTGAAGAGATAGTTAAACATGCTTACACAGATAATATCGCAATTATATGGGAATATCTTCCATACGGAACGAAGAAATATAGCGAAGAATATCCGTGCTTTGTTATTTATAATTCAGTGGGAATACAACAGGAGGATATCGGCAAGGATACCTATACCGGCAGATATGGGCCTGCGATACCAGCATGTATAGAGATGATGTTTTAAATTAAAGTGAAGGAAGAGGAATAGACTGATGAAAAGAATGATTGCAACATTACTCGTGATTTGTTTGTTGCCAGTGTCGTTATCTGCCTGTGCGACGGAGACAGACACC
>JAZUDV010000071.1:0-2785 GCA_045639825.1 Anaerovoracaceae bacterium
TATGTTTTCAAGCTTAACGGAAAGCTCTGCAAGGGTGAGGACAGAAGACTGGTAATGGTTGATGGCAATAAGTATTATGACTTGCTACAGGCGGGTGGTCCTACAATGATTGGATCCAATGACCCTGTAGTTAGAGATGCAGTTATTGATCTGCTGAAGACCTGCGGACCTTCAACAGGACTCTTCCATGAGTATGAGTACAAGTTGGCTAAGAAGATTAGCGAGTGTGTTCCAAGTGTAGAAATGTTCAGAATGCTCGGTTCCGGTACTGAAGCTTGCATGGTTGCAGCTCGTATCGCAAGACTTAAGACTGGTCACAAAAACATCCTGAAGATGGGCGGAGCTTATCACGGATGGTCAGATCAGATGGCTTACGGCATCCGTATCCCTGGAACTAAGGGACTGCAGAGCCGCGGAATTCCTAATTTCGTTTTCAGACACACAGATGAATTCTTCCCTGGAGGTCTAGAGGACCTTGAACGCAAGCTCAAGAAGAACAAGCTCGATGGCGGCACTGCAGCCGTATTCATCGAGGCAATAGGTCCTGAGAGTGGTACTACTCCTGTTACTAAGGCCTTCGTTCGTGGTTGTGAGAGGCTTGCACATGAATATGGTGCGCTCCTTGTCTGCGATGAGGTAGTTACGGGATTCCGTATCGGTCTGTCAGGTGCTCAGGGATATTTCGGAATCGATCCTGACCTGACAATCTTCGGTAAGGTTATTGCCGGCGGTTATCCGGGAGCAGGTGGAGTTGGCGGTCACAAGGATTGCATGGCTCATCTTGGTGCAGGACTCGATTCATCAGGTAAGAAGGTTAAGAAGGCTCTCTGCGGCGGAACTGTTGCAGCAACTCCAATCTCATGTATCGCAGGCTATACTGCTATCTGTGAGATCGAGAAGAGAAATGCCTGCGAAGTTGCAGGAAGAATGGGAGACAGACTGACCAAGGGCCTTCAGGAACGCGTTAAGAAGTACGACTTACCGTTTGTTGTCTACAACCAGGGCTCGGTTTGCCACCTCGATAGTGTGGGAACAATGCATTACGCTATTAACTGGAGCAAGCCTTGGGAGATTCCGGGAATCCTCAAGCAAACTGATGCTCGTCAGATCGAGATGCAGCATATCGGTGCGGCTTATATGGCTGAGGGACTTGTTACTCTGGCAGGTAACAGACTGTACACAAGTGCTGCGTACACAGAAGAAATGATTGACGATGTAATCGAGAGATTTGATAGAGTATTCGCTAAGTGCGGCAAGATTAAGTAATCGGAGATAGTTATGTATACAGAAGAACAGGCAAGAGAATTGGTTGTTAAGGCTGGCAATATGCTGGTCGATAAGGGCTTGGTTGCAAGAACCTGGGGCAATGTCTCTGCAAAGTGTGGTGAGCATGAAATGATTATCACACCTAGCGGAATTGCATATGAGCTCCTTACACCGGACAAGCTCGTTAAGGTTAATACCGAGGATTTGTCCTATGATGGCGATATCAAGCCAAGCAGTGAGAAGGGAATTCATGCTGCGGTATATGAGATGAGGGAAGGAATGAACTTCGTTATTCATACTCATCAACAGTTTGCTTCGGCTATAGCGGCTGATGAGCAGGATCTTCCATATGCACCATGTGCTAAGTATGGTTATCCGGGAACGGACGGACTCAAGAAGAATGTTGTTAAGTGTATTAAGGCTCATCAGAATCACAAGATGTTCCTTCTTGCCAAGCATGGAGCTCTGCTGATGGGTGAGAACATGGAGGAGGCGTTCAATCTGGCAGATATGCTCGAGCTGGATTGCAAGGAAGACTTCAAGTCAAGAATCCCTGATATGGATCCTGTCGGCTGGGCAGGAGTTAATCTCGATGCTTTCAGAACGGACAAATTCCCTTATGTCAAGTTGGTGCAGGATGAGTTTGTTGGTGAGTGCATGAAAGCCGGCACAACTGTCAAGCCATATCTCGATGATTTTGCGCAGATGGTTGGCGTGGATATGAAAGTCGTTAATTCCGGCAACGTCAAATTGGACGGCGGATTAACGGACAGAAATGCTGTTATTATCAAGGGTATTGGAGCCGTATGTGTCGGTAAGACTGAGGACGACTGCGAGGCGGTAGCTGCAATAGTCAGCAAGAACTGTGCGGCTGCCTGCTATGTAAGAAAGGCACCGCCACTGTCCAAGGCAGATGCGACACTGCAGAGATGGATATATCTGAATAAGTATTCCAAGAAAAGAGAAGGCTAAATAAGCATTCCTCACTTGGTGAATGAAGGATAGCGAGCATTGCTCGCCTGAAGAAAGAAGGATAAAGATGACTTATATTCTTGCTTATGATATTGGAACCACAGGTGTCAAAACCTGCCTATTCGGAGTTGAGGATACCATTCAACTGATTGAGTCGACTTCGAGAAGCTATCCGCTCTATGTTTTTGAGGATGGCGGCGCTGAACAGGATGGAGATGACTGGTGGAATGGAATGTGTGAGAGCACAGAGGAACTTTTCTCTCGCATAGATATTAAACCTGAGCAGGTTGCAGGTATTTCATTCTGCTCACAGGCACAGGGCCTCGTTCTTGTAGACAAGGAAGGCGTTCCTGTTCACAGACCTATGAGCTATATGGACTGCCGTGCCAAGGAAGAAATCAAGAAGGGTATTGCTTATGGCCCTCAGATTGCAGGTGCTAATATCTTCAAATTGATTCCTAGCTTGATTATTACCGGTGCTGTAACTTGCAGCGTTAAGGACCCTGTATGGAAGTACAAATGGGTAGAGGCTCATGAGCCTGAGAAC
>JAZUDV010000072.1:0-2725 GCA_045639825.1 Anaerovoracaceae bacterium
GAATATCATCCGGGGGATATTCTGTTCTTAACAGACGGAACTCTCCACGGAGGAACTCCGAGTGAATGTGTGTATGATTGCATAGTCTTCGACCTTGATATGCTTATGAAGAGCAACCACGCTTGTGCCAAAACAATCACACGTATCAAGTCACATGAGATTAAAATCAATACTATCCTGTCGGGCGACAGCCCGGAGGTGGTAGAGACAACAAAAGCCCTGGCAAGTGCTTTGTCCAATGCTTCGGAAGGCTACGAATTCACGGTACAGGGTCTTCTGTATCAGCTCTTCGGCATCATAATGGATAAGCACCTGTATACCATATCTACGGAAGGTACAGTTGCAAGCGGTAGACTCAATTCAATCAAGAGTGTCATTGCCTACATATCAGATAACTACCAATCCAATGTAACTCTTGATGATTTGGCGAAGATTGCCGGTATGAACCCCAAGTATTTCTGTCGATATTTTAAGACGATGACCGAGAGGACACCGATTGATTACCTTAATTACTACAGAATAGAATGTGCAAGTGAGCTACTTAACTCCGCTCCGCATACACCTATCCGTGACGTAGCGACAGCCTGTGGATTTTCTGATGAAAGCTACTTCATCAAGACTTTCCACAAATATAAAGGCATTACACCAAAGCAGTTTGCACTTAGGAACACATCCAGCTCTGAAATAGTATAATTAAAGAGCTATCAATAATAATAAATATACTGGAGATTATTATGAAAAAAAGAATTGCAACTATGTTATTGTTGACCCTGACAGTTTGCTGGACTATCGCATGCGCTCCGCAGGGCGGCAACGACAGTATCGTTCCATTTTCACAGATTGGCCTCTCCGCATCTATTGATGATATGTTTGCTATTGAAGGTGAGAGCAGCGAGACTTACGATTCCCTATATGGAGGCACAGCCCATACGTATTCAAGAGAATACTTGGGTCACGAAGGAACAGTCAAATACATTTATGACAGTTCAGGTTCACTCACAAGCATTGCATGGGCCTGTGAGGTAGATTCACCCGAAGCTCTGAATGATCTATTTGAGCGAGCTCAAAGTGAATACACAAGACAGTTTGGAGAAAAGACCGAACAGAACTCTGCTAACATACTTGGAGCTGTGTGGAAGAAGGACGGATTTACTATCGTTATCTCAGCCGCCTCTTTCGCCGATGCCAATGTTATGCAGATTGCATTTATGGATGAAAAAGGGGATCTGTAATATCTACAGATTCCCTTAATTATTTATTATACTATTAACAACACATGTATTCAGCCGATTAGCCTAACTGTGCTGCAACCTCAGCTGCAAAGTCTTCATTCTTCTTCTCAAGACCTTCACCAACCTCGAAACGAACGAATCTGACAACTTCGAGTGCCTTGTTAACTGACTCAAGGTACTTGCCTACTGACTGCTTGCCATCCTCAGCTCTTACGTATACCTGATCCATAAGGCTGATCTCCTTAAGCTGCTTAGAGATACGTCCCTCTACTAAGCCACCGAAGATCTTGTTGGCAACGATTGCCTCCTTATCTTCCATTCCGATTGAAGCAAGCTGTGCCTTAGCTGCATCTGAAAGGAAATTAGGAAGGTAGTTCATATTGCTCTTCTTCTCTTCGTAGATAGCAACATCCTCTGCACTCCATACGCCGTTAACGGCCTTGTCAAGAAGCCCCTGAAGTACCGGCTTAGGAAGTGAGAATGGATCATTGATAGCTGCATCAATTGTAATCTCTCTCAAATGAGCAATCTCATCATCTGAAATCTCTGCACGACTTACATATGTAGGATTCATAGCTGCAACCTGCATAGCAATGTTAGCAAGAGCTTCCTTAGCTGCATCATCAGATGCGCCGTTAGCTGCTACTAATACACCAATCTTGCCGCCACCATGAATGTAAGACACAACTGCATCAGCCTCAACCTTAACAAATCTTCTGAATGAAAGCTTCTCACCAATCTTAAGTGTCTTCTCAGCGATTACGTCCTTAAGACCATTCTCAAGTAATACCTCAACGTCCTCACCGTTCATACCACCATTCATTCCTGAAGCAAGTGCTGTGTCAGCAACCTCCTGAACGAACTCCTGGAACACTTCATTCTTAGCAACGAAGTCTGTCTCTGAATTAACTTCAGCAACAACACCCTTGCCACCATCAACTGCAACACGGCAGATACCCTCTGCTGCAATTCTTGAAGCCTTCTTCTCCATCTTAGCTGCACCAGACTTCTTTAAAGCGTCTAATGCCTCTTCCATATTACCATCGCACTCTGTAAGTGCTTTCTTACAGTCCATCATACCTGCGCCTGACATCTCACGCAGTTCTTTAACCATAGCTGCTGTAATATTAGCCATTGTATTGTCCTCCTTAGATAATTAACTGTTCTTTTCAGAATTATTCAGCTGCTGCTACTTCTTCGATATCTGTTGCTTCAGCTGCTGCAGCCTCTGCCTCAGTGTAAACAGCCTCACCCTGGTTAGCCTCGATAACTGCGTCTGCCATCTTAGCAACAATCAGCTTAACTGCTCTGATAGCATCGTCATTACCGGGAATCAGGTAATCTAACTCTTCAGGATCACAGTTAGTATCTGCAATACCGATAAGCTTAATACCAAGTGCCTTAGCTTCCTTAACACAGATAGCTTCCTTCTTAGGATCTACTACGAAGATAGCATCAGGAGTTCTTGTCATATCCTTGATACCACCAATATT
>JAZUDV010000073.1:0-3403 GCA_045639825.1 Anaerovoracaceae bacterium
ACTTGGATCTCCTGATAATGGAGAACATTGGCAATATGGTGTGCCCAGCCGAGTTTGACACCGGTGCGCACAAGAACGTGATGCTGTGGAGCATTACAGAAGGTGATGACAAGCCGCTCAAGTACCCGCTGATGTTCACAGTCAGCGATGTAATCCTTATCAATAAGATTGACGCAATTGACTTTTTTGATTTTAACTTCGAGCTTGCTGAGCAGCATATATGCTCGCTCAATCCGAACGCGCTTATCTTCAAGATAAGTGCCAAGACCGGAGAGGGTATGGACGCTGTAGCAGAATGGATCAAGTCTGAAATTAACAAATTAATAACGATATAGGATATATAAATAACGATATCGGTCATACTTTTAACTTTCATTGATTGAGAGCTTTGTTTTGATTAAAATACAATTAATGTTATTGATAGAAGTATCTCTATGAATTTTAAATCTATTGAGAGGTAGAAAAAATGTCACAAATCAAGATTATTAGACCGTCTGAGGCAGACAAGACTATGAAGATGCTGTATGGCGATTTATCAAGACGACTTGAGGGTTCACCTACAGGTAACTGCCCAGTAGAGATGACTAGCGCATTCCTCAAGCTGTGCCTTGCACAGAGCTGTGGAAAGTGCGTGCCTTGTCGTGTAGGACTCGACAAGCTGTCAGCAATTTTCGACAGAATCCTCGATGGAGATGGAACTATGGAAGATCTCGAACTCATCGAAGAAACTGCACTTGCTATTTCACAGTCAGCAGACTGCGCGATTGGATTTGAAGGCGCTAAGCTCGTACTTGACGGCTTTAGAGCTTTCAGAGACGATTATGAGTCTCATATTAAGAAGAATGTATGCAGTGCTGAGGTTAAGGAAATCCCATGCATGAATGCATGTCCGGCACATGTAGATATCCCTGGATATATTGGTAATGTTCAGGCTGGCAAATACGATGATGCTATCCGTATCATTAGAAGACAGAACCCTTTCCCAAGTGTATGCGGCCTGGTATGCGAGCATCCATGTGAGAAATTCTGCAGACGTCAGCTGGTTGACGATGCAGTAAACATTAGAGGACTCAAGAGGGTTGCAGTTGAGAAATCAGGAATTGTAGATCCACCTGAATGTGAGCCTGCAACAGGCAAGAAGGTTGCAATCATCGGTGGCGGTCCATCCGGACTTACAGCAGCATACTATCTCAAGCTGATGGGTCACGAAGTAAAGGTGTTCGATCAGAGAGATAAACTTGGCGGAATGCTGAGATATGGAATTCCTCCATACAGACTGCCTGATGAGTGGCTGGATAAGGATATTGATGCTATCCTGAAGACAGGCATTACTTACGAGACAGGCGTTTCTGTAGGTAAGGATATCAAGCTGGAAGACATCAGAAAAGAATACGATTCCATCTATATTGGAATTGGAGCTCAGTCAGCTTCAACATTAAGAATTCCTGGAGAAGAGGCAGATGGTGTTATGTCAGCTGTAGAAATTCTTCGTATGGTTGGAGAGGGTGAACGCCCAGACTTCAGCGGTAAGACTGTAGTAGTAGTCGGCGGAGGTAATGTTGCAATGGACGTAACAAGAACTTCCATCAGACTTGGCGCTGAGAAAGTTATTTGTGCATACAGAAGAAGAGTTGAAGATATGACTGCCCAGGCAGAAGAGATTGAGGGAGCAATTGCTGAAGGTGCTGAAATCATGAGCTTGATGGCACCTGTAAGAATCGATGTTGATGAGAATAATCATGTTAAGACAATGGTTCTTCAGAAGCAGATTACAGGACCTGTTGACAGAGGCAGACCTTCTGTTAGAAACGCCGATGTCCCTGAGACTCCGGTTGAAGCAGATATTGTTATCATAGCAATTGGACAGAGTATTGACTCAGACGCGCTTGCTCAGGTAGGAATTCCTACTAACAGAAATAAAATAGTAGCAAACCTTGCAGCTGAGGTAACTGATATGGAGGGTGTATACGCTGGAGGAGATTGCGTATTCGGTCCGGAAACAGTTATCAGAGCTATTGAGGCTGGTAAGGTTGCAGCTGTAACAATGGATCAGTACCTCGGTGGTGATGGTGAAGTTAGAATGGATGCTGATAGAACACCTGCATCATACAAGTTCACCACAGCATGTGGCCGAGTAAATATGACAGAAAGACCTGCCGGAGACCGTAAGTGTGACTTTGGACTTATGGAATATGGCATGAGTGATGAAGAGGCAGCTCAAGAGTGTTCAAGATGTCTGAGATGCGATCACTATGGTCTTGGAAAGAGAAAGGAGGGCAAGTTCTAATGGCTAAGATTAATCTGGTAATTGACGGTGTTAATGTTACCGTAGAAGAGGGCACAACTATTCTTGATGCCGCTAAGTCCGTTGGAATTAATATTCCTACTCTATGTTATTACAAGGATTTATCAGATATCGGTGCTTGCCGTATCTGCGTTGTAGAGGTTGAGGGACAGCCAAAGCTCAATGCTGCATGTAATACACTTTGTGCAGAGGGAATGGTTGTTAAGACTAACTCCAGAAGAGTTATGAAGGCAAGAGAGACCAACCTCAAACTGATTCTGTCCAAGCATGATGGATATTGCCCTGCTTGTACAAGAAACGGTAACTGCAAACTTCAGGACCTTGCAAGTGATATGAATATTTATCATATCCCATACGAAAGAACTATTCTCAAGACTACTTGGGATACTAGCCTACCTTTCATCAGAAGAGAAGGTAAGTGCATCATGTGTATGCGTTGTATCGAGGTATGTGACAAGATTCAGGGCTGCAATGTATGGGATCTGATTGGAACCGGTAGCCACGCAAGAGTTGGCGTAAGAGATGGTCTTGACCTCAATGCGGCAGGCTGTGCTATGTGCGGTCAGTGTGTAACGCACTGTCCTGTTGGAGCACTGTTCGAGAGAGACGACACAGAGAAGCTGCTTGACGCTATTGATGATCCTAACAAGGTTGTTGTTGCACAGGTTGCTCCTGCAGTGAGATCTGCATGGGGAGACGGAATTGGCCTTGATCCTGAACTGGCTACTGAGAAGAGAATGGCAGCTGCTATGAGAAGACTTGGTGTTGACTATGTATTCGACACTAACTTCACAGCAGACTTGACTATCATGGAAGAGGGAAGCGAGTTTATCGAGAGAATGACACATCCTGGCGAGTACAAGATGCCTATGTTCACATCTTGCTGCCCAGGCTGGGTAAGATTCGTTAAGCTTCACTATCCTGAACTTGTTAACAATCTGTCCACAGCTAAATCACCTCAGCAGATGTTCGGAGCAGTTGCTAAGAGCTACTTCGCAGAGAAGATTGGCAAGAATCCGGAAGATATCTTCTGCGTATCATTGATGCCATGTACTGCTAAGAAGTTCGAGTGCGACGTTAATGAGGTTAATGATGCTA
>JAZUDV010000074.1:0-10550 GCA_045639825.1 Anaerovoracaceae bacterium
TGAGGTACTCGGAATTCCTTCAGCAATGGATCCACTGGTAACAGAGGGCAAGGCTGCAACTCTTAAGGTATTCCAGGATCTGACTGCACTGTGTGACTCAACAGGTATCTGCCTGTTCACAACATTCGGTCAGGGACTCCCTGAGATCGCTGCAATGTACAGAGAAGCTGTTGGCAGTGATGAGACTGATGAAGAAATCCTGCTCAAGGGCGAGAGAATCTGGAACCTCGAGAAGAAGTTCAACCAGGTTGCCGGCGTAGAGAAGGATACTCTGCCACCAAGACTGCTGAGAGAGAAGCTGGTTAGCGGTCCTGCAGAGGGTAAGGTTAACGAGCTCCAGACAATGCTCGAAGAGTACTACGCAGTTCGTGGCTGGAATGCTGACGGAACAGTTCCTGAAGAAAAGTATCAGTCACTCGGAATGTAGTGTATAATTACCGTATGGTAGTTCAATTTTTCGCATATTATAGAGATAATGATTTTGCGGGCTGCAAGGAAACTTCCATGCAGCCCGTGAAGACGTTAAAGGAACTTGGTGAAGTTCTGGGTGATCGTTACGGAGAGAAGTTCCGTAGCGAGTATTTTGATGCTTCCAGAGAAGCAATCGGAGAGAAGACAATCATACTTGTCAACGGTAGAAGGGCAGAGTTTCTTGATGGAATCAACACGGAACTCAAGGATACAGATACCGTAAGCATCTTCCCGGTTGTTGCAGGAGGCTAATGGAGGATTAACGATGGATATGAATGAGAAAATAACTGAAATTATCCATAACTATCCGGCTGAGCAGAGATATAGTCTTGCTATTATGCAGGACATGCAGAGACAGTTTAACTACATTCCTAGAGAGGGAATGGAGGCACTGGCTGAGTATCTCGGATGTGCGCTTTCCGTACTGTATTCAATGGCAACATTCTATAAGGCTTTGTCACTGAAACCTAAGGGCAAGCACATTATCAAGCTCTGCGATGGTACAGCATGCCACATTCGTGGATCGCTGACACTTAAAGAGGGTATAACAAGAGCTCTTGGTATTGATGACGGCGAGACTACTGAGGACGGAATGTTCTCACTGGAACTCGTAAACTGCCTTGGTTCATGCGCACTCGCACCTGTTATGGTAGTTGACGATGTATATTACGGCAAGATGACAATGGAGAAACTTCCTGAAGTCCTCGAGCAGTATAGAAAGGAGGCATAGCTCATGAAGACTGTACGTATTTGTTGCGGTACGGGCTGCCTCGCAAATGGTAGTGCTAAGGTTGCCGAGGAATTTGAAAAACTGGTCAATTCAGCTGATGTAAAGGTTGAGTGTGACATTAAGAAGACAGGATGCAACGGATTCTGTGAGAACGGACCGCTTGTTACAATTCTGTCCGATAAGCCGGGCGAGATCGAAGAAATCGCATACTACCACGTTAATGTAGAAGACGTTCCGGAAATTATCGAGAAGACTTTAAAGAACAATGAGCCTGTTGAAAAACTCATGTACAAGGGCGATAACGGCGAGAGAGTACAGAAGCAGAACGACAATCCGTTCTACGCTCCTCAGAAGAAGATAGCCCTTAGAAACATCGGTAGAATTTCACCGGCTTTAATTGATGATTACATTGCAAATGGCGGTTATGAAGGGCTGAAGAAGGCTCTCAATATGACCTCAGATGAGATCATTACTGAGATTGAAACTTCCGGACTTCGTGGTCGTGGCGGTGCAGGATTCCCAACAGGACGCAAGTGGAGAACAGCAGCAGGATATGATATTTTCCCTAAGTATGTTGCCTGCAACGGAGACGAGGGTGACCCTGGTGCATTCATGGACCGTTCCATCCTCGAGGGAGATCCTCACAGCGTAATCGAAGGACTTGCTACATGTGCGGTTGCTATCGGCGCTGAAGAAGGATTCTTGTACATAAGAGATGAGTACAGCCTGGCTGTACAGAATGTTAAGGCTGCAATCGCTGCTGCTGAAGAGAGAGGCTTCCTTGGAGACAATATCTGTGGCTCCGGCAAGAAGCTCAAACTGCAGGTAGTAAGAGGTGGTGGTGCGTTCGTATGCGGTGAGTCCACAGCCTTGATGCAGTCAATCGAAGGTAAGGTTGGAGAGCCAAGAGCTAAGTACATTCGTTCCGTACAGAGAGGTCTCTGGGATCATCCGACAGTACTGAATAACGTTGAAACACTTGCCTGCGTTCCATACATCATGCAGCACGGCGGAGCTGAATTCGCAACTGTAGGAACAGAGGGAAGTAAGGGGACCAAGGTATTCGCACTCGTAGGCAAGGTTAAGAGAACAGGTCTTGTTGAGGTTCCTATGGGAGCAACTCTTCGCCATCTGATTTATGATATCGGTGGTGGTATCCAGGGTGACAGACCTTTCAAGGCAGTACAGACCGGAGGACCTTCCGGCGGATGTATTCCTGAGGAAATGCTCGATCTTCCTGTAGATTTTGATACACTGAAGAAGCGTGGAGCAATGATGGGTTCCGGCGGTATGATCGTTATGGACGATCGCAGCTGCATGGTAGAAGTTGCAAGATACTATGTCAACTTCCTCTGTGGTGAGTCCTGCGGTAAGTGCACACCATGTCGTGAAGGATTGAAGCAGATGCTTGCTATCCTTACAGATATCTGCGAGGGCAGAGGCACTATGGAAGACCTCGATCTCCTCGAGAATCTCGGACATATGATGCAGGATGCGTCACTTTGCGCTCTCGGTAAATCTGCTGCCAACCCTGTACTGACAACACTCAAGTACTTCAGAGATGAATATGTAGCACATATTCAGGAGCATCGTTGCCCTGCCGGAGTATGTAAGAATCTTACCAGCTTCAAGATTGATGCTGACAAGTGTCGTGGATGTACTTCATGTGCAAGAGCTTGTCCGGTTGATGCTATTACAGGACAGGTTAAGCTTGCTCATTCAATCGATAACGATAAGTGTATCCGTTGCGGCAGCTGCCGTGAGGCCTGCCACTTCGATGCAGTATTGACAGAAGGGAGGGCGTAGCAATGATTATCAGAATTGACGGAAAAGAATGTCAGTGTGAGAAGGGTGAATACATCCTTACAGTTGCACGTCGTAACGGAATTGAAATCCCAACTCTCTGCCATCACGAAGCTCTTGCAGGTACTGCAAGTTGCAGACTGTGCATCGTTGAGGTAACCGAGAATGAGAGAAGCAAGATTGTAGTATCTTGCGTATACCCAATCAGCACAGAGTGTGATGTTGCAACCAATTCTGAAAAGGTTCAGCAAGAGCGTGGATTGATTCTCACACTTCTTCAGAAGAGAGCTCCTGAAAGTGAAGAAATCAAGGCTCTGTGCGAGAAGTACAATGCACCTCAGATCGACAGATTTGTTAAGATTGATTCTGAAAAGTGTGTAATGTGCGGACTTTGCGCTAAGGCTTGTGCGGAGTTGTCAGTTGGTGCAATTTCAACTGTTAACAGAGGAGTTACCAAGGAAGTTGCTACACCATATCATGAGGTCAGCCCTGTATGCGTAGGCTGTGGAAGCTGCGCAAGAGTATGTCCGACAAGCGCAATTGAGATGGTTGAAACAGAAGACACACGTACAATCTGGGGCAAAACATTTGAACTGGTTAAGTGTGAACACTGTGGCACTGTTATCGGAACCAAGGAAGAACTTGAAAAGGCTGCTGAAGCAGCAGGACTTGAGGTTGATACCCTCTGTTCGGACTGCCGTAAGGAAGCCATGGCTCAAGTCCTCAAGGAAACATATTCCTACAACTAAACACATCATTGAAAAACGGCTCTGCAAATGCAGAGCCGTTTTGTTATGCGAAGGGTGTCCCTAATTTGCCATTTGGCTAAAATGGGTTGACCCTAATTAGCCAGCGGTACGCTGTAGCTTTCCATTGTCTGAAGATCCATGAACAGCATATTACCGACAAGGGTGGATTCTCT
Organism: Anaerovoracaceae bacterium; assembly: GCA_045639825.1. Classification (GTDB taxonomy): domain Bacteria; phylum Bacillota; class Clostridia; order Peptostreptococcales; family Anaerovoracaceae; genus Crickella. Next base: position 3,927 of record JAZUDV010000074.1, read on the forward strand.
ACCGAGTAGTAATTTCAATGCTTCTGCAGCTTGAATGGCAGCACAGCATGCCGGCGTAGGGCAGAGGCAGGTTTTGGATTCAAGACTATCTGAATGATTCCTGTTGTCATCATTGCTTCCGCTGTCTGCCTTGTATAAAGTGTGCAGAGTTCTGCTGCCCGGCGTAGCAACTGTAACCTGAAGATTCCAACCTTGAACAGCACCATGTACGAGGGGCAGATTGGCGTGCTCGCAAGCATCTTCAAGAATCAGTCTGGATGCGACATTGTCAAGAGCGTCGATTACCAGATTAACTCGGCTAACAAGTCCAACTGCGTTGTCCTTCGTGAGAAATTCATTTACAGCAATGGCCTCAATTTCCGGATTGATTGCAAGAACACGAGCTGCTGCAGCTTCTGCTTTGGACCGCCCGAGAGTATCTGTTGTACTCAGCAACTGGCGGTTGAGATTGCTCTCACAGAATGTGTCACCATCAACTGCTATGATATGACCTATGCCCAGCCTGGCGAGATATTCGATAGCATATCCACCCAGACCGCCACATCCAATAACCGCAACTTTCTTGTTTTGTAACATTTTCTGTTCATCCTCGCTGATAGCAGGGATGTTTCTCATATATCTTCCTGTCATCCTGTTCACCATATTAACTGAAGATAGTACTTGTTTACAGACATATTCTACACCATTTCCTTATTCCTTTCCATTATTCCGAAATGGTATTGTTTAATCTTTGTCTATTATTCCATATTCGAATAAGGGGGAGTATAATTTTCTTATATCAAAATGGAATAAGAGGGACAGGTGGTAATGAAAAAACATATTGTTATTTCTGGACACAGACATGTAGGCAAGACGACACTACTTAACAGGCTTCTGGAGGATTGCGACAAACCTATATATGGTTTTCGCACAGCGCCGGGTGCAAGCTTGAGGAAAGGTTACAGATCCTTCTTCATCCATCCCGCGGCTTGCATTGAGAGAAATGAATCCGAGGACAACCATATTGGAGATGGCAACGGTGTTGCACCAATATTCTATACAGAAGTCTTTGATACATTTGGTGTGAAATGTCTGGACGCTGAGCTGGATGGAATCATCGTGATGGATGAACTTGGCTTTATGGAGAATGAGGCGGAGCTATTTAAGGCCAAGGTTCTGGAATGCTTGGATGGAGAAATTCCGGTAATAGCCACTGCCAAGGAGGGAATGGATACAGAATTCCTGAATGCAGTGCTCAATCATCCGAAAGCGGATGTTTACCATATAGATAAAGAGAATAGAAATCAGTTGTACGAAAAACTAAAAGGGCTCTGGGAACAATTCATGGAGGAATAGGGATGAGCAAGAGTACGTACAAGAAAAAATATTTTTACAAAGCAGTATTAACAGTCACTGTGATTTTGGCTGTTTGTGCTGCTTTGTTTATTATGGCAGGACAGACTTCTTCAGCTGCGACTAAGGCTCTGACTGTTCAACTTAATGGGGTAACCAAGAAGACGTATACAGTTGCACAGTTGAAGAAACTCTCAACGAGCAAGAAATACAACTATTCTGCTTGGAATACATACCCGTCATATTCAACATCAGGCAAAGTAACAGGACCAACGGTTGAAGCGATTCTGAAAGATGCCGGTGTTTATAAGAAGGTCAAGGACAATGGAACTGTCAGCTTTAACGGCGGTGGCTATCAGATGGCACTTACGGGGAGCCAGCTCTTTAAGGAGAAGAGGTACTATTTCCCTAACGGCAATCTTGTCGAGCATGAGATCGGATACATTCCGGAAGATTCTTATGAGGGCAAGGTAAAAGTTCCTGCTGTAATTTCTCTGGAGGAAAGCGGCTGCCTCTATATAGGGCAGGTTGCACCGAACGAAGAGAACAAACCACTATTCGTTCACGAAATGGCAGATGGCGGAATAATAAATGTATCAACTGCCAAGGCAGCAAAATGCGAACCGATAGTTATTAGTGCCAAGAACGGTAGTCTACAGAAGCAAGGTACTGAACTTGTTATCTCCAACAAAGAGGGCAGTAAGAACAGTTACGAGTACGATAAGATTTATTTTACTTTTGATAAGAAAGTAAGTCCGAACTACGGATGCGCAATCTATAACTGTGGCCCGAAACAAGATATGGAGTATCGTCCGATTTTGTCAGAGCGAGGAAAGCTGACCTTGAAAGTAAGGGTAAAAGGTTACGGCAAGCTTGACAGCACACTTCAGACCTTCACATTCTACGTTGGCGATGCCCTGACGGTTAAGATTAACGGACAAGTTGCGAAGGCATATGAAACTGTTGAAGATGTTAAGAAAGCCGGCACTAATGTGACCTGTAATTATTCCGGCTATAACACCTACCCGACGTGGTCAACCAAAACCGGTCGCAGTGGAGTCAAGATAGAGGATATCCTTAGGAATGCAGGTATCAGTGATTTTGGCAGGGGTACCATTACATTTACAACCGGTGCTGACGAGTATTCCACTACCTTTACAATGCAGCAATTCTTCAGCAAGAGATACTACTATCCGAATGGTGACAAGGGAACTGACAACCAAGGTTCTGCTGCAACGGCTGCATCATATGAAGGTAAATCTGAAGTCCCTGCAATAATTGAGACTGCTGATGCCAATACGCTGGAATTCGGACAGATTGCACCTAATGAACAGAACTTTGCCGAGTGTGTAGACAATATGTTCACACTTGGAGTTATTGAGGTGCAAACGGCTGATGTTGAGAAGTGTGCAGCTGTTGGTGCGAGCACTCCGATTAGTGGTGCTACTGTTGAGGTAGGTCAGAAGATTAAGCTGCCTTATCCTACCAAAGCAAATAAGAGAGTTAGAATTCACTACATCGTTGATCCTGCAGATGGCGAACTGCCAACAGAGGGTTGTGCTATTTACAATTATGCACCTAACAGATGGTCAGAAAAGCTGGTTAATGCTCCGGCGTTTACTACAACCGGCACACATACCATCGTAGCCAGAAACATCAGCTACGGCAAAGCCGACGGAGACGTTACGACATATACATTTAATGTTGTTTTGGCCAAGCCGAGCATTAAGCTGAAGGCTGGCAGGAGGCAGATCAAAGTCAGCTGGAAGAAGATCGATGGTGCAGTGGGATACGAGGTTTATCAATCCACTAAGAAAGGTTCAGACTACAAGCGGGTTGCCCTGATTGGCGATGCGAACACTGTTGCATATACAATCAAGGGCCTTAAATCCGGAAAGACTTATTATTATAAGGTTCGCGCATGCGAAGATGAGTCCGTAGTTAAATATGGTAATTACTCTGCAGTTAAATCTGCAAAGGCAAAATAATTATAAGGAGGGGAAATATGAAGGCTAGAACTTATTCGAACAGCCTGGCTTCGAGGATTGCGGTTATTCTGCTCTCGGCAGCTATGGTGTTCACAATGATGCCTACGCTGGGAAACAGCCATTCATATGGCGCTGATGCTCTTACGCTGAAGACACCTGCTGTAGTTGTAACCGGACAAGGCCTTCTCACTGAAGGAAAGTATTCAGCTGAGAATGTATCCAGTGAAAAATCCTATACACTGGATGAACTGAAGGCTCTCCCTGGAGTTACTGGAGAAATGTATTCAGCCAAGAAGTCCAAGGAACCTTTCACTAAGCTTTATGCCATTGTTGATGGTGTTAAGCTTTCATCACTGATTGCCGGATTGGACAGTATTACTGACTTAATCAGCATTAAGGCAAGTGATGGATATGCTGTATCTTTCAAGAAGGGTGCAGACTACGAGAACAACGGAAAAGGCAAGGAAAAACCTGGCCTCGAAAGCGGCAGATATTACTATGATGGATTTGGCGCTTCTTCAACCAAGGAAGTACCTGCTGTTCTGTCTTGGGCATATGACGAACTTGGTGGTGAGAAAGGAGAAGTTCCTACAAGCAAGCCAACAGCTGTTGAACAGAAGGACTACCTGAGACTGTATGTTGGTCAGTATAAAGGCGAAGGCGGCAACGCTGAGGATATGAATGCGCCTCTCTTCAACGGTAATGACAAGGATGCCAGCATCAATAAGATTATCGTTGGAAATGAAATCGATGAGGTTGTTCTTACTGTTGATGGTAAGAAGTACACAAGAGCTGATCTGCTCCTGATGGACTATGCAGAGAGATCATATACTTATAAGACTAAGGGCGGAGAGTCTACAGATCTTGCACGCGGAATTCCATTTTCTGTACTTCTCAAGGATGCTAAGAGCAAGGCTGAGGTAAGATTTGCTACTGTTGATGAATATGACATGAGCTCATATACAACAACTGTCAAGGCTCTTATCGATGATAATGCAATGCTGGCATATGAAGTAAACGGCGAAGGCGTTTATGCAACAGCAAAGAACAATGATGCTCAATACGGATTCCTCACATTGTATGGAGACACACTGAAGCCATCTAAGATGATCAATAAGGTTGAATCCGGCGAGGAGAAGATTGACTTCTCAACAAGCCCATTCAAGCACATTACCAATGGAGGTATCTCAGGACTTGATGCACCATACAATATTGATGCAATCACTGGTGCAACTCTGACAATTGAGGGACCTGGAACCAAGGCAAGCGTTCCTCTGTCAGTAAGAGATCTTGAGAATCAGGATGCCGGATGCTTCCGTGGCAATTACACAGATGTAAGAAACGGTAAGAAGGTTACAAGAACTTATGAAGGTGTTGACCTTTATTACATCCTGAACAGCATGGGCTCCGGTGACAACGGAATTAAGCTGACAAGCGATGCTAAGAAAGTTGTAATCAAGAACAGATACAGAAAGGCAATCGCTACATTCAGCCTCAAGACTGTTGAGAAGATGCACAACGAGGGCACTCCGATCCTTGTATCATACGGAACTGCATTTAAGGGTGACATCAGTTCTGCTAAGCCATATGTATTCGACGATGGAGCAGGCGGAGATACCAAGCTTGGCAACTACGACGGCTGTCTGAAGCTGGTATACGACAGAAGCAAGATTACAAATAAGAAATACAAGAAGTTTGCAAATATGGCGTATATCTATGTTGAGGAGGAATCAAGACCTGGATATAAGCATGATAAGGCTCCTTACAAATCAGCAGAAAACTCACAGTATGTATTAACTGTAACCGGTAAAGAGGTTGGACGTGAGGTCAACTTCACTGTTCAGCAGCTTGAAAACATGGTTAAGTATGATAAGAATGGCAACGTCAAGAAGAGTAAGTACGCGTACCGCGATGATTACAGCCTTGCCAATTCAACATACTGGTATGTAAATGAGTATGAAGGCATCAAGCTGTGGAGCTTGTTACAGACTTCGGGAATTAAGAATTCCAAGAAGAACGACAAGAATACTATCGTAACATTTAAATCAACTGACAATTATCAGGGATTCGACAAGTTCTCACTGTATCAGATCGCTCATCCAAGCAGCTTCGGATTCTATGAGAAGAATGCAGCAGATCCTGGTGACGGAACATATCAGCCTGTACCTTCAGATAAGAAGAGCTCAGGATATCCTGTACTGGTTGCATATGGAGTAAACGGATATCCTTATGTTGCAGATAAGAAGCTGGCAGGATATAAGAGCGGACTCCAGAATGATGGCGGCCCTCTGAGAATTATCTCAGGCAAGACTGAATACAATCATGCTAACGGATCCAACCAGGCTAAACTTCTGGAAAAGATAATCGTTGGTTCTGACGACTATCACTATGCAACTCATACTTATCACCAGAAAGCTGTTTACAAGAACCTTGCAGATAAGACTATCAAGGTTAACGTAAAGAGTGATGGTAAGACTCTGAAAACAGCTTACTACTCAGTAGAGGATATTGAGAGTCTGCTTTACAGCGGAGAACTGACAACAACTCAGCTTGGTGAAGCTAAGGTTAAGGACTTCTACGAGACTAAGAATGGTAAGAAGTATGCTAACAACCTCTATGAAGGTATTAATCTCAATTACTTCCTTACAAACGTAGTTGAATTACCTGGCTCAATCGGCAGCATTACATTTACAAGTGAGTCGGGCAAGACTCTAAAGAAGGATCTTGAGACTGTACTCGAAACAAACGATGGTTACAACAAGAGCACTAAGCTGTCCGGACTGACACCTGTAATTGCTTATGCTAAGAACGGTTCGCCACTGGTTGCAAATAAGTCATCCAAGGGTTATGAAGGAAAGATTACACTTGCAAAGGGAACATCATATGCACGTAAGTACAGTGTTTACAATGCAGGTGGTCCTCTCAAGGTTGTATTTCCAAGAGCAAGCAAGAGCTCCAAGAGCACAATGGGAAGCCTGGATAATCTGATGTCAATCACAATTGATCTGACACCTGATCACTACTCACATACAGAAGAGCCATACAATGCTCTTGCTGATCAGACAATCGCAGTTTCAGGTGAAGGAACAAGACTGACAGGAACTAAGGAATTCAAGGTATCAGACCTTGAAGGCAAGCAGAAGCTGATCCAGACTGTTGATTACAGTGTTAAGGATGCTTCCGGTAAGGTTACTCAAGAGAGATATCGTGGTGTTCCTCTGTACAGTCTGCTGACAGATACTTCAGTAGCACTTAAGAACAGTGCAGATGAGGTAATCGTAACAGGAACTAATGGATCCAAGCA
>JAZUDV010000075.1:0-16297 GCA_045639825.1 Anaerovoracaceae bacterium
CTTGTCTTCCTAAGCCCGCTTGGCCTCCGACTTATTGCCTTGAGTAGTGAATTTTGAAATAATCCATGGATAAACCGTCATAAACAAGAACGGTGCTGATGCCTGAAGGAAAAAATGAGCCAAGCCATTGCCGATGGCGTCGCCAATCGGTATCATCACAGCAGTCCAATAAAATATGAACAAAAGGCTTCCCAGAAAACAAACCATTACCTTTTTCGCTGTAGTTTCTTGTATTTCAAAACGAATAAAATGTTTTTCCACATACCAGCCGAGAACAACTCCGAAAAATCTGCCCGGATCTTTGAATCCACCAACGGTCATCTTGACGGGATCAACCAATAGTTTTCCATCTACATAATCCATCGGATATTTTTTGAAATATAGATATGGGAGCAACATCGCACACATAGCAACAACTATAGCCAGAACACACCAATCTTTGTTCGGATGCTTTTCCAGAAAACGGTCTGTCATCACAACGATGACTGCTGCCAGAATACCGACTGCAGCACCAACCAAGACATCCTGCGGTGTATGCACACCTACATACATCCGCGAGAACATCGTCAACAGAATCATAGCGATAAACAAGATGCAAAGCGGTTTGTACTTGCGATATGCCGCTATAAGGCCGCCGTAAAATCCACCCACTGAAGAGCTGTGACCACTCGGAAATGAATAGCCGGTTGCTCCCGACATAACGGATTCAAGTGGCTTTATTTTCGGACTTCTTATCCATGGCCTATAAACACAGAAGGTGGCCTTCAATGCCGCGTTACCGTAACAGGCCAGGCCGTAAGACGCAAGAGCGTAAAGTCCTTTTTTCTTGTCTACAACCCAGAACAGAATCAACGCCGGAATAAATATATAATAATCTACCGATATTGTTGTAACAAAAGCAAAGAAGCCATTTAAGCAGCCACCAATGGCCTCACGAAAGTTCTGTAACAGCAATAGAATTTGTATATCCATAAAAAATTCCTTGAGTTTCTCGTTATGCTATACATCCAGTCTCTGACGTTCAACGAAGTCAGCGAAGTATCCGTTCTTGGCAATCAGCTCCTCGTATGTGCCATCCTCGACAATCTTACCCTTATCAAGGAAGATTATTCTATCGGCATGCTGTATAGTTGAAAGTCTATGTGCAATTATTATTCTTGTGCATTTGAGCGAATCTATTGCCTCGGATATTTTCTTCTGCGTGATGTTATCGAGAGCACTTGTTGCCTCATCGAACATCAATACCTTAGGCTTAGGTGCAATTGCTCTTGCAATCATCAGTCTTTGCCTCTGTCCGCCCGAGATACCGCCCTGACCTTCGGAGACCATGGTGTTCATTCCCATCGGCATATTGCGGATGTCATCAGCGATAGAAGCTATTTCAGCAGCCTCCCAAGCCTGATCCATTGTCAGCTCCGGTGCAGTTATAACTATATTGGAATAGATGTCACCAAGGAACAACTTACCATCCTGCATGACTACGCCAATGTGCTTTCTTAATGATTCAAGATCAAGTTTTTTAATGTTCCTTCTATCATAGAAAATGCTACCCTTCTGTGGCGTCTCAAAGCCCATCAACAGCCTCATCAGAGTGCTCTTACCGCATCCGGTTGAACCGACGATTGCCAGGTATTCTCCCGGCTTAATCGTAAGCGACAGATCATCAATGATATTAGGCATCGATTCATCATAACGGAAAGAAATGTGGGAAAGTTCAATTGCTCCGTTAAGCTGCGTAACAATTTCTTTTCTCTCTTGAGATTCCGGTGCGGCATCCATGATTGGCTTGGCCATTTCAAGTGTCGGACCTATATCAGCAACAGTAACAGCTATGGAAACAACCGACATGAATGCCGAAGAAACCATTGCATATGCTGTATTAAAGGCATAGTAATCCGCAACACTGACCCGGCTCTTAATAGCTACGTAATACAGAACCAGCGTACCCGCAAGTGAAAGTGCCAAGCTTAGCGTTGAGCTTAGCTTCAGGAAAATCGGTGGATTGTACTCCAATGCCGCCTCTCTCGAGTACTGCCTTGCCCAGCGAGAGAACATCCTCTTCTCAGCACCTGCCAGCTTGATCTTCTGAATTCCTGTGATTGTAGAATAAGTTAGGCCACTCGTCTTGGCTGCAGTATTCATCTTCTCACGAGTGATTTTAATCTGTGCAAAAGTCGTTACCAATGACAGGACTACAGTAGCAACTGTAATTAACAGCGAAGGAACAACGAGTGTCGGTGCAAAAGCGAAAATCTGTCCGATGTAAATCAGCGAGAAGAGCGATGTTAATCCCGTCATTCCAATGCTGCTGAAGATAGTTGAACACAGGGATTGCACGTAGTCAGCACGCTGTGATAATTCACCGGACGAATATTGTCTGAAGAATGTTGGTGGCAGGCTCATAACACGATTCATAACTGCCGCCTGCACAGCCATATTCTGCTTGGTACCAATCCGGAAGTTCGTCATGGCCTGGAATGCACCAAAGAATAACTGCGTGATTGAAAAGCATACCATGAATACCGCAAGAGACAACAGAACTTGCAAGCTGCCTGACTCTAAGACATCACTGAACAACCATTTTGTGAATAAAGGAGACAGCAATCCAAGTGCTGCAGCAAGACCCATCAATGCAAGATACATTACAATATCTGACACACTTAACTGTCCTGCCATGAACTCCATCAGATCTCTTACCTTAATCGGTCTCTGTGGCAGCGGCGCATAGAAACACATCGCCTCTGCATCAATGAGAGCCGCCGTTCTTCTGTTCATCTTGATCATTTTGCCTGTAGCAACATCTACAAGATTGTATCCGAACAGTTTGCCGGGTATCAGAGCTACAGCGGATCCATCTTCCTTCAAGGTTCCCAGCATAGCCCCTACCGCATTGTGATACCAGTCCTTGTCAAGAGTGACAGTTCTGCTCTTGATTCCGTAAGGACGCATGCGGTATTCAATCTGTTTGTCTACTGTATCTATCTCCGGTGGTAATTCCTCCACAGTTGATTTGCAATGATAGTATTTTAATATTGCATCAATTGCAGAGCCGGCAATTTCGTCCTGACTGAGCGCATTTCTCAGTCTTGTTCCCATGACAGCATTGGCAATTGAATCGATTGCATCTGAGAAATTAGAGTTATCGGATGCTTCACGATAACGCAGTTGTTCTTCAAACCAACTCATATCCGATACCTCCTTTACTCTGCACTGACAAGATCATGATAGATCTTGCTGTTCTTCATCAAGTAGGCGTGATCGCCCCTATCTACAATTACTCCCTTGTCCATTACGATGATCTCATCACATGAACGAATTGTAGACAGTCTATGAGCAATAACAATGCAAGCAATACCCCTATCGCGGATTGCCTTAACAAGTTCGTATTCGGTCTTGGCATCAAGAGCACTTGTTGCCTCATCAAGAATGATAATTGTTGGATCCTGAGCGAGAGCACGCGCTATTTCAATACGCTGTCTCTGTCCTCCGGAGAAGTCTTTGCCGCCTTCAATCAGCTTGTGCTGATATCCTCTAGGACGCTGCATGATGTCATCGTGAATCTGCGCATCACGTGCAGCAAGTACAACTTCGAAGTCTTCAATGCTGTCGTCCCACATCTTAATATTATTGCTAATTGTATCTTCGAACAGAATAATGTCCTGGTCAACTACTGCGAGTGAACCTCTGAAAACACTCTTCTGTATCTCATTCATCGGTTTACCATCGAACAGTATCTCACCGCTCCATGGCTGATATAGTCCGGAAATGAGTTTGGACATGGTGGATTTGCCGCAACCTGAACCTCCAACGATTGCAACACTCTTGCCCGGCTCAACTGTCATGTTGAAGTCCTTAATGAGTGGGTCCCCGAGAGGCGAATAACCGAATACCAGGTTCTTAATCTCTATCTCTCCTGACAGCTTGTTCATCTCGCCCTTGTCTGCGTTCTCAGCGAAGACTACATCATCAGGATATTCCATAACATCATCCACTCTCTCCATCTGAGTGCGCATTTCCTGAAGTGTCTGTCCTGCGGATATCAGGGTATTAGCCGGTGCCATGAATGAAGTCATGAAGCCCTGGAAAGCCATTATCATACCAACTGTGAACTGTCCTTGCATTGCCAGCCACACACCAAGCACAAGAACCACGTTGTTAGCAAGTGTTGAAACAAACTGCGGAATCATACCAAGGTATTGATTGAGCTTCATGAATTTGACCTGCTGAGTATTAACGCTGGCCTGATATCCTGACCACTTCTTGAAGTATCCGTTCTCTGCCCCGGATGCCTTGATGGTCTCTATCATCTCAATGCCGGCAACTGTTGCTGAGTACAGCTTGGCGTTATCCCTCATAGATACTCGAGTTACATTAATACGCTTCTTGGAAATATATCTCGATACTATCGCATTGATAGCAATTGAAGTTAATCCCACTATTGTCAGGATAATGCTGTATCTCAACATTACAACAAAATAGAACACAAGCATAATGGCTTGGAGTGCGAGCGGCGCAAATGTGCCTATAAGTGTATTGGCAATTGCCGCATTGGAGGCCTGACGACCCTGAATATCTCCTGCCATACGCTGTGAGAAGAATTTCATAGGCATTTTGAGAACTTTCCACATATAGCTTGCATTACCGACTGCTGCCATCTTGCCGTTAATGCGAAGCGAATATACATTCTGTAGAGCAGACATAATAATCTCTACCAAGCTGAATGCTCCAAGGAATAGCAGGAACGGATTGGTCCACTCAGTATTGCTACCCGTAAGCAGATGGTCAAGGAAGATTCTTGAGAAAGCAGGCTGAACCACTCCCATGATAGCTGTGATAATACTAAGCGCAACTACGAATGTTACAGCAGGTCCGGTGCCCTTCAGTCTCTTGGATGCAAACTCCATAATGCTCTTAGGGCTTCCGGAAGGAACAAAGTCTTCGGTAGGCTCAAACTGCAAACAAATACCGGTAAAAGACTCGTCGAATATTTCCATAGAAACACTGTATGAACCTCTTGCCGGGTCATTAAGGTATGCTTTGCCGCCCCTGAATCCATCAAGAACAACAAAATGATTAAAATCCCAGTGAATGATGCACGGAAAAGTACCGTTTGCCTTAAGAGCCTCAGGTTCATATCTGAAGCCCTTGGCATCCAGGCCATATGCTCTCGCTGCCTTGAGCACATTAACTGCATTAGAACCATCACGCGAAACACCACAGTCCTCGCGCACCTGCTCAATCGGTATCCATTTGCTATAATAAGCCAATATCATGCACAGGCTTGCGGCACCGCATTCCAAAGCCTCCAGCTGCATAACAACCGGAACCTTGGCAACCCCTTTATTAATTGGCTTTCTTACTGTATCTGACATGCTCGGTTCCTCTAGTTCGTCACAAATGATATTGGCTTGTATCTCTTGGTGACAATCTTGCCCTCATACATGCCGTCTTCAGGAAAAGAATCCGCAACAAGTCCACACTCATAGCCATATTCCTGTCTCTCACCAATCTTATTAATTACGGCTTCACAGTCCGCATAATTCACAATCATTCCATCTTGAACGGAGCTTATGTCCTCTTCAGCAACATAACAGACAGCATTATCATTTTGTATACTTACAAGTGAAGGAACGGTGCTGTCTACGTGTCCGAATACGCCCCATACACATACGCCTATTAATAGCACAACAATGCTGATAAGCAGTAGCCATACCGATGGATTGGACACACGAATGTAGTCGTCGAGATTATCCGGCGATTTTACCTTATCCAAGCTTTTCTTTCTGAATATTTCTTCTCCCATATTGTCCTCTATATAAATTGCTCCAAGACTATTTCTATCTACAAGTTTATATATCTATCATTATATTTATAATTCTATACGATATTTACAAATATAGCTAGCAATTCATTAAAAATACAATCACATTCAGTCCGCGAAATTAAACATTCAGTCCTGTAAGTACAATCACATTCAGTCCATGAAATTAAAAATTCTATCAAAATAGCAGCGACTTCAATGTGCTATGAAGCCACTGCTAAGAGTCCATGAATTCCTGATTTCCTGCCATCTACAAACTTATTCCTGCTTCAAGGCTTCACCTTCAAGTGGTTCAGGAGGTTGTCCATTGTCCCCATCCGGTTTTTTAGGTGGTTGTCCATTGTCATCTTTAGGTGGTTCTCCTTTTTCATCCTCAGGCATTTCAGGTGGCTGTCCATTGCCGGCATCAGATTTCGACGCTTCGAACTCTATTTTTTTGCCTTTGCATGCTGTGCCTTCCTTGTAGTCTTTGCCATTGACTTTCAAAGTATAGCCATTGAGGTTAATTGAGTCTTCAGCACAGGTCAATGCACTAATTTCGGAATCTCCAGTCAATGTCCATGTTGATGCTTCATCCAGCTCAACATAGGTCCTTCCATCAGACTTAATATGACCAGTGAAATTCGACTTATTTTTCAAGATAATATTAGCTCTTGAAATCTCATCTACTGTAATCATGCCTTCAAGTTTCTGCTTGGATGTAGCAAAATTTACCTGACCACCATTGCTGCCTTCTTTTCCCCATCCGGCTGCCTCAACGTTCAGGAGATCATCAGTTGTACATTTAAGCTCAACGGCTTTCAATTTGATATCTGCTATCGTGTTAGTAACATAGAAAATGCCCCCTTCCAGAGACTCGAGTGTTCCGCCGTTCATGACGAACTTTCCCTTGCCCTCTGATGCATCGCCGGACATCGACTGATATATCATCACAGCTTTCTTTTTATCCGTATTATCAGAGTTCTGTTTTGAGTTCTTTCCTGTTGCTGTAACATTGTTCAATTTAACAGAGTTCTTACCTTCGATAACAACTGCCTCAGAAATATCCGAATACAAAGTCGCATCGTTTACAGTTATATCTGCAGTTGAATATATTGCAGGTGATCCGCTACCGTAACTTGAGTATTTTCCACCGTTAATCGTGATAATTCCACCGCCCCTGTCCGAACGGATTGCAGCACTAGATCCGCCTTTAGTATCAATGGTCAAATTAGAAGCATTGATAGTTCCTCCTCCTGTTACCATAACACCACCGGAATTATTCTCAGTCGTGTTTATTGTTGAATCGGATATATCAATTGCAGACTTCTCACCATATGCAAAAACTGCATTGGCGTGCTTTCCGGAAGTGCTGATCTCCGATTTAGACATCGTCAGTGTACCGCCATTCTGCGCATAGACCGCAGCATTAGTCCCAGTAAAATCAGATTCATCGCCATCACTGTCGCCGCTTTTCTCTACGATAACATTCTCATACGAAGCGGCCTCACCGTCCACATTGATTGCATGCTCACCACCGATCGAATTTGTGATCGTCTCTTTGGGATTTCCATTACTGCAAGCCGCAAGGACGAACAACGTCATACACAGGCACATCACTATAGCTATATTCTTCTTCATACAGTCCTCCCGTTTTATTTGTTAGGACTATTATATCTCAACACCGTATGCAAGAAACGATAGTTTCGTGATGTCCTTGTGATTATTTCAATAATAAAAAAATTGTCATAAAGATGAAGAAAAATTAAAATCCTTCTATGAGAAAACCAGCGTCATACTAAGCGTTAATGCAATTGCTTTTCTTAAGACATTTTTCATAATATAGTTCTCCTCAATACAGTTCTTCATAATGTCTAAATATCCGAAGAGAAGCTTGACGCAGCAAACAAAATAGTTCAGTTCTCGCTAGGATAAAATAAATCATAAAACAAAATCCCTGGTTAACAGCATTACTGCCGGCCAGGGAATTTTTATGCCGCAATAATTGACCATATCTAATATATCAATGTTGATTCATCTTATCGTATCTACCTTCTTTTTCATAAATCTAGCCTCTAATATTTCCAATTGTCAAAGTTGTTTTTTACATAATGTTTGATATCAGAATTACTATACCTGTAATGAGGAACTGAAGACGCTACACCTGGGAGTGGCTTAGATTCCAAATCAGCAAAGCTCTCGCTGTCATCTTTGCTCAGATAAATGCCCCCTGTTGTAGCATCCACGCAAACAATATATATGTACTCTGAGTCACCTGTATCGCCATTAGAATATTTTGCCATATCATAATAGCTGTTACAGACAACAATTGTCTTGGCCTCTGAAATGTGTTCTTTGCTAATGTCTCCGTTGGAGCATCCAACAATTTCATATTCATCCGGATCAATTTCACCGTAACTATTCTCTTCCCTAGCTTTACGGACGATTACATATGGTTCTTCTATTTTACCAGTTGAAATATATAATGGATCCGGTTCTGTTTCGTATGCCTTAAGCGCAGTATAAATATCAGTTTCTTCGATATTTATCTTTTCACCACCACATCCTACAAAACTTACCATAATACACATCATTAAAATATTGGTTATAATCACCGCAAAAGCTTTTTTCTTCATAATACTATTACTCCTAATCTAATTATCATCTCATGAATCAGCTATTCTTATTTTGTAGTATCATTATATAAATGATTGTTTATTTTTAAATTAAACGCCCTCGTTATTCATTGACAATTCATTGAATAATCAGATTTAAATATTTTATAAGCAAATAAATAGGAAGTCGGAACTTCTGATGATTCCAACTTCCCAAGTACTCCAATCGGGTTCTTGAATATTCATTTTCATTTATCAAGATGTTTTGCACACTGATTTCTCAACGCAGTTAGCTCGCCTATAACATGACGCTTGCTTCCGTAAATATCAGTTTGAGACCATAAGCTGTCAAAATGTCTTTGGAATTCGTCTATCAGCATTAGCTGATCGGAATAAACCATAACAGGATTATCGATATTCCATGAGTGAATCATAATGTGCTTATTGTTTTTTATATGCCAGCAGGAATTTGGCATGAAGAGTTGTTCATCCTCCAGCAGCACGACATTGAAATTCGGATTTGTTTCAAGATAGTGAATATATCCATCAAGAAGGTTTACACAGTCCTGTGCATCCAGGTACCATATTCCGGCGTCAAAGAAATACATAGACGGCATACGGCAACATCCTATATCAACAATCTCACGCAGCTTAGAAAGCGACAATACCTCACGGAAGCGTGAATTGTTCAGCACATCGTCCATTGCCTCCTTGAAACGAGCGAACTCATCATATCTCCATTGATACTGGTCTTTAGGATGATTGAACTCCCGGAGAACCCTGCCATAATCCTCCACCGTCATATACAATGGATTTAAGCCACTTTTGATAACATCAAGGCTACCAGGCACACCATATTCCTCAAAGAAAGCTTCTATGATATTTCTGGCAAAACTGTCGTCGTATGCGATCATCATAGGTCTTGCAGCGCGTTTGCTATTCTCAAAGCTGTCAGTCATATCATGCACAATAGCGAGGTCTCGTATTACAGTGCCAACAGCGGAATGACGGTGCTGTACAGATTCTGTAATTATTACGGCTGTACGGTTCGGGATAACAATGTTCATAGTTATTGTGAATGTCTGTGGAGTTCCCTGAATAACCGAAAGCTTCAATTTTCCCTGAACCAGCATAGGCATATAGGCGCTTATAAGTCTGCTTGCCATGCTGGAGTTATTGGCTGATTCAACAAGCATGTTGATGTTTATCTTTTTTTCTTCAACAGCGCTTTGCAAAACAGAAAGCATTCTTTTGTCAACGGCCACACCGGAGCTTTCACTGTTCAGATAAATATCAATATCTGTTTCTGCTTCAAGCATGGCTAACTCCTGATTGAGAAGTTCTGCTATCTCATCAGTACCATCACAAGCGGAAAGATTCATGACTCTATCATGAGTAGGATAAGTTGATTGTCTATTTACAGAAGCGCGGAAACTATTAGCCAGCAGAAGATTGGGAAAATCTTCATCCTCATTCTCCGTTGTCTGATAAACTGCGTCCGGATATAGCCAGTTGGCAATACCACCGGATGGCATACCTGAAAATACCGGTTTTCCGATCTGTGCCGATAGCCATGATCTGTTTTCTGCTGTCATACTGCGGTTTAGAATAAATCGTTCAATGGCAATAGCATGAACAGAAGCGTTTCTTTTGCCACAGCCTTCCTTTCTCCAACGACTAACTAAAGAAGGGTCAACATTAAGTGCTCTTGCCAACATAGCGTTTTGAATGTCAAGCTGTTCCATAAGCTTGTTCAGGTTCTGCGCAAAAACGTTATTCATAAGCCTACTCCTTAATCTATCCAACAGCGTATTATTTTGGGAGATTGTATCATAAACAAAACAACCATTACAATATACTATCTTGTGGGATAATTAATGAAAAATCAAGAACCCGACAGATTTGTCAATGAACTGTCAATGAAAAATCAAGACGATTTATTTACAATAAAAAAATGTTATTTATCATATAGGTATTGATGATACGTATAAGAAATAATGGAGGTACATTATGAAGTATACAAATAGTATTTTTTCAATATTATTGTCTGTCACAGTATTGTTTGTATTCTCTGCAACATTTGCTATGGCAGCAACAATCAAGACTCCTAAAAACAAGAAAACTATTCCTGTAGGTTCAACAGTAACTGTATCGGTTGTTACTACTGATTATACCAAGTGCAAAGCAAACAAGAATTATTGTAATTTCTCGGTTTATAATGATGATGAACTTATCTTGGAAAAAGACATTTCATATAAGAAAAAAGGCAAGAAATTATCATACTCATTTAAGGTAAAAGAACCTGGAAGTTATGAAGTGTTTGTTTACTGCTATTATAACAAAGGCGGTAGCAGTTATTTGGCCGAGGATGCTGAAGGATACTTGAAGGGCGGATACTTGCAGCTATTTAGTGATGAAGTGACCTTTGATGTAGATGATTCTATGGAATTTGATGAACCGGATGAAACAGTTCTATCGTCGCTCAAGGCTAAGAGCAAAGGATTCACTGCAAAGTGGAAGAAAGCATCATGTAGCGGTTATCAGTTAAGATACTCCACATCATCTTCAATGAGTTCAGCAAAGAAAGTTACCATTGCCGGAAAGAAAAACCTTAGCAAGGCAGTAGTAAAACTGAAAGGATCGAAGAAGTATTATGTTCAGATAAGGACATATACTGATCTCGGTAGCGGTGTAAAATACTACTCCGACTGGTCCGATACAAAATCAATTAAAACGAAATAACGCAGAAAAGCAAGTACTACGAGGGGTGAATAATCACCCCTCTTTTTTTACCTATCAATTTTTGCAAATGATGATAATCAAATTTACAGTAATAATTTATACAATGCATGATGATCTTTATCACTGACAATAAGTGCTGCACCAAATGCACCGGCTTATCTTCCATCTCACTTACTTGACACTGGAAAATCATAATATGTGTCTGGATATGGTTCATCTGCCAGTGTAAAATGCCACCACTCGCAATCTATTGGTTCGAATCCATTTCGGACCATTAGCGATTGTAGGGTCATTCTATTAGCATACTGTTCATCTGTTATGCCCTTGAAGCCCGAATGGGATTTCTCACTAAACAAGTCAAATGAGCTTCCCATGTCAACTTCTTGACCGGTCGTCATATCAAGCAGTGTTAAATCAACTGTACTTCCCCGGCTGTGTGATGATTGGCTCGCAATATAGCCTCTCATAAACAGTTCCTGCTTCTCTAGTTTCGGATAGAAGAAGGGCTTCATGCGTAGGTCAAGATCTTCTATTCCCCACAGCACAAAATGTTTGACTGCTCTCGCTGGACGATATGCGTCAAATATCTTCAAACGATATCCCATTACTTTGGCCTCATCGCTTACAGCTTTCAGCGCTCTAGCTGCTTCCTTGGTAAGAATAGCGCAAGGCTCTTCGTATCCGTTTATTCTATCACCTATAAAATTATACGTTGAATAATACCTTATTTCCTGAACTATATCCGGAACAAAGTCAGCCAGAAGAACGAATCCAGACCTATCCATTTCATTTTTTATTGCGTTCAGTTCTTCTTTCGATTTCATAATTATTTCTCCATATTTCTATATGTTATCAGTCAACGAAATCCTGATTTCATCTCATCTCGACAAACTGAAAGTTATCTCTTTCTCATTTCATGACCTTTACGAAACGAAACATCTCATCCGGTCCTCCGTCCAGTGCTTCGGCGGCGAGCCACTCGGCAGCAGCCTCCGCATTTTCAAAGAACTTCACAGTAAAATTATTTGATTCAAGTGATTTGATCGTCTTCTCAATATCTGCCATATTCAAAGCCTCCTATGTCTACTGCCCCTTCAGTTGTTTCCATTTCTTGCCCGGTTTCATAGGCTCTGCATCCGGATATTCAGCCATTGCTTCGAGCATCAGTATATCGAGATCATCATAATGATCCTCAGCAGGGTCCTCGTAATCAAGTTGCTTGAATACCATCCACTCGAAAGCATCAGAAGACTTCCTGTACTCGTCCTGCAGTTTCCTGTTAGGCCATGATCCGAGATCAAGCTGGAATTTCATGCTGTTGTAGTCAGCCGGCACATCCCGCGATTCTGCCAGCCATATCCGGTCTCCGCATCTCCAGCAGACGATCCCCATCTCCGGATGCCTGTTTTTATACTGCTCCTGCAAAGCTTTTCTCTTATCCTTATCCATGCGATCACCTTTTAATACAATAAAGGCCGTCTTTATTGCAGTAATAATATATTTTCTTCACACCTCTCATTTTCAGGCGGGCTGCCGGTGTTCCTTCCGGTAATACCTCCCGAAAGCATATTACAATTTTCCACCTGCAAAACATACCTACGGTTAGTAGAAAATGAATACTTCGCGGCAGGAGAACACTCTACAATTCGCGTAATGTCATTGTAATCTCGCTACCCGCCGGCACATCAACGCCCGGAAGTGGATCTGTGAGAATTACAGTGCCTATAACCTTGCCGTCAACAGTATTTATCTTGAAACCCTTGGATGTTAACTCAGTTTTAGCATCCTCGTAGCTCCTTCCTATTACATTAGGAACTTTAACAAGAGCCTCTGCTCCTCTGGAGCAGAATACTTTAACTGTTGAACCCTTAGCAACTCGGCTATGCACTGATGGATCAACATTAACAACAATGCCCTCTGGGACATCCTTGTCTACGACCAAAACAATCTCTGCCAGGAGTCCCTTGTCGGCGAGTATCGCGGCAGCATCTGCTATGCTTAATCCTACAATGCTCGGAATCGGGACAATATCAATCAAACCAGCCGGATTATTTCTTGCATTAACAGATTTCTTGCACTTGGCGTTCTTCGACTTGCTCTTCATAGTGTAGACAAGACTTTCATCAGGCAGGGCTACAACTCCACGAACCTTGTAGTAATATCTCTTACCCTTCTTCAGGCTCTTGCCATTGGTATAAGTTATATTAGCGGCGGATTTATCATTAATGATCGTTGCTATCTTCTTATACTCGCCCTTCTTACCGGTCTTTCTGAACACCTGATACTCACGAATCTTATATCCGTTCTTAAGCGTAAGTCGCTTGAAAGTCAGCTTGATCTTGCCACTTTTAAGAGCAGTCACCTTGCTTAGCTTAACCTGTGCTTTTTTGGTCATTGATTGCATTTGCCCACATGGGTATGAACATATCGTATTTCGCTCTGCATACATCAATGTACATCCAACATGTTTCATTTTCAGTCTGGCACAATCACAAGGACCGAAAGGTGTTTCTACTCTTTCGAAGATAGCATTCACACTTTCGTCTAAGCCAATGCTGATGCTATTAAACACAAGCTTGTCCTTATCAATACTGTCGCTCAGTTGAACATACATAGAAACCGCATCCGGAAGTGCTCCATATTCAGTGCCATCACTATCCCTAACACTAACCTCCAGGAAAGTCAGTGTATCCTTATCTATCTCTGCTTGTATATCAGAATCAATGTTGTCATAATACTCGTCATATTTCTTCGGTTCATTGAGCCTGGTAATCTTATTTACAATGAATTGACTTCCTGACTCGAATACCTTCTTGGAATTATCAATGCCGACATACATATACCTGGCATCATCCACAATTCTGACCCAGTTTATTCCATCCCCTGTAAGTTCTGTCTCCTCGGCATATGAAACAATCGGTGTGCACAGCATCATACACAGAGTTAGAGATAACGCAATTAACTTAGCAAATAGTCCTCTATTATTCATACCTTCTCGCCTCCCTAAAGAACAATCATTTATTCCTTCCATTGATCTGGTGAATAATCTTTTTGATAATCAATTCCACCAGTCACTTGTTCCAATTCTTCTTCTGTAAGTTCAGCAAACTTCTTGTTCAGCTCTTCAACCTGATCTTTAAGAGCCTGTAATTCTTCTTTCGTCTTCATAATAAAATCCTCCATGAGATTTACTATTTACAAGTTAATTGTATCCACAAATCTATATGATAGCAATATATGAATATTACAACCACCTTCAGTCCACAAAACCTGCTAATAAAAAGCAAGTGTTTTTTCTAAATATTTCTACATGTTTTTTATCACGACAAAAAGACCTGGCAAAAAGCCCGGCCTGCACAACTTTATCGAATCGGCTAATTCACTGCTTCGTATTCGTTTAATACTGCCGAAACTTTTGAGTGATATATTCTCAGAAATTTGTTATATGCCGCAAACATTGCAACACGATACGGCTTGCCTTCAGCTCTCTTTTTGAAGAAATACTGACATACAGGATCGTCCTGGTAACCATCGCGATGTTTGTTTACTGAATCCAGTAGCTCAAAGCCACGTTTTCTCATACTCTTGGAACCACGCTTTGACATGTGCCTTTCCGTTCCGGTGAACTTCCCGGACTGAAACGGTGGAGCATCAATGCCTGCGTAGTCAGACATAGACACATCGCAATTACTACTATCCTTTTCATACAGTCCTCCCGCTCTATTGTTTGGTATCATTATAAGATAAGCTTTTAATGACTAGGCGACAGCTTTATGGTAATAATGTGAATGTTTATATGAAAAAGCGAGTAACCGAAGCTACTCGCTCAATGTACAATTCTGATATGGCAGGTGGGTCGACACTCCCACATCTCCAACAAGGGCGATGGCTGCCCGTTCCATCCTCTGCCTTATCAATAAAAAAAGAATGGTCCCACGTTTACCGTACAGACCCCCTCAAGCGGGCGCCAGGCCATCCTTAATCTGTAATTATACTAACATCTAATATCCATTTTGTCAAACACTTCTAACAATAGACTCAATATGCGAGAAATAATCATTCTCATCACTTGCGGTAACATATAGTCTAACCACACTACATACGTTGTCTGCGAATTGCAATCCTGGTACTTCCTGCGAATTACGCGGTGTTATAGAGTTGACATTCTCAAAATCTATAAAAGTGTTAACAATTGAATCCTCGAACTTCTTATTCTTAAATTCATCAAATATTACATCTATATTCTGATCAATACTGTTGATGATATTAGATAATAGTGTGATATAGACTGATTCCTTTAAGACTTCTTTCATGTTCTTTTGTTTCTTAACATAACAGGAATACAATACAACACCATCTATCTCTTGTATCTGCTGAAGAAGCTTAATCTTAATTTTTTGAAACTGTCTGTCAATTAATGTAGATTTAAATTCAAGAAAAATCTTTTGCTTTGTTTTATTAGTAAGCGGATAATTCTTAACGCCCTTCTTGAATTTCTTGTATGCCAAATTTACTTCCTGCTCTGATTTGGCTAGAAGTCCTGCTACAATAAAATAATCCTCATGTTCTGTCTCATCAATATATAAAATCATGCGATGATTATAATACTTTCACAGCCAACTTACCAGTAAAGAAATCTCCACTCCACCTGATTATGATGGATTTTTCCAAAGCTGATGGATAAATATGGATAAATCGGCATTTTTCAGGACTTCTGTGTTTCATAACAAATTCTTCAAAAAATAAAAGCCTTGGAACTCAGTGTTTCCAAGGCTTTCAGCAATTTGGTTGCGGGGGGAGGACTTGAACCTCCGACCTCCGGGTTATGAGCCCGACGAGCTACCAACTGCTCTACCCCGCGACATCATATTCTGTTGTCCAGGTTGGATAACCAACTTGGTACCGGAGACCGGACTCGAACCGGTACAGTATTACTACCGGGGGATTTTAAGTCCCCTGCGTCTACCAATTCCGCCACTCCGGCATATCGCCCTTAAAAAATGGCTCCGAGGGTGGGGCTCGAACCCACAACCTACCGGTTAACAGCCGGTTGCTCTGCCATTGAGCTACCTCGGAACATTGATAATTCTTATTGCGACTTGTTCAGTTTACTACTGTGAGGCAAATTTGTCAACACTAA
>JAZUDV010000076.1:0-12284 GCA_045639825.1 Anaerovoracaceae bacterium
CACCAGGCAGATTGTGTTTCTCAAGAACGAGAACTTTCTTTCCTGCAGTTGCCATATAACAAGCTGCTGAAAGACCGCCATTTCCTGCGCCAACGACTATTACATCGTATTTCTTCATATGTTAATCTCCTTTCGAAGTATTCTTGCATTTCTAAGTATATCATAAAATACAGAGGGACGGGGGTATCATGCCAAAAATGGCACGACACCCCCGTCCCCCTTATGCTACAATAACCACATGAACATTAAGATTCCGGAGCTGCTTGCTCCTGTTGGTGGATGGCCGCATCTGACTGCGGCTGTAAATAGTGGTGCGGATGCCGTCTATATGGGTGGCACCCTTTTTAATGCCCGCATTTACGCTGATAACTTTACAGAGGAGGATTTGCCGGAAGCAATCAAGTATGCTCATCTGCATAATGTTAAGGTATACATTACACTTAATACTTTGCTGAAGGACAGCGAGCTGACGCGGGCTATCGAGTACGTTAACTATCTCTACGGAATAGGTGCGGATGCTCTTATTGTTCAGGATATGGGACTTGCCAGACTGGTAAGGAAATACTATCCTGATTTCCCGCTACACTTATCGACTCAGGGAACTGTCTATAACACACATGCACTTGATACGGCAGCAAGACTCGGCTTTAGCCGTATTGTGCCTGCCAGAGAACTGAGCATTGATGAGATCAGGGAGTTCTGCACAGAGTCGACCAAGAGGGATATTGAGGTTGAGGTATTCGTGCATGGAGCGCTATGTATGTGCTATTCGGGCCAGTGCCAGATGAGCAGAGGCCTCAGCACCAAGGGCGACAGCCGTAGCGGTAACAGAGGTACCTGCGCTCAGCCATGCAGACAGGCATATACGGATGATAACGGGGAGAAATCATACGCATTGAGCCCTAAGGACATCTGCACGGTAGAGAGCCTGCCGGAGCTGGTTGCTGCAGGCGTATCGTCTCTCAAGATAGAAGGAAGAATCAAATCACCGGAGTACGTTGCGGTGGTTACAGGAATATATAGAAAGTATCTCGACAAATACGCTGATCTGATGCGTAGCAATGATAACAATCATGAAGTTGCAACTGCAGCATACAGAGTTGACCACAAGGATATTCAACATCTGAGGCAGGCCTTCAATAGAGGAGGGTTCTCCGAAGGCTACCTTCATGGCAATCTCGGAGATGGATTGCTCTCGGGAACCAGCCCTAAGAATCAGGGTGTATATCTTGGCAGGGTTATCGCTGTTGTAGATAACGAGGCCAAGGTGAATGACGCCAAGGACAAGTCAGCTGTACGAGGTGCACTGAGAAGGAACAGAGTTCTGGTATGCATCAATATCACCGACGGAACGCTGAATATGGGAGACGGCATCGAGTTCAGAAACGACACTCCGAGCTATGACCGCAATCCTATCGGAAACGTGACGACATACGTCAGAGACCTCGGCATGGGGGATTTCCTTGTAGGAGATTTTGACTATGGCGTTCAGATTGGCGATAGAGTGTACAAGGTCACAGATAAGAAGCTGCAAGAAGAGGTGCTCAATCTTCCTGAGAAGAAGCTGCCTGTTACTTTCTCATTCACTGCAAGAATCGGTCAGTACATCGAAATGGTGATGACAGACCTTAAGAGCGGCTACTACGTTGAAATGCTGGGCGATCATATGATAGAGAAGGCCAACAAAGTAGCAACCGATGAGGAGAGGGTAATTGACCAGCTCTGCAGATTGGGCAATACGCCTTTTGCTGCTGATTGGACGAGCTGTGATATAGAGATTGATGATAATGCTATGATACCGGTTTCACTCATCAATAGGATGAGAAGAGATGCTGCGGATCAATTGATTGAGCATAGAGTTAAGATTGATAGACAGCCGCTCAGCCGTGCAGAACTCGATGTAATATGTGCGAGCGAGATGCTCGGCAAGGACGTTCTCGATGCAGCGTCTTTCGAGGCAGGATACGCATCAAGTGAAGTAAAACCTGTTTCTCTTGAGAAGTTTATGGCCGGTGACAGAGACGGTAAAACACCGTACATTCTGAATGTCTCCAAGGGCAAGCTGGATGAGTTTATCGAAAACAACTGGGACAAGATTGTTCCTGCTGTTAAGGATAGCGGAATTCTTATTGGCAACCTGGGATGGATTAAGGCCTTCCGGGATGCAGGAGTAAAAGTTTACGGGGACTATGGATTGAATGTCTTCAATCAGCAGGCCAGACGTGCGTATGAAGAAATGGGCGTTGAAGTATACGCAATCTCGCATGAGACGGGTATCGCAGATCGTAGAGGCTTACCACTCATGATAACCGAGCATCCAATACATTCAGAATACCTGATTGACCGCAAAGATGCCAAGCACAAAGTCGTAGTCAGCGACTCCGGCGACAAATACCTGATCTACTAATGCTAACATGCTAACATTATCCCGGGCTTAATGTTGACATTAACTATCACAATGTCAACATTAAGCCCGGGATAACAATGACATTTTAAGGAGAATATATGGCGAAACAGACAATAGACCAAGAGTTGCACTCAAGAAAGCTCCACACTCCGAACAGATTCCTGTATGGGATTCTTCAAATAGTAATCAATGTACTCAATAAGATTGATCACACTGAATTTACAATTAAAGAGGACCCTTCCAAGGAGCCGGGACCAATCGTGATGATAGCAAACCACTCGACCAGAGTGGAGTATCAGTTCGTTTGCCCGCCATGCAGACCCAAGGTCCTGAATTTTGTTGTAGGCTATAACGAGTTCTTCCGTTCACCGCTCAACATCGTTCTGAAGATAATGAACGTGGTTCCTAAGAAGAATTTTACACCGGATGTATATGCTGCCAAGCAGATGCTGAGCATTGTCAAGCAGGGCGGTAGCATTTGCATTATGCCTGAAGGCATGAGCTCCATCACGGGAATGGCTCAGCCTGTAATGATAGGAACCGGCAAGCTCATCAAGAAGCTGGGAATTCCGGTCTATTATTCCAAGATTGCAGGCGGATATCTTGCTTATACCAAGCACTGCCTGGATGTCAGACACGGCAAGGTGTGTGTTACGGTCGACAGAATGTTTACCGCCGAGGAGTTGAAAACCATGACTCCTGAGCAGATTGAAGACAGAATGAATCAGCTCCTTGCACATGATGACTATATGTGGAACAAGGAGCATCAGTACAAATATGATGGCAAGGGACAGATGGCTAGAGACCTGGATACTTTGCTCTACATGTGCCCGAAATGCGGAGTGATGCACAAGATGGAATGTAGCGGCAATACCATGAAGTGTACGGCTTGCGGCAATACTATCGAGATTGATGAGTGCTATAACATAAAGGCTGTAGGAGATGATTCCGTATGTCCTGAACTGGTCACTGACTGGACAATCATGGAGCGTGAGCAGGCTGCCAAGGATGTTAGAACGGAAGGCTTCTCCTATTCAGAGCATGTTAGGATTGGAGTGCTACCGGAGTACAAGATGTTAGCGCATGAGGATACTTCGATAATTGTCGGAGACGGTGAGCTGACTTTGGACAAGGACGGCCTGCACTTTAAAGGAGTTAAGAACGGAGAGGATTTCAGCTTCGACCTTACAACAGATGAGGTTCCGACATTCGGAATGTGCACCAATATCTCGAGGTTCTATACTTTCGTCAAGGGCGAGTTCATTGAGTTCTTCCCTGACGGCAGGGATGTCCTCAGATGGGACCACCTCACTGAGGAGATGCACCGCGCTAACGGCGGTAAGTGGCAGAACACCGAATACAGACATGGCTAATTGGCTAATTGGGGTCAACCCATTTTAGCCAAATGGCGAATTGGGGACACATTTAAAAAGGGACATACCATTAAGGTGTGTCCCTTTTTGCAATTTGGTCACAGGGGTCTGACCCCTTGTTGCATTATTCTGAGAGGATGAAATCCTTGGCCTTGTTGACTGATGGCATGTTGCCGTCAATAATCAGGACCGGCAATGCGGATATCTTGGCATAAGGCAGGATGTATTCCTCGATTTCTTTAATGTTATCAGAACCAAAGTATTCTTTGGCGTATAATTCCCAACACTTTCTAAATGTTGACCTATCGAAGTGAAGCAATTGGAGAACTAACTCATCCGGCAGGTATAATGTCAGGTAGTAGAAGAATGCAATATCGAACAATGGGTTGCCGTATGACAGTAAGCCAAGATCAATGGCAAAGTCACCGGAAGTCGAGTGTATTACATTGGAGAGCTGCATGTCGCCGTGTAGGCACTTAGTACCGCCGGGAAGTGCCAGAAAACGTTCCTTCAGGCGATCCTTCTCACGGTCGGAAAACATCTGAGCGTTATCTATACCGTTAAACACCTTGGATTGGAACGAAGGAAGCAGTGTAGAATCTGCTTCGATAGCATGAATCTTCTTAACGACAGCGGTGAAGAACTTAACATATTCTTCAAGACGCTCCGGCTCCCTTGATATTCCCCTGGAACATGAAACTTTGTCCTTGATGTATTCGTATAATATAGCAACTTCGTTATTACTGGTCTGAACTAGATCAAACACCTTAACAGTCGGTATCCCCAGCTTGTTGGCAATGACACCGATATTGTACTCTTCATTAAGATAGCTGGCGCCAACCTTGTCATTTGCATCAACTGCTTTGAGCATCTGCAGACCATCCGGACTGCTGTAAGACCTCGAATAAGATCTTTCACTGAATAGGTTCCAGATGCTAACATCTATAGTCTTCATTGTTTCTCCATTCAATAATTAGTTTTCATATATTTTATCTCAATAATATGATGGTGGCAACTAAGATGCTGAATTACTGACCTGCAAATTGAAGTTTGGGCGGTTTTAATGTAAGATGTAATTAAATTAATTAAAAGGAGAAAAGCAGTATGAAAAAATATGATGTTGTCGTAGTAGGTGCAGGCAACGGTGGCCTTTCCGCAGCTTGCTATATGGCGACTGCAGACAAGAAGGTTCTCGTTCTTGAGAAGCACAATCTGCCTGGTGGCTGTGCAACGAGCTTCAGAAGAGGTGCTTATGAGTTCGAGACAACTTGTCACGAGATATGCCAGATGGGTGATGGCAAGGAAGGGCGTCCTCTTGGCGCTGTAAGAGATCTTCTGGATAATACATACCAGTTGGATGTTAATTGGGTTGCGGTTGAGGAATCATTTGCTGCAACTACAACTGATCCTGAAGGTGGATTTGATGTACAGATGCCTGTTGGCGTTGAGGCATTTCTCGACGAGATGGAGAAGGCTGTTCCAGGATGCAGAGAGTCTATGACTACAGTTATGGAACTCGGACGTATGCTTGCTGATGGCGTTGAATGGCTGGGCAAACACAACAACGAGCCTAATCCTCCACAGAAGGTTGAGATGCTGCTCAAGTACTACGATCTGATGAGAGTAGTTCCTGTAACAGTAGAGGATATGCTCGATAGAATCGGCGTTCCTGAGAAGGCCAAGAACATCTTCGAGTCATACTGGACATTCATCGCAGCTGATTCAACTGAAATGAGCTTTGCTGTATATACATTTATGACTTACACTTATCTGACTCAGAAACCATGGATTGCTGAGAAGCGTAGCCATGAAATCGTTCTGGCATTTGACGAAAGAATCAGAGAACTTGGTGGCGATATCTGGTACAACACTGAGGTTGCCAAAATTGACATTAAGGATAATTCGGTACATGGCGTAGAACTTACAGATGGTACATACATCCCATGCGATTATGTTCTTTCCAACCTGATGCCTAATGTTGTGTTCGACAGAATGGTTGATCCAAGTGAAGTTCCACAGCGTGATCGTCAGGCATTGAATGCAAGAAAGCTGGCACAGGCTGCTTTCACTGTATATCTGGGACTTGATGCAACTGCTGATGAAATCGGTATCAGAGACTATGATAATTTCATGAGATACAATCCAAGCAACCATGAGCAGTGGCTGACTTCGAACAATATCGATACACACAAGGACATTACTGTAACATGCTTGAACCGAGCTATTCCTGATGCAGCAGGTGAGGGCAGATGCTTCTTGCAGTTCTCCAAGTTCTATGACGGAGATGCTTGGGAAAATGTTTCAGAAGAAGAATACTTTAAGATCAAGGACAGGGTTGCTCGTGAGTGCGTAGAGCGCTATGAAGAGGTGACAGGATGCGATATCAAGAGCCACATCGAAGAAATCGTAGTTGCTTCACCTATGACATGGGCAAGATACCTTGGCACGCCTAAGGGTGATGTGTACGGATATTATCCAAGACTCTGGGATGGCATGTTCCCACGCGTACAGTCGGGACACCACGAAGACTACACTGTAAGAGGTCTGCGTTTTGTCGGAGGACATGGCACACAGATGGACGGTTATTCACAGGCATACCTCTCAGGAAGAGAACAGGCACGCTATATGCTTGAGGAAATGAAGGAGGGCAAATTAGATGGCAAAATATAATTATGACAAGAAGGCTCTCAAGGGACTGACTCCATTCCCATTCCTCGGAGAGGTTAAGACACGTACTAAGGCAATCGAGGCAGCTCCGGACACACTGCCTACATCAGTTTTCAATCCTAACAAAATCGGAAAGAGCCTGCATCCTCATGTACAGTTTGCCAAGATTGCGAAGGTCGAGGATCAGCCTAATGCGAAGGCTTATACTCTTGTTGCCGACAAGGACAAGGGAACTGACAAGCTGGCATATTTCCGTGCAGGACAGTATATCAGCGTTGTAGTGAATATGGACAATGCTCTTGTTACCAAGCCTTATACTTTGGCTTGCAATCCTAAATGGGCACAGGGCGAGGGTTCACATTACAGAATTATGGTTAAGAAGGCTGACAATGGCTATGCTTCAAGCTTTATCAGAGAGAACTGGAAGGAAGGCGATAGCGTAATTGTTTCCGGACCTCTTGGCAATTACTATTATCAGGAACTGAGAGATGCTAAGAGAGTAGTCGCTGCATCCGGCGGTTCCGGAATTACACCTTTCATCTCAATGGCTTATGCCGTAGCTGATGGTCTCGATGACTACGAACTCACAATCCTGATGGGAGATAAGACTTGGGATGAGATTGCATTCAGAGAGGAACTAGATGATATTGCTAAGAAGTCAGGCGGCAAAGTAAAGGTTGTTCATGTTCTTTCAGAAGAGGACAAGGACGGCTGTGAGAAGGGATTCATTACTGCTGATATCATTAAGAAATATGCAGGAAATGATGACTACAGCTTGTTTATCTGTGGCAACAAGGCATTCTACAAGCATATGCATGGCGTTGTTGATGAACTCGGACTTCCTGCCAAGAGAGCAAGATTTGAGGTTGCGGGAGAGTATGGTGATCCTAGCCAGAATCCTGACTACCATGGTGACAAGACTGCTGAATACAAGATTAAGGTCCACGCAAGAGATAAGGAATATAACATTACTTGCAAGGGCGATGAGACTCTCATTCATGCACTGCAGTCTGCAGGCATCGGCGTAACAACTGACTGCCGCAGCGGTATCTGTGGATGGTGTCATTCGAGACTCATCTGCGGTAATGTCTTTATCCCTGAAGATGCCGATGGCAGACGTGAAGCAGATAAGAAGTTTGGATGGATTCATCCATGCGCAACTTACCCGCTGTCAGATATTGAGATGGAAGTTTTCCCATCATTCTAAGGAGTGGTCAATGAAGGTAACATCCAAAGCAGGCCCGCTGATGGCGCCGCTTCCTGCGGTAATGGTCAGCTGCGGCGATATGGATAATAGCAATATACTTACTATCGCATGGACGGGTATCATTAACAGCAATCCGCCGATGACATATATTTCGGTGCAGCCGATTCGTCATTCCTTCGACATTATCAAGCTGTGCGGTGAGTTTGTCATCAACCTTGTTGACGAGAATCTGACCAAAGCCATGGATTACTGTGGCGTGAAGTCAGGCCGCGATGTCGATAAGTTCAAGGAGATGCGTCTGACCAAGGAGAAGGCGGACGAAGTAGACTGTCCGATGATCGCAGAATCACCGGTTAACATTGAATGTAAGGTTACTGAAGTAAAGGGACTCGGTTCTCACTACATGTTCATGGCTGAGATAGTTGCTGTACACATTGACGATAAATATGTTGATGATAAGGGAGCCTATAATTACGGTAAGATGAACCTTGTAGCCTTTAATCATGGCAAGTACTATGCAATAGATAGTGAACCGATTGGATTCTTCGGTTATTCAATAATGAAGCCTAAGACGGCCAAGAGAAAACGCCATGAAGCACATGCTTCAAGAAGCAAGAAAAAATAGGCAATGAAGAAAGTTATTATTATTGGCGCAGGACTCATAGGATGTTTCTGCGCCAGAGCACTTTCTAAATACGATGTAGATATAACCGTGCTGGAGAGCAATGGGGATGTTTGTACTGGCATTTCCAAGGCAGGCTCCGGCATTGTTTATGTCGGATATGATTCTCAGCCGGGAACAATTAAGAGCAGGCTGTGCATTGATTCCTGCAATGATTTTGCAGAATTGTGCGAACTGCTGGATGTAAGATACAGGAGATGCGGATCACTGATGATCAGTTATGGACCTTGTGCCGATGAGAAACTGGCAAGAAAGCTCGATAATGGAATAATCGGTGGCATAGCCGGTCTGCGTATTATCAGCAGGGATGAGGCGCTTGAACTGGAGCCTCATCTGAATTCTGATATAAGTACGGCCCTGTTTTCTGAACAGACGGGAACAGTAAATCCATGGGAACTGTGCATTGCTGCCTACGAATGCGCTGTCAGTAATGGCGTTGAATTCAGGTTTGATGAGACGGTTGAATGCATAAATCGTTCTGATGGAGGATTTAAAGTTGAGACCGACATAGCCGCTTATTCTGCTGATATTGTCGTAAACTGTGCCGGCGTTAATTCAGATAAAATAAGAGAACTGGTCGAGCAACCACATATCAGAATTGTCCCTACAATAGCTGATTACCTCATTACGGATAACAGGCTGGAAGGCCTTGTTAAGCACATTATTTTCCATGAACCGGAGGACAAATCCAAAGGCTTGACTATAGTTCCGACGGTTGACGGCAATCTTCTGATAGGTGCAACGGAAAGACAAACCACTGTAATTTCAACCGCTACAGCTGAGGATGGAATTGAAAGATTGAAGCAATTATGCAGGGAAATAATGCCGAGCTTGCCACTGGACAGGATCATCAGAACATACGCTTGTACAAGACCCAATCCTTACTATGTTGATAATAATGGCAATATTCTGGAGGAAAAGAAGAGCATTAGCGAACTTAAACTTCTGGAAGAAAACGGTCTGTTCAGCTTTATCGGAGTGAAAACTCCGGGCATGACGATGGCACCCGAACTGGGTCGCTATCTCACGGAAAAAGTAATAACGGCTTTGGGCGAAGTAGAGGAACGCTCTGATTACAAGCCTTATAGAACCGGAATAACAAGAGTTGCCGACTTAACTGACAGCGAGAGAGCCTCGTTTGTCGGAAAGAATCCCGATTACGGCAAGATCATCTGTCGCTGTGAAGAGGTTAGCGAAGGCGAGATAAGGGAGGCAATTCACCGCGGAGCACGAACGGTAGAAGCGGTCAAGAGAAGGACTTCTGCAGGTATGGGAAGATGCCAGGGTAGTTACTGCAGACAGCAGATAATCAGATTGCTTGAGGAAGCAAATGAAGGAATATAATTTACTGATAATCGGAGCCGGTGCCGGAGGTGTAACTGCTGCTGTTGCAGCTGCACGCAGCGGAATGACCGGAATATGTATTGCCGAGAGAGAGTCTTGTATTGGAGGTGTTCTTAACCAGTGTCAGCACTCCGGATTTGGCATGGGATATTTCGGTGAAGAGATGACAGGAATCGATTATGCCCGGTGCTTGAACAATATGCTGGAAAATGCAATTGAAGATGGCGCTGACATCGAAATAAGATTGGAAACGATGGTGACCCGCATCACAGAGGACAGGCATGCATTCCTGTCGGGCAGCGGGGTGTATGAGGAGATAGTATTTGAGAACTGCATTCTGGCAAGCGGCTGCAGAGAGACGACTCCACAGTCTCAATGCATTGCAGGCACAAGACCTGAAGGTATTTACACTGCAGGCGAAGCCCAGAAAATGCTGAATATTGAAGGTAAGGATGTCGGTGATGACATAGTCGTCCTTGGAACCGGCGACATTGGACAGATAATGACAAGACATTATCTCGATGCCGGCAAAAACATCATTGCAATGATTGAGAAGTCAGAGTCAGTCGGCGGGCTTGAACGCAATCGTCGTGAAATAATTGAGAAGTATAATGTACCGGTGATGCTGCATTCTACCATTGTAGAGATAATTGGCGAGTCTCGTATTACGGCGGTCAGGGTAAGAAATCTGGATACAGGTGATGAACGTATTATTGAATGCGGTACCTTAATCACCGCTATGGGACTTATTCCGGAGCGAGATATTCTGGATTGGAACGAAAAAAAGCAGCTTCCTGACTGGTTGTACCTGTGCGGGAACTGCGATTATGTTCATGATATTGTCGACAGCGTAAGCCTTCAGGCAGAACGCATTGCATCAAATCTTGTTAAATAGAATTAATATCAAATTTAAAATGATTACAGATAAGTGCCTCAAACTCCAAAGCGAGCTTGCTGAGGTGCTTTTTTCTTCTGAAACAAATATTGTATTGACGAGTGAAACCCTTGTCTGTAATCGGCAGGAGGTTGATATTGCCTGATGATTGGTATAGCGACCTGTAGCTGTCCGGAACAAAACCTACGGCTAGGCCGGCAGAAATAGCATCACGATGCATTGCCCTGGATGTAACAAAGCTTGAACTTGAAAAATGGACAGAAAGAGCAGAGCACAGGTTGTATGTATACTCGTTCAAGCTTCCGCTGCGCATGAAAACGGCATCGATATCGTTTAATAATTTAACACTTACTGCGGCGGCTTTGTTCAGAGGGCTTTCCTTGGATACAGCGAGATAGTATTGCTCGGTAAACAGAGGAAAACCATTGAATTTGCTGTATTTGGCCTCACAAGGATAAACGAGTACATCAAACTCGTTGATGTCAATATTGTCCTCGCGCTCGATATCGCTGTTGATATCGAATTCCACCTCCGGATGGGCTTTCTTAAATGCTGTCATACATGGAATAAGTCTGCTGATATTTCCGCATGCACCTATTCTTATCCTGGTGGTATTGCCTGTGGACATGGCAGTCATCTCATCAATTGCTGACTCATACTCGTGAAGAATATGGTGGCAGCAATCCAGGAATCTCTGACCGGCACTATTCAGAGAAATATGCTTGCCGTTACGGTCGAAAAGTGTTACGCCAAGCTCTTCCTCTACAGCGGCAATATTCTTGGAAAGAGAAGATTGAGACATGTGCAGTAGCTCTGATGCTCTTGACATATTCTGGAGCTCTGCTAGTGTTGTGAAGTACTGTAATTGTGATACTTTCATATTATTTCCTTTCAGGAATAACAAAGTGGAATAAGTAAGATTATTATATGTGCGTTTATTCCAAAATACAATAAGAAAATGGAATATAGTGAAGAAACGAATGGGGAAAAAACATATAATATATTTGTCTATTAAGATGTAAGTTCGAATGTTGTTTATAAATCATAATCTTAATTATTTAAGAAGGAGGGTAAGCAGGATATATTCCTGCGAAATGGTATGAAGCAGTTAATTATCAAGCCTGAAATTTGCTACGGATGCCGCACTTGTGAATTGGTATGTTCATTTGGGCATTACGAGCAGTTCAACCCTAAGATGGCTAATTGCAAGGTTTATGAGTACGATGAAGCCGCAGTAGCTATTCCTGTAGTTTGTCTCCAGTGTGAGGATCCTGCATGCATGAAGATCTGTCCTGTTAAGGCTATCAGCCGTGACGAGAACGGAGCTGTTGTTATCAACGGCGACAAGTGCATCGGGTGCAAGATGTGCGTAAACGCTTGCCCACTCGGCAACGTTTCAATCCATCCTACACTGGGGAAGGGATTCAAGTGCGACCTCTGTGGCGGTGAGCCAAAGTGCGCACAGTTCTGCCCAAGCGGAGCTATTCAGTTCGTTGAGACTGATGCTGATTCCGATCGCAGAGCATTTATTGGAGAGCGTTTTAAAGAGCTGCTTGGAGAGGAGAAGTAATCATGAAAAACGGATATATCGGAACAATTCTTCGTGTTAACCTCAGCACCGGCTCTATTAAGAAGGAGCCTCTGAACGAGAAGAATGCTAATGATTATGTAGGTGCAAGAGGACTCGGAACTAAGTATTTCTGTGATGA
>JAZUDV010000077.1:0-7964 GCA_045639825.1 Anaerovoracaceae bacterium
CTCGGCAATACTCTTCATCTTGGCATCAAAGTTGTCATATGACATCTTGCTTGCGAGTGCCAAGCCAGCTATGCCTGCAGTATTCTCAGTTGAGGATCTGTATCCATTCTCCTGTCCACCGCCGGTAATAAAAGCCGGCAACTTGAGGTTGTCCTTCATATACAGAAGTCCAACTCCCTTAGGCCCATGAATCTTGTGCCCGCTAACGGATACAAGGTCAAAAGGCGCATCCGCGAAACTCAGCTTGCCATAAGCCTGAACCGCATCTGTATGGAACACTATTCCGCTGCCATTAGACTTGTTATAGTCCTGAACACATCTATATGCGTCCAGTACAGGTTCAATGGTTCCAACCTCGTTGTTGACAGCCATGATTGAAACAAGAATTGTTTTATCGTCAAGAGCAGTCTTGAGGTCATTCGCGTCGATACAGCCGTTCTCGTCAACCTTGAGATAGCTGATCTCGAACCCGTCTTCCTTGAGTCTCTTGCAAGTCTCCAAGATAGCAGGATGCTCAACCTTGGTTGTGATGATATGATTACCTCTTCTTCTCATCTTGCGAGCAGTGCTAAGCAAAGCCATATTGTCACTCTCAGTACCGCCTGAAGTGAAGATAATCTTGCCACCCTCAGGGAATTGTCCTGCGCAGTCAGTCCTTGCATCCTTGAGCATCTGACATGCGTGAAATCCGAGAGTGTGAAGTGACGAAGGATTGCCGTAATGCTCCTTCATCATATTGCACATCAGATCTGTGACCTCATCATATTGTCTTGTTGTAGCACTGTTATCGAGATAAATCATTATTTCCTATTCCTGTGAATAATGCGACAAAACTCCCCGCGTAGCGGGGAGCCTTGGCATCTTATTTTACTTAGCAAACTCTGTAGCTCTTGTCTCTCTTACGACATTAACCTTAATCTGACCAGGATATTCGAGTTCTTCTTCAATCTTCTTAGCAATCTCTCTTGCCAGCATTGGAACTTCGTCATCTTTAACCTGGTTAGGCTTAACGGCTACACGAATCTCTCTACCTGCCTGGATAGCATATGACTTGTCAACGCCCTTGGTTGTATTGGCAATATTCTCCAGGCTCTCAAGTCTCTTGATGTAAGTTTCAAGAGTCTCTCTTCTAGCTCCAGGTCTTGCTGCTGACAGAGCATCAGCTGCGCCAACCAGGATAGCCTCAAGAGTTGTAGGCTCAACATCACCGTGATGTGCCTCAACAGCGTTGATAACCTTCCAGGACTCCTTGTACTTCTTGCAGATGTTAACTCCGATTTCAACGTGAGTACCCTCAACCTCATGGTCGATTGACTTACCGATATCGTGGAGCAGTCCGCCTCTTCTTGCCAGCTTTGGATCAAGTCCGAGTTCTTCGGCCATCATGCCTGCGAGTGTAGCAACCTCGATTGAGTGCTGCAGTACATTCTGTCCGTATGAAGTTCTGTACTTGAGTCTACCGAGCAATTTAACCAGTTCAGGGTGAAGGTTGTGTACGCCGCATTCAAAGCAAGCTCTTTCTCCTTCATCCTTGATAATAGTGTTAACTTCCTTGGTTGCCTTCTGAACCATCTCCTCGATACGAGCCGGATGGATACGTCCGTCAACAATCAGTTTCTCAAGAGCGATTCTTGCAATCTCTCTTCTTACAGGGTCAAATCCGGAAAGGATAACAGCTTCCGGTGTATCATCAATGATAAGGTCAACGCCGGTCAGTGTCTCGATGGCTCTGATGTTACGTCCCTCTCTACCGATGATACGGCCCTTCATGTCATCGTTAGGAAGTGCTACTACAGAAACTGTAGTCTCAGCAACCTGATCAGCTGCATATCTCTGAATAGCAGTTGTGATGATCTCTCTTGCCTTCTTATCGCCTTCTTCCTTAGCCTCTGTCTCGATCTGAGTGATAAGAGCGGATGCATCCTTACGAATGTCCTTCTCGACCTCTCTCAGCAGAATCTCCTTAGCCTCTTCTTTAGTGTAGCCGGAAATTCTCTCGAGTTCCTCGTGCTGCTTAGCGATATAAGCATCGATTTCTTTGTGTTTCTCGTTCATCGACTGCTCTCTCTTGGTGAGACCATTTTCTCTCTTCTCAATGTTCTCGAGCTTGCGGTCGATATTCTCTTCCTTCTGCTGAACTCTTCTCTCAGACTTCTGTACTTCGCCGCGTCTGATTCTCAGCTCGCCTTCGTACTCCTGTCTGAGTCTGTGTATTTCCTCTTTCGCCTCAACTATTTTCTCTTTCTTGAGGGTCTCTGCAGTATTCTGGGCATCAAGAATCATATTCTGTGCCTGCTGCTCTGCGCTGCCAATGGTCTTCTCGCCAATTGTCTTACGCAAAATATAACCAACCAGTATACCGACAATAAGGAATACAACACCAGCAATTAAAGTTCCAA
Organism: Anaerovoracaceae bacterium; assembly: GCA_045639825.1. Taxonomy (GTDB): domain Bacteria; phylum Bacillota; class Clostridia; order Peptostreptococcales; family Anaerovoracaceae; genus Crickella. The sequence continues at coordinate 2,400 of JAZUDV010000077.1, forward strand.
CTTGCATTTGTAGTGCCCTCCTTATGTTATGAAATTTGTAAAATTTATACAGTCTCAGTCGCTCAGCGACCGACTAACCGACCAAATATACCATTGGCCGGAAAAGTGCATAATAATACATTGAAATTATAAACCTCAAAGCCTTGAAAGTCAACAAGTTGAGGCATGCCGGGTACAATAAAAGTCGCCACATTTCAGGCGACTTTTGCATATGTCCAATTAACTATTTAACAGCATATTCTTTAGTCATAACTTCGACATCCGACTCTATCTTGACGGAGTGGTCACCGCGCTTCTGGAACGACTCCATTGCCTTGCCTGCAGCAATAACAATCGTGTTCTCATCTGACTCTCTTATAGCCTTTCTTAATGCAGCAGGTCTATCCTCTATAATCTCATAGCTGCAATTAGGGCCAAGATATTTGGCTATCTCCTCGCAAATAGCGTGAACATCCTCTTCTGCTCCATCATCCTCTGTAAGGTATACATGTTTACAATATTTTCCTGCCTCAGTTCCCAGAACTTCACGTCTGTTAAATGCCTTGCCACCCGAAGAGCCAAACACCATCACAATATCTTTGTCAGGGAATTCTTTCCTGATTGATGTAAGCAGCATCTCATAGCTGAGTTTGTTATGAGCATAGTCAACAAGTCCGATATGCTTGCCACCCTTGCTCCTGAACACCTGCATTCTACCCGGTGTTACAGCTTTGGAAAGTCCAGCCTTGATGTACTGCATAGGAACGCCAATCGTGACAGCAATTGCAATCGCGGCAAGTGCATTGATAACATTGATTGATCCAAACGCTGCAAGAACGACATGTTCCTCGAAATCTTTACCCCTTACATCAAACTCAACCTGTCCATTATCAGAAGTGATGTTATATCCGTATATGTCCGCAGTTTCATTATCGATGCTGTATGTCAGCGTAGGAACATCGGTAGCTGCCTCTGCTATTCTCTCATAGTAGTCGGAATCCATATTGATACATGCATGTCTTGCCTGCTTGAAGATCTTGAGCTTGGAGCTGAAATAATCCTCAAAGTCAGGATGTTCAACCGGACTTATGTGATCTTCGCCTATATTATTAAAACAAGCTACCTCGTAATCGATACCGTCAACTCTGCCATATTTAAGTCCCTGGCTGGAAACCTCCATAACCATGTATTCGATACCTGATTCAAGTGCATTGTTCATGTGCTCAAACAGAGGTAAGTTCTCAGGTGTTGTTAACTGCGACTCTGCCTCTGTAAAGCCATCATAGTTGGTAATACCTGAGCAAACAGCAATTCTTTTCTTTCCCGTGCCAAGCAGCCACTCATCGAAAATGTATTTTGTGAAGTATGTAATTGTTGATTTGCCTTTGGTTCCTGTAACACCGATCATGTGGAGACTGTCGGACAGCTTGCCATAATAGCTGATTGCCAGAACCGACATAGCCTTTCTTATATCTTTAACGATAAGAGCCGTTACGTCCTTAACCTCGTATTCATTCTCGCTTACATAGCAAACAGCACCCTTCTTAACAGAATCTTCCAGATACTCTGCCTTAAAGTGTGCTCCCTTGCATATGAACAGAGTTCCGGCACTGACCTTTCTTGAATCAAAGGTCAGATACTCAATCAGGGCATCAGTATTACCTGACGCACTGACGAGTAAATCTTCTGCCTTGAGCTGTTCAATATAGAATTGAATTGTTTGTTTCTTCATTGGTTACTCTTTCCAAATAGTATCCTGTGGAATAATACCCTCGACTCTCAGGCTGACATATCTGTCTCTGCCGATAATCACATGGTCGACTAATTTGATGCCGACAATACGTGATGCCTCGAGCAGTCGCCTCGTAGCGAGTATATCCTCCTCGCTTGGAGTAGGATCTCCGCTCGGGTGATTGTGAATGACTACCATTCCCGCTGCACCCTTCCTGATTGCAGGACTGAAAACTTCTCTTGGGTGAACATTAGTCGCCGCCAGCTCTCCGATGGATATTATTTCTCTGGATTCGACCTCTCCCTTAACGTTCAGAAGGAGCGCTATCAACACCTCCCTCTTCTCGTATATCAGGTCTTCCATCACCAAATCCGCAACGTCAGAGCTATCCCTGACTACGCATCGTCCGCTGATTGTCCTGTCCGACATCAGCCTCTTGGCAAGTTCCATTCCTGCGACTATGGAGCAGGCTTTGGCCGTTCCTATGCCGTCGATTGTTGTCAGCTCCTTTACGCAAGCGCGCCCCAGTCCGCCTATCTCAGTCTGAGAATAGCTCAGCACCTCTTCGGCTAATTCGAGGGCTGATTTGTCGCTATTACCCGATCTCAAGACCAAAGCCAAAAGCTCAGCGTTGCTTAGTGTGTCGGCTCCCGAGTACAGGAGCTTTTCCTGCGGTCTCTCAGTTATTGGTATTTCCTTAATCTGCATTGTTACTCCTCTTCCAATGAAGCTCAATACAGATTGTAAGACTAATTAGTCTATATATATGTTGTCAAAGTGTGGCAAATGTGAAGAGATTATATAAGAATGCAACTAACGACCTGTCTGTTCCTCAATAATCTTAGCTATAGCTTCAACATTCTCCTCGATGGTCATTCCGGAGGAATCCAGCAGAACCGCATCATCAGCCTGCTTGAGCGGACCGATTTCTCTGTGTGAATCCTGATAATCTCTTTCCTGGATTTCCTTGAAAATGACAGCATAATCAGCTTCTTTACCCTGTTCAAGCAGCTGATCATATCTTCTTCTCGCTCTGATTTCAGGGCTGGCCGTCATAAAGATCTTGACCTCGGCATCAGGAATGACAACAGTACAGATATCTCTGCCTTCCATGATGACATTCTTGGTGCTGGCAAGGAAATGATTGAGTTCATTAACCTTGGCTCTGATGCAGCCAAGCTTGGAGTAATTGGATGCTCCCATGGATATTTCGTTAGTTCTGATCTTGCCGCTAACATCTTCTCCATCGAGGAATATCTTGCCACCTGCAAAATCAATAGTGGTATCCTCAAGCATCTTAACTATCGCACTCTCGTCATCAGGAGAAATACCCTTACTCATTGCTTTCAGCGCAATTGCACGATACATCGCACCGGTATCAATATATTCCAGTCCGAACTTCTCAGCTACCATCTTGGCAATGGTGCTCTTGCCTGTTCCGCCCGGGCCATCAATAGCTACTCTTAACATCGGCTGACCTCTTATTTCTTGTCGTATAGCTTGTTGATTTCATCAATAAATGTATCAACAGTCTGGAACTCCTGATATACAGAAGCAAATCTTACATAAGCAACCTGGTCGATCTTCTTCAGCTCGTCCATGATAAGACGGCCAATCATAGTTGACTTGATTTCCTTCTCCATAGTGTTGTTGAGTCCGCGTTCGATATTATCAGCGATTGACTGAACATCATCATATGTAACCTTGGTCTTCTGACAAGCCTTCATGACACCGTTGATAATCTTGTTGCGGTCGAAGCTCTCACGAGTTCCATCCTTCTTAACTACAACAAGCAGTGAGTTCTCAATCTTCTCGAATGTCGTGAAACGCTTGTGACACTTCTCGCACTCTCTTCTTCTTCTGGTTGCGAGTCCGTCCTCTACAGGTCTTGAATCAACTACCTTAGTATCTTCATTGTTGCAATATGGACACTTCATGTCTATCCCCTTTCTATTTAGCTACGCTATATTCCATAACCTTGTCCATCACCTTCTGATAAACAAAGCTTGTGAACAAATCACTCTGATCAGCGAATTCTTCTACGCTGTATCCGTTTTTCTCCTTAAATTCATCAGCAGTCAAGCCGGCTTCTTCAAGCATACCATAGACAAAATCGTGATAATCGTCTGCGGTAAATTCGATGTTTTCAAGCCTTGCAATCTGATGAGCAATCAGTTCAATTTTAACTGTGGTCTCAGTATAAGCCTTAACCTGTTCATTAAACTCATCCTCAGTCATACCGAGATTTTGCTGTATGTAATCAGCAATGCTCTGTCCGGCTGCTTCAGCCTTGTCCTTATAGGATTGAGTCAGTTTGTCCTTCTTGGCATTGAATTCCTTCTCAGGATACTCAAGCACCTTGCTTGAACCCTGAATCTTCTGGAAGATATCTGCCTTAGCGTTATTTGCAGCTTCCTTCTTCTGTTCAGACTCCAGTTCCTCCTTGAGGCTTTCTTCAAGTTCTTCAGTTGTTGAGAAGTCAGTGTTATTCTTGACAAACTCATCGTTATACTCAGGTAACTTTTCAACTGTAATGTAGTTTACAGTAATGTTGAATACTGCAGGCTTGCCGGCAAGATCAGCAGAACCATAATTCTCCGGGAATGTGACATCGATGTCAAAATTCTCGCCAACCTTATGACCAACCAGAGCCTCAGCAAAGCCATCGATAAATGTACTGTTATCGATATCCAGGTCGTAACCTTCGCCTGCACCGCCATCGAATTCCTTGCCATCCATTGAACCGACATAGTCAATATTGGCCGTACAGTCTTCGGTTACAGTACCCTCTGTCAGTTTGGTACTCTCAGTAAATGACGCAAACAGTTCATCGAGCTTGGCATCAACCTGATGTCTTGTAACAGTAATCTCTTCCTGCTCATACTCAAGGCCCTTATATTCGCCAAGAGTTATGTACTTACTAAGATCGTCATAGTTGTATTCATCCGGTACAGTCAAACCGCCACCTCCGCACGATGTCATCATCCCAATGCACATAATCATCGCTATAATTAGCGCGAACGATTTCTTCATATCTCTCCTCTTCTTTCATCATAGCGCATCCTACAGCACTATAAATATTTATACATATTAAATGTATCACAATATATTGTATTTATCAAGCTACGTCAATATCATCCCGGGCTTAACATTGACATCAAGTCAATGTTAAGCCCGGGATGGTGTTGACATAACAAAAGAACCTCTGATGAATCAGAGGTTCTTATCATTGTTATTCTTTTCTTCTTCGCGTTTCTTCAGTGCTGTCTGTTTGCGCAGCTCAGCACGCTGTCTCTTGAGCTGTGCACTCTTCTCGAGTGACACCCAGTAGAGGACTGCGCACAGAGCAACTATTACAGCTCCACCAAATATCGCAGGAAGATGACTTATAAAATAATCCATAAGTCCTATCGGCTAATTACTTTGCCTTCTTAGCTACTTCGCAGAGTTCTGCAAAGCCCTTTGCATCATAGATAGCCATCTCGGAGAGCATCTTTCTGTTGATTTCGATGCCGCTCTTCTTCAGTCCGTCCATGAACTTGCTGTAGGAGATACCATTAGCTCTTGCTGCAGCGTTAATTCTAGCGATCCACAGTCTTCTGTATTCTCTCTTCTTGTTCTTTCTTCCGATGAATGCAGATCTGAGAGCTCTCATTACTGCAGGGTTAGCAGCGCTATAAATATTCTTTCTTCTTCCGTAGAAGCCCTTAGCTTGCTTTAAAACTTTCTTATGTCTCTTATGTGCGTTTACTCCGCCCTTAACTCTTGCCATTATCCTTACCTCCTAACTACTTAGCCATTGATCTCAGCATACGCTTCAGATCTGCATGTGTGAGAGTAGTAGCCTTTCTCAG
>JAZUDV010000078.1:0-13688 GCA_045639825.1 Anaerovoracaceae bacterium
AGAATTGTCAGGGACGAACAATTTTCATTGTTGTCTCTTATTCTGTCTTTAAATTTTAAAATTTAAGACCAGTTCTACACTATGAAGTTTTCAAGGTTCCGCTGTCTCTCTCGGAGTGACAGCTTGTTCATTATAGGTGAAAAACCGATATATGTCAACACCTATTTCGAACTTTTTTGAAAAAATTTCGAACTTTTTTGCAGGCCTGTTATTTACATTTCTTCGAGGCGTTTTTCCTCGTCTGCAGCCTGCTTTCTCAGAGTAGTTTCTGTAAGGAGATTCCTCTCCTGAGTAATCTCTTCCTTAATCTTCTCGATACGTCTCTGAGCGTTCTTCTGTTCCTTTATTCCTTCCTTAGCCTTAGCGAGAGCTCTCTTCTCCTCAGCCAAAGCTTCTTCCAGTTTCTCCTGGTTGGTTGTCAGGAATCCCGGTCTGTTATATTCAATGTCGAATGACAATCTGAATCGTCTTAATCCCAGCATCATTACCGCTGCGCCAACTATGATGATGGCGTTGATGTTAATCAATCTGGTATTGAAGAATGAATACAGAGCTACTGCCAGCATGGCTACGCCAAGAACCAAGTCTGTATTATCCTTAACCTCGGCATCGGAGATGTCTTCGAAGTGACTGCCTGCTACAGGAAGCGCCTCCAACATGAGCCATGTTGCGAAGATTAGCTGAGCTGTGCCGTCATCAACAATCTGTCCTGAAAGAACAACTATACCGAATATGAGCATCATGATTCCATCTGTTGTCAGGTTGACGCCCTTGCCAAGAACTTCAAAGTCAGCTCTTGTTCCGGTAACAATCTCAATTATTCCCATACAAGCGAAAATAATGCCGACAACAAATGCAACGGAAATAAAAGCTGCACTTGCATTAGCAAAACAGAATATGCCTGAGCCTATCATCGCCAGGCTTCCCAATAACATTAATGCTCTCATCCAATCCTCCTTGTGCGTGGAATGTTATTTTATCACATTATATATATGTAGACAATTGCTACTTTGACTGATAATCCACACACTGCTGTCTCTCTAAGAAGAAGTGAATTCCCGCAGATGAATCCTTCCATCTGTCCTCTTGGAATCCGTTAGCAGGCTCCAGCCACTTACCTACCTCATAATAGAAATCAGGATCAACTGTGGACTGCGCCCAATCCCAGCTCTTCGTTTCGTCGATTGACTTGATGGACAAAACTTTTACTTTGGATACGCGACCGGTTTCCATAGTTGCCATACATCTCTTAGCATCGGCAGGTACGAGCATCTGAACAACTCTCAGCTCAGTGCAGCACTTCCACGCGATGAATGGGCCTTCCTCAGGACAGCGCATCTTGTACCACTTGGTGTCGTCATCAATGATAACCTTGTCCTGATTAGTGGCATCTTCAAGTACAGAAGCATAGATATTAGCGCCGGACAAGTCAATTCCCTCCATATCATTACCTCTGAAACTCGCTCCCCTTACCAGGCAACGGTTAAGCTTCATGTTTCTAATATCACAATCATAGAAAGCAACGTGATCCATCATGGAGTCATGAAAGTCTGTTCCGTTCAGATTGCACTGATCAAAGGTTGCTCTACGCAGATTGAGTCCCGACATATCCCAGCCACTAAGATCCATTCCCTTGAAAATGGTTTCAGAAAGATCAAGCATATTTCCATCACTCTTTTCTTTCAAAGCCGCCTTAACGTCCTCGGCTTTGTCTATAGTTCGTCTCTCCTCTGCAGGCGAGTATTTGCTGGCTTCTTCAATGAAGTCCTGTTCTGATTGACTGAAATTCATAATTTCACCTTCTTCTAGTTCAAAATTTGTTAAAAACTAACAATTTCTTATCAAAAACTGTTGACATATTAATAATATGTTATATTATAACACTATCTACAAATGAATAACACCTGACCGATAGAGGTTGCGAAGAACATTAGTAACAATTCGTTGTAGCTTGGGAAGCTGTAATTGCGAAAGGGTGATTCGCCGAAGGTTAATCGGTACCCAACCGATTCTCCTGGGACGTTGTAATAAGATGCAACGTACTGTCACGCAAGTGGAGCGCTATCATGGTAAGTAATATAATTTCTAATCCATGAACGTTTCAAGCGTTATTCATGGATTTTTTATTATATGGAGGTATTAACTAATGAACACTCGCAGAAACAGACTTGTTTTCACGCTCGGTCTTGCAGCGATTATGGTTTTCTCATTTGCTGCAACAGTATTCGCCGAGGAAGAAGCAGCACAGCCTGCACTTTACGCTACAATTTGGGCGGCACTGCCACCACTGATTGCCATCGCACTGGCACTCATTACTAAAGAGGTATACAGTTCTCTGTTCGTAGGAGTTCTGACCGGCGCTATCCTGTACGCAGGATTTGATTTCGCAGGCATCCTCAACCATGCACTTGTTGATGGTATCATCGGTTCCCTTTCCGATTCATACAATGTCGGAATTCTGGTATTCCTCGCAATACTCGGAATGATGGTAGCAATGATGAACCAGTCAGGAGGATCCAAGGCATTCGGTCTGTGGGCTCTTAAGAGAGTTAAATCTCGCGTAGCTGCTCAGCTCGCTACAGTTATCCTCGGAGTTCTGATCTTCGTTGATGACTATTTCAACTGCCTGACAGTAGGTAGCGTTATGAAGCCTGTAACTGATGAGTTCAAAGTTTCCAGAGCTAAGCTCGCATACATCATCGACGCAACTGCAGCTCCTGTATGCATTATCGCACCTATCAGTTCATGGGCTGCTGCTGTATCCGGATTCGTTGAGGGACGCAACGGACTCGCTGTATTTATCTCAGCAATCCCTTACAACTTCTATGCACTCTTTACAATCCTGATGATGGTTGGACTTGTTGTAATGAAATTCGACTTTGGCAAGATGGCTGAATTCGAAATGAACGCTGTTGAGAACGGCGACCTGTTCACAGTAAATGCTCCTGATAATGCAGATGCTGCAGACCAGGGTAACCCTGATGGTAAGCTCATCGACCTGGTTCTTCCGGTTGTTGTACTGATTATCTCTTGTGTAATCGGAATGATTTACTCCGGTGGATTCTTCAGCGGTGAATCATTCATCAATGCATTTGCTAATTCAGACGCTTCCGTAGGTCTTTCAATGGGATCTCTCGTAGCATTAGTTCTTACTATTATCTACTACTGCTGCAGACGTACACTCTCATTCAAGGCTTGCATGGACTGTGTACCTGAGGGAGTTCACAACATGATTTCCCCTATCCTCATCCTGACATTCGCATGGTCACTCAAGGCTATGACAGACAGCCTCGGACTTGCTGATTACGTTGGAACTATCGTTGAGAAAATGGGCGGATCAGTTGTATCCTTCATCCCTGCTGTACTCTTCCTGATTGCTTGCGTACTCGCATTCGCATCCGGAACTTCATGGGGAACATTCGGAATTCTGATTCCTATCGGACTTGCAATTACAGATGCTCAGCCTCAGCTGATGATGCCTGTTATGGCAGCATGCATGGCCGGAGCTGTATACGGCGATCACGTATCACCTATTTCAGATACAACTATCATGGCTTCCGCTGGTGCCGGATGTGACCACCTGAGCCACGTAACAACTCAGCTGCCATACGCAACACTGGTTGCAGGAGTATCCTTCATATCTTACATCATCGCAGGATTCTGCAATAACCCAATCGTTCCATTTCTTGTTGGAGCAGCACTCCTCTTCGGAGCACTCTTCTTCATCAAAAAGAACGACAAGGTTGCAACATTCGATCACAACAATTAATCAGCAAAACGGCAAAACAGGGTCAACCCATTTTAGCCAAAATTCCAAAGAGGGACACACCTTACGGTATGTCCCTCTTTTAATATGTGTATTGTGTTTCGCTTATTCTCTACTTGCTCAATGTCAACATTAAGCCCGGGATAATGGTGACATTTCGTTATTATTAATTATCCTCTATCAATTTGTTCAACACGGTTCTTGCAATAGGTGCTGCAACCTGCGAACCGAAGCCTCCGCCTTTAACCCACACAACAAAGGCATATGGATTATCTTCATTATCTATAAATCCTACGAACCAGGCATCTGACCTATCCCCTACTTCTGCGGTTCCGGACTTGGCATACAGATCCAGTCCGGGATAATTATCAGCACCGTAGTTTTCCTCGACATTATTCTTCATCATACTCTTTAGCTCAGCTGCCGTAGACTTATCGAGATATGTTCCGAGTGATTTGCCGCCTGTGAGATTCTTTATAAATGTAGCATTCTTGATGAGAGATGGCTGAACAGCTTTGCCCTCATTGGCGATTGCACCCATGTACACCATCATAGCACAAGGATTAACCTGGTCGTCTGCCTGACCGATGCCTGCCCAGCTGAGTTTAACATCGTTATCCTCAGGGAAATCAAACGAACCGGCTGCAGTTTCTACTCCGTTGAATTCGACAGGTTCAGTCAAGCCGAGCTTGTCCACGTACCTTCTCATCGTATCGGCACCGACCTGTCTTGTCAGTTCACCAAAAGCTCCGTTACACGACTGTGCGAGGGCGCTGCGAAAATCCACTGTTCCGTGAGTGCTGACATCAACAAATTTGTCCTTACCGTATTTGTTAACACCATCGCAGTCGAATGAGAACTCATCTCTATCGTTAAGTGTATCTATAACCGCAGCTGATGTTACCAGCTTGAATGTGGATCCCGGAGTCATTGTTCCTGAGATGAAATTATTGAAGTAGTAGGATGATTCAGTGTCCTGCGGCAAGCTACCGGCAGGGTCAAAGCTAGGCGTACTTACCATTGTCACTATCTCGCCCGTTTTCCAATTCATAACTCCAACTGCTCCGGTTCTACCACCAAGAGCATTGTATGCCGCAACATTGGCAGCAGCATCGATTGTCAGCTTGATTTTCTTGCCCTCTGTTGATGTATCATAGATTCCATTTACAAGATCATAGCCTATAAGCTGACTTCTGAATACATTTATTGCTCCACTTGCAGTATTGCCTTTAGGATCTCCGACAGCATGCACCGTAGCAACCCTGGTACTCCAGTCGCTGCTATACTCAATTCCTGACTCTGTACAGTCCATCAGCAAATTATCATATCGATCAGTTACCGTTCCTCTGTTCAGCATTCCATCAGTGTATATCTGCTGATTGCCATAGAATATTGCCCACTCCCCTCCATGCTGAACGAATCTGAACACGAAAAGAATCAAACCGGCTGCCAGCACGGCTGCAATAGCAATGCATATTAATGATCTTCTCTCGAGTTTTCTCATATACTATTTTTCTTTCGTTACAGCAAGACTCGCATTCTTGCGCATGTCCGCTGCCTTAAAGTATGCAAGCATCGCCCACGATGCCATCATAGAGCTGCCTCCTGTCGAGACGAACGGGAATGTTACTCCCGTCAATGGGAATAAATCCACAGCTCCGAATATATTAAGCATTGTCTGAACCAATATCATTGTAGCTGCACTGCAGGCACCGATAGTATAGAAAGTTGAACGTCCGGCAACTATAGATATTACAGCGAATATGCACAAAGTAACCAGGCAGAGAACCAGCAGTAGTGCTATGATGAGTCCCCATTCCTCGGTTACAAACCCAAATACCAAGTCTGTATCTGATGCGCCAACGTATTTGAGGGCACCATTTCCTGCGCCATGACCCAGTAAGCCTCCGCCTGCTCCGACCGCCATTGTCCTTGTCTGCTGATATCCGCTGCCCACATCCGGGTTATCCCATGCATGGCCCCATACAGCAAATCTGTCGGCTATGTACGGTATGAATCACAGAAGAAGCAATCCCATTACCAGTGCGCCGGCACCGGTAAGCAGAAGTCTTGAAAAATCTCCGCTGCGGAGGAATGATACAACCAGATAAGTTGCAAAGAATATCAGTGCCGTTCCGAAATCGCCCATTATTGCCAGGCAACCCAGGCAGAACACTGAGAATCCTGCATACATGTATGTATTTCTCTTCTCATACAATTCTTCCAGCGTGCCGGCGCCTATGACAATAAATGCCAGTTTGACCAGTTCAGATGGCTGGAACGAAAAGCCTCCTATTTCAACCCAGTTTGCAGCTCCGTACTTAATCTTACCGAATATAAGATTGAATATCAGAAGAAGAATTGAAAGGCTCATTACAATAGGCCGTATCCTCTTGGTTCTCTCAAGATCACGCATATAGATGCACATGAACACCATAAGGCCCATTCCTATCCATATAGCAATCAGTTGTTTAAATGTATCCTCAGGTCTCGCCGAAGTGGTTACCGCAAGATTAATCGTTGACATGAAGAATGCTATCATCTCCATTTCAAAGCCCTTGCGGCCCATCGTCTTAAATACGGTGACATAAACCCACATAGTTACACTGAGCAGAGCAATAGCGAACAATGCACCGAAGGTCACATCGGATCCCATAGAAATAATCAGCTGAACAATCAGCAAAGCCTGGAAGAGAGTAATCGCAAGCAATATCTTCCAAGGTGCCACAGGCTCTCTATCGTCGCTTCGCATCAATCTGTTATTTGTTGTTTCCTCAATACTGGCAGCAGCGATTGTACAATGCACACCACCCATGATTATCTCATCACCATAATTGATAAGATATCTCTTGTTAGGCGCCAACCTGACCCCATTTACAGTTGTTCCGTTGTGTGAATCAAGATCTTTGATGGTCCATCTGTCATCGTAACGCCTCATCAAAATAGCCTGATTGTTAGAAACAGTCTTGAGTGGAATATTGAAATCGGCGCTCTTGGACCTGCCGATTACATTTTCCCAATGCGTTATCGGGAAATTGCTGCCATCCTCCACAAGGAAGTATCCCCATACAACCGGCGTAGTTCTCGTTCTCAGGAGCGACATAACAGCTGTCAGCAAAATATATATAGCGAGCAATACAAACACCCACCTCAGGAAGGTGGTGCAGTGCTTGGCTACATCAGGATAGGTCTGAGCAATATTCAGTAAGCTGTCGATAATCTCTCTCATTCTATATAACTAACGCTCGCCAACTATGTGGCGAGCGCTTTATTATTGTTTATTTCCAGGAGCTCTTCAGTCCTACGATGCTGTTGAATACCTTCTCATCATCAGTAGTAAGCTTGGAGTCTGCAATGTAATAACCCTTGCGGAAGAACTGGAATCTCTCACCTGCCTTGATATCCTTAGCACTTGGTTCAGCATATCCCCAAGTCTCAATCAATGAATCAGGATTGAATTCATACTCGCCGGTTTCTTCGTTAATTCTGTTAAGATAGCTATACTCTCTGATAGCAATCTTCTTGGCATTGCTTGCCTCAACGAAGTGGATTGTTCCCTTTACCTTACGTGTATCGCAGTTGCCGCCCTTAGTCTCAGGGTCGTATGTGCAGTGAATCTCCTTGATGCTGCCATCAGGATTCTTAACAACTCCGTCCTCGTTGCACTTAACGAAGTAAGCACCCTTCATTCTAACCTCATTACCAGGGAAGAGTCTGAAGTACTTGTGCTCAGGAACTTCCATGAAGTCATCTCCGTCAATCCACAGCTCTCTGCCGAATGGGATCTTTCTGGTTCCCATTTCTTCCTTCTTACCGTGGTTCTCAACAGTTACCCATTCAACCTCGCCTTCAGGATAGTTGTCTATGATAACCTTAATAGGATTGGTTACAACGTGGAGAGACGGACATCTGTCCTGCAGATCCTCTCTAACGCACTGTTCGAGCTGAGCGATATCGAGTGTTGAATCAGCCTTGCTAACTCCGATATCGTTGCAGAACTTACGCAGGGCCTCCGGTGTATATCCACGGCGGCGTACGCCTGCCAGAGTGGACATTCTTGGATCATCCCATCCATCTACAATACCATCATCAACGAGTCTCTTGAGATATCTCTTAGACATGATCATTGTAGTGATGTTAAGACGTGCAAACTCAATCTGTCTTGGTGGATTAGGCCAGAAGCCTACTTCCTGAACCACCCAGTCATACAGAGGTCTGTGGTCCTCGAACTCGAGTGTGCAAATGGAATGAGTAATTCCTTCGATAGCGTCCTCAATTGGATGTGCAAAATCATAGTTAGGATAAATGCACCCCTTGTCGCCGGTGTTGTGATGAGTTGCGTGAACAACTCTGTAGATAACCGGGTCTCTCATATTAATGTTAGGCGATGCCATATCAATCTTGGCACGAAGGCAGATTTCCTTGTCCTCGAACTCACCATTCTTCATTCTCTCGAAGAGATCAAGTGACTCCTCGATAGGTCTATTTCTGTATGGAGACTCCTTACCTGGCTCAGTAAGAGTTCCTCTTGTATCTTTAATCTGATCCGGTGTAAGTTGGCATACGTATGCTTTGTCCTTCTTGATCAGCTCAATAGCTGCCTCGTACATAGTATCAAAATAATCCGATGCCCACAGTCTTTCAGTCCATTCAAAACCGAGCCAACGAACATCCTCTTCGATGGAATTAATAAACTCCATATCCTCCTTAACAGGATTGGTATCATCGTATCTGAGGTTACATGTACCGCCGTACTTGAGTGCTGTACCAAAGTTCAAGCACAGGGACTTAGCATGTCCGATATGCAGATAACCATTAGGCTCTGGAGGGAAACGAGTTGCAATCTTGGTGTGCTTGCCGCTCGCAAGGTCTTCATCGATAATGTCGTGGATGAAATTACCCGCCATCTCCTTATATTCTTCAGCTGTTGCTTTTGCCATTTTCTTACCTCCGGTAATTATTATTAACTGATTAATTGTACCACATTTTGTGTTAATATAATATATAGAAATATGGAGGAACTTAACATGGAAAGACCTATATATACTCAAGTTAATAACTGTCGTGACTGCTATCGTTGCGTACGTAGATGTCCGGTCAAGGCAATACAAGTTAAAGACAGTCACCCAATGATAATTGATGAGCAGTGCACCTACTGCGGAACCTGTGTTATAGCCTGCCCTAATGGAGTTAAGACCATTAGGAATGACGTCGATAGGGTTAAAATGGCTTTTCTATCCAAAAAAAGAGTTATCGCATCGGTTGCGCCATCATACGTTTCCGAATTTGAGGGTAACGAAGACAATTTCCTAAGAGCTCTGTATAGATTGGGATTCAGCGATGTTTCAGAAACAGCAATAGGAGCTACTCTTGTTTCGGAAGCAATGGATATGTATATCAGGAACAACGGTGTAGCACCTTTCGTATCTACAGCATGTCCTTCCGTTGTGGAACTCATTACCAAGTATCGTCCTGAGTATATTAAGAACCTCGCGCCTTTCCCATCACCTCTCCAGGCACATAGTGCATATCTTCGCCATCTCTATGGCAATGATATTGTTGTGGTATTTATCGGTCCTTGCATTGCTAAGAAACTAGAAGCAGAAAAAACTCCGGGTTATCCTGACATTGCCCTGACATTTAAAGAAGTCAAGGAATGGATGGAAGAAGATAACATCCAACTTGATACAATAGATACAGGTATTGAAGTAAGACTGCTGCCGTGCAAAGCCGGTAAAGCATCACTATATCCTATTGAAAACGGTCAGATTCAAGCATCCAAAATATGGGACGAATCTTTCGTTTCGCTGAGTGCAGTAGCTACCTCAGGTTCCGAACAGATCAAGCGTTCCATTTCCGGAATCAAGGATGACTTCTTTGTTGAGTTTCTTAACTGCGGCGGCGGATGTATTAACGGCCCCGGAACAGATCAGACAGGATCTCCTCTCAAGCGTCAGAAAGCAATTATGAAATTTACAAGTAATAGGCTTCATGAGGATAATCTCTTCGAAGGAGATGAAGCTTTTGCTCAGGAAATATACGATAAGGGCTATGCAATTCTGAACGGTTATGCCGGTCCTGCTAACCAGCTGGTACCTGAAACCGCAGTCAGTGAAGCAGAGATTCAGAAAATCATGATTAAGCTTGGCAAGCACAGTAAAGAAGATGAGCTCAACTGTGGTGGTTGCGGTTATCCTTCATGCCGTGATATGGCTAAAGCAATCGCCCGTGGCAGAGCAGAAGTTGATATGTGCGTTACTAAGATGAGACGTGACGCAGAGAGCAAGGTTGATATTCTTCTCTCAACAATTCCTCATGGCGTCGTAATTGTAGATAATGAACTGAATATCGCAGATTGCAACAAGCGTTTCGTAGATCTGTTCGAAGACTACCCTGCAGAATTCCTCGATGCCGAAGGTCTGAAGTCTTTCAGAGGATCACATATTGATATGTTTGTTCCATTCGCAGATAAGTTCAGAGACCAATTCTTCTTATCCAAGCCTTCACAGTACAGATTCAATATTAGCGGCAAGGTTATAAGAGTTACATTCTTCCTGGTTGAGAACAAGCGTCTCCTTGGAGCAATGTTTGAAGATATTACAACTTCTACAGTCAGAAGAGAAACTGTAGTAAGCAAGGCCGAGGACGTTATTTCCAAATCCCTTGAAACAGTACAGCAGATTGCATCCCTCCTGGGTGATAATGCTGCAGAAACCGAAATCGTTCTTAACTCAATTATCGACGAGTTCAACGTACATGCGACAGACAGCGAGGATTACGGCCTGGTCGAAGAGAATACTATATTTATGGATAACAGCAACAACCAATAGTATCCGAGGTTAGAAGTAATGCTTAACAATATATGTATAGATGTTGATTATTCACAATTATATAAACACGGTCAGAGGATTGGCGGAGATGTATTCCTGTTGAATCGTAACAACGATAAGAACAGAATCTGTGCTACTCTTTCGGATGGCCTGGGCAGCGGAGTAAGAGCCAATGTACTTGCTTCACTGACGGCTCACATGGGACAAAAGATGTCCTTCTCCCCTATCGAGCTCGCCCATTCTGCCGAAATCATAATGGATACTCTTCCTGTTGATGGTGAGAAAGGCATCAGCTATTCCACATTTACCATTGCCCAGATCGCGTATTCACCTGACAAGGACAATATAGAGGTTGCCCTTGTGGAATATGATAATCCGGAAAGCCTCAGATTTCATGAAATAACCCCTGTTGAATGGGAAAAAACTCCACACAAGCTGAATCGTAAATCGGCAATTAAGGATGAAACCGTTCTTGCCTCATACTTCAAGATGAGCATCGGCGATCGACTGATATACTTCAGTGACGGAGTTGCACAGGCCGGTGTCAGCCTGGGAAGCATCGAGGAGAGCAATCCCGGTGCCGCTACTCAAATGCGAAGTGCAGATGGAACGTCACTGAAATCAATGTATGGTGTTGAGTCTTCTCAGCCCAAACTCAAATTCAACAGAGACAGCTCTGTTGGCTCCAAGGGATGGGGTGTCGAAAATGTACGGGATTTCATCTCTAAAACATTAATTGATAATCCGGGTATCAGTTCAAGGGATCTATCAAGAGCAATCGTTACTCAGGCTTACAGCTATGATAATTACCAAGCTAATGACGATATTACCTGTGTTGTGGTCCATATCAGAAAGCCTCGTAGAACACTGATTGTCACCGGCGCACCAAGAACCAAGTCTTATGATAAGGAGCTTGGCAAATTGATAAGAAACTATAAAGGCAATATTATTGTTGCAGGAGGAACAACGGCCAAAATCGTGGCAAGAGAGCTCGGCACATCGGTTCGACCTGACGACTCGCCTTCCGGTGACCTGCCACCTGCCAGCATTATTGATGGCGTAACATTAACTACAGAAGGAATGCTGACTTTGACCAAGGCAACTGAGCGCCTGAGCAACAAGATGCTTCTTAAGAACATGCCTGAAGACCCTGCCAAGGAGATTATCAAAATAATGCGTCAGACGGATCAGGTAGAATTAATTGTCGGAACCAAAGTCAACGATGATGTCGATGATCCAAATATGGCCGTAAACATCGGAGTAAGAATACCGATGATAGAACGTCTTAAGAAAGCTCTCGAAGAAAACTATCTTAAAGAAGTTGAAGTAACATATGTATAAGTTTTGTGGTAAAATATATATGTATATATTTAATAAGAGAAAAGGAGAAATGAAATGCCTTTAGTAACATCAACAGAAATGTTCAAGAAAGCTTATGAAGGCGGCTATGCTGTCGGAGCTTTCAACGTTAACAACATGGAAATCGTTCAGGGTATCACAGAAGCATGCAGAGAAACCAAGTCCCCTGTTATACTTCAGGTATCCAAGGGTGCAAGAGCTTATGCCAACCCTACATATCTTAAGAAGCTGGTAGACGCAGCAGTTGAGGAATGTCCTGAAATTCCTATCTGCCTGCACCTCGATCACGGTCCTGACTTCGAGACATGCAAATCCTGCATTGATGCCGGATTCACATCAGTAATGATCGATGGTTCTTCCCTGCCATTCGAAGAGAATATTGAACTCTCCAAGAAGGTTGTTGAATACGCACACGCACACGGCGTTGTAGTAGAAGCAGAACTGGGAACTCTCGCAGGTATCGAGGATGATGTAAATGTATCCGAAGAAGACTGTTCATACACCAAGCCTGAAGATGTTGAGGAGTTCGTTAAGAGAACAGGTTGTGACTCACTTGCAATCGCAATCGGAACATCTCACGGTGCTTACAAATTCAAGCCTGGTACTAATCCTGAATTAAGATTCGATATTCTTGACGAAGTAACTAAGAGACTTCCTGGATTCCCTATCGTTCTTCACGGAGCATCATCCGTTCCACAGGAATTTGTTGAAATTATCAACGCTAACGGCGGCAACATGCCTGGAGCTATCGGCGTTCCTGAGGATCAGCTGAGACAGGCTGCAAGATCGGCAGTTTGCAAGATTAACATCGACTCAGACATTCGTCTTGCTATGACAGCAACTATACGTCAGTACTTTGCTGAGCATCCGGATCACTTCGACCCACGTCAGTACCTCAAGCCTGCAAGACAGGCCGTTAAGGAAATGGTAACACACAAGATTCTGAACGTACTGGGTAGCAACGATAAGATCTAATATAGAGCAATAAAGTACCGACTAGGTGTACGGCTCTCGCCTCGCTGTGGTTTAACGCAGCGGATGCTAAGCTCTGACTTCGTCTTCGACTTGTCAATCGCTAAGCACCGGCTACCACAGAGCCACCTAGTCGGTATTTTATTGCTCTAACATCCCACCAAAAACCCCCTCACCTACGGGTAAGGGGGTTTTAGTATAGTCTTTAGAATCCTAAGCTCTAATTACTTCTGCTCTGGTGCATAGAAGTCAACAAACTTAACCAGCTTGTCATATCTATCCTGAGCAGCTGCCTCGTTCTTAGCGAAGAGGTCCTTAGCTCTCTCTGGGTTCTCTCTAGTCAGTCTGGAGTATCTAGCCTCGTTCATCAGGAACTCCTGATATCCGCCTGCTGGTACCTTGCTGTCCAGAGTGAATGGATTCTCGCCTTCAGCAGCGAGTGCTGGGTTGAATCTGAAGAGGTTCCAGTAACCGCACTCTACAGCCTTCTTCATCTCCTGCTGGCAGTTCATCATGCCGCCCTTGATGGAGTGCATCTCGCATGGAGCATATCCGATGATCAGGGATGGTCCATTATATGCGATAGCCTCGTTGAGAGCCTTGAGAGTCTGGTTAGGGTTAGCTCCCATTGCAACCTGTGCAACGTATACATAACCATAGCTCATAGCGATCTGTGACAGGGACTTCTTAGCAACTTCCTTACCAGCTGCTGCGAACTGTGCAACCTGACCGATGTTGGAAGCCTTGGATGCCTGTCCACC
>JAZUDV010000079.1:0-11977 GCA_045639825.1 Anaerovoracaceae bacterium
CATTCGCTTCCACTTACAGAGTATTCTCCAACAATGCAGAGACTGCATGGGTTGACGAGAACAACAATCTGACAATGCCAGCAGCAATCGAGAACTGGGTTGCTCAGACTGAGAACTATGCTGAGAACGATTACACAATCGTAGACGAGACAGGTATTTGGGGAGACGCTCACACTGCTCAGATGTTCGCATCCGGCAAGACTATGTGCTTCTTCGGACCTGCTTGGTACTTCAACTTCTCAATGGGCAATGCTCAGGATCCTGATAAGGGATGCTCCGGCGACTGGGCTATTTGTCAGGGACCACAGGCTCATTTCTGGGGTGGTACTTGGCTGCTCGCAGCTGCAGGAACAGACAATGCTTCTGTAGTAGCTGACATCATGAACAAGTTCACTAACGACGAAGAGACATGCACTAACCTCATCAAGAATGAGGCACAGTTCACTAACAACAAGGGCGTTAACGAGGCAGTTGCTAATGACCCTGAGTATGGTAATGCATTCCTCGGCGGACAGAACGACGTAGCTATGTTCTGCGGTATGACAGACAATATCGTATTCAAGAACAACACTATTTATGACCAGCTCCTGAACGAAGGTCTCCAGGCTCAGCTCTGCGACTACTTCAAGGGCAACATCACTAAGGACGAGGCTATGGCTAACTTCTACAAGTATGTTGGCGAGACTTATCCGGATATCGTTTTACCAGAATAATAACTGATAACGACCTTTAATAGGGCGAGGCTTGACCTCGCCCTATTATCTTATCTATAGACAATATTAACTAAGACAGGAAATTGAAAAAGGTAAAAGAAATGAGTAAGTTACCTAAATTAAAAGGCGGCGATGCAGCTGCCATTAATAAGAGCAAGGGCGTTAGCTACGCGAAGTGGGGCATAATATTCATACTGCCGTTCTTTATCGTGTATGCTGCTTGCCATCTTGCACCACAGCTCCTGACTATCGGTAACAGCTTCTTCGAGAACTACAAGGTTGGTCTGCAGCATGTAGGCCCTAACTTTGTCGGCCTTGATAACTACATCAAGCTGTTCACACCGGACAAAGCAGGAACTATCGACATCCTCAAATATGCGTGGAATACCATCATCATGTGGTTGATGGGCGCTGTTCCACAGATGGTAATAGCAATGCTGCTCGCTTTGTTCTTCACGAGCTACAGACTGAAGATCAAGGGCCAGCAGTTCTTTAAAACAGTAATCTATCTGCCGAACCTTATCATGGCAGCGGCATTTTCAATGCTGTTCTTCACACTGTTCTCAGGCGTTGGACCAATCAATCAGTTCCTACTGGCGAACGGCAGCGCGAAGATAGACTTCTTCGGCACCGCATTCTCTGTTCGCTCTCTCGTAGCACTGATGAACTTCCTCATGTGGTTTGGTAATACAACCATACTGCTGATGGCGGGTATCATGGGAATCGACCAGAGCATGTTTGAAGCAGCTAATATAGACGGGGCAAGCTCGACGCAGACATTCTTCAAGGTTACACTACCACTCCTCAAGCCTATTGTAATTTACACGGTTATCACGGCTATGATCGGAGGTCTGCAGATGTTCGATGTACCACAGGTACTGACGAAGGGTACCGGCATACCGAATCGTACAAGTATGACCCTGGTAATGTATATTAACAACTATCTGCAAACAAGTAAGAACTACGGCATGGCAGGAGCTGTTTCTGTAATCGTATTTATCATTACAGGTATTCTGTCACTGTTCGTATATCGTAGCATGACTAAGGAGGACTAGAGATGAATTACAACCAATCTGATAGCCTCAAGGCGCGCACAATGCTCAATATTACAAGAATTGTGGTATATCTTATTCTGGTATTCCTCACAGTTCTGTGCCTGTTCTCCTTCTACATGCTGATCATCAACGCAACACGTTCAAATGCACAGCTGCAGGCGGGATTCTCACTGATTCCGAGAGAGAACTTCTTTACGAACCTGAATAATGCATGGCATGATGCTTCAATCAGTATGCCGCGCGGGATGCTGAACAGCTTTATCATAGCCACTCTTACCGCAGGACTGTCAACATATTTCTCTGCATTGACAGCATACGGAATTCATGCGTATAACTTCAGATTCAAGAATGCGGCATTTGCTTTCATTATCGCAGTAATGGTAATTCCGCCACAGGTAAGTGCAGTAGGATTCTACCAGATCTGCTTTAATCTCAAGCTGACTAATAACTGGTTGCCGCTGATTATCCCCGGAATGGCTGCTCCTGTAGTATTCTTCTATATGAAGCAGTACATGGAGTCAGTACTACCGCTCGAGATTGTAGAGGCAGCGAGAGTAGACGGCAGCGGTGAATTCAGAACATTCAACCGCATTGTGCTGCCTATCATGAAGCCGGCAATCGCGGTTCAGGCAATTTTCACTTTCGTAACATCATGGAATAACTACTTCATCCCGGCTCTGCTGATTGACAAGAAGGAACTGAAGACAGTGCCTATCATGATCGCACAGCTGAGATCCGCAGACTATTCCAAGTTCGACATGGGTAAGGTATACATGTTCATTCTGATAGCAATTCTGCCGGTAATGATCACATACCTGTTCCTATCCAAATTCATCATCAAGGGTGTTTCGGAAGGAAGCGTTAAGGGCTAGAGATACTGACGAGCCTTGCGGATATGTGAATTCGTTAGACGCGTCAGGAACCAGAAAAGAGGAATTAAATGAAACTGGCAAAAGGAATCAACCTCGGTGGATGGCTGTCGCAGTGTGACTACACAGAAGAGCGATACAGCACCTTCATCCGAGAAGAGGACATTGCATTCATCGCGCATGTTGGTTACGACCACGTGCGCGTTCCTATTGATTACCCGGTTTTTCAGACTGAACAAGGCTGGGGTCATGTGGATGATGCAGTTAATTGGACTAAGAAATACGGACTGGATATTATTCTCGATTTGCATAGAGCTGAGGGATATGACTTCAACAATGCTATAGCGAATGTGGTTCCCAAGGAAGAGAATGACCTGCTGCATAACGAGAAGATGCAGACAAAATTCATAGAGCTCTGGAAGCAGATTGTAACAAGATATAGCATGCACGAGCATGTGGCTTTCGAGTTGCTTAATGAAGTTGCGGGAGAGGGTAGTATTGAGCCTTGGAACGAGCTAATCAACAAGTCGGTCAAGGCTATCAGGGAGATTACAGCTGATAGCATCATTATGTATGGTGGCAGTTGGTTCAATAGCGTTCTGACAATTCCGACACTTGAGCAGCCGCTCGATAAGAATATTGTATGGGATTTTCACTACTACAATCCGGAAGAGTTCACTCATCAGAAGGCCGAGTGGGCGCCTGATTGGGCGAACGTTCCTACAACCGAGTATCCTAATCCCAAGTGGCCTGAGAGCTATCACGAGGAGAGGATAATACAGGCTGTTGAGCATGCCAAGAAAATGGATGTTCAGCTGTACTGCGGTGAATTCGGAGTAATCAAGTACGCACCTGCTGATAGCGCATGGAACTGGTATAAGGATGTTCTAGCTGTATTCGATAAGTATGACATTGGATATGGTGTGTGGACTTACAAGGATATGCATTTTGGCATGAACTACTACGACGAAGATATGATATACAGGATTGCAGGTACTAAATAAAATGAGTTGGAAATTGAACAACGGCATAATTGAATTAGAGGTATCCCCAATTGGTGGAACCATTGACCATCTGAGGGTTCCGGATAGGAATGGCAATCTTGTTGATGTAGCTTCAAGAGGAGCGCTTGTCGGACGTGTAGCCAACAGAATAAAGAACGCTGAATTCGTCCTTAATGGCGAGACTTATCAAGTGCTTAAGAATGATGGTGAGAACTACATTCATGGTAGCTGGAAGGATCAGCCTATGGAGGGTAGGATGATTGATGAAAACGGTGCGGCCGGCTCGGCTCGTCTGGTGCTCGAGAGGACGAGCGCGGACGGCGAGGATGGCTTTCCGGGCGCCGTCCGATTTCAAGCGACATACAATCTCAATGGCAAGGCGCTTGAAATCGAGCTGGCCGCAACCTCCACTGAAGACACCATCATCAATGTTACCAACCACATCTATTTTAACCTTAACGGAGTAGAGTATCAGAATGGTGAAGCTGTTGGAAAGACTGATATATCCGGGCACAGACTTAGCATCAATTCAGATAGCTACACTCCTGTAGGTGAAGGCTTAATACCGACCGGTGAGATTGCAAGCGTTCAAGACAGCAAGTACGATTTTAGAGAAGAACGCGAGATTGGTACTGCCGAGAAAGGGTACTACGATATCAATTATGTTGTAGCAGGCCGAGAGGGAAGCCTCAGAAAGGCAGCTACGCTAACCGGCGATAAGAGCGGTATCGCTTTGACCGCCTTTACTACTCAGCCGGGAATGCAGCTATACAACATCTCGGATGCAGTGTGCCTTGAGATGCAGAATTATCCATCGGCAATTACATTCGATAATTTCCCGTCCTGCATACTGAGGAAGGGCGAAATCTACAGACAGACTATAATATACAGATTTGAATAGACATGAAATACGGATATTTTGATGACAACAATAGAGAATACGTAATAACAAGACCGGATACACCGAAGCCTTGGGCTAACTATCTCGGATCTCCTGAGTATGGGGCAATTATCTCCGCTAACGCAGGCGGATATAGCTTTGCCAAATCCGGCGCTGATGGAAGAATTCTCAGATACATATTCAATCAGTTCGACCAACCGGGACGATATATATACCTGAGAGATAATGACAGCAAGGACTACTGGTCTGCTTCATGGCAGCCTGTTGCCAAGCCACTTGATGTATACAGGAGCAAGTGCCGTCACGGAATGGGATACACGGTGATTGAGTCTGACTATGAGAACATCCACGCAGAGGCAACTTATTATGTGCCACTTGACCGGACATATGAGGTGTGGGAGCTTGAGCTAACCAACGCATCTGAACAGGAAAGAAGCCTCACAATTACCGGCTATGCGGAGTTTACTAATACCGATAATTACGAAAACGACCAGGTTAACCTGCAGTATTCGCAATTTGTTACAAGGACTCTTTTCAATGGAAATAGAATCATCCAGAGAATTCACGGCAATCTCTTCGATTCGCCGGAGCAGACTGATCATGAGAATATTTCCGAGAGATTCTTCAGCTTGGCAGGAAACGAGGTTTCATCATATTGTGGAGCCAAAACCGCATTTCTTGGTGCTTATCGCGCTTATGACAAGCCAATTGGTGTTGAGCAAGGGGATCTTGGAAATACATTGAATTATAACGGAAATTCCTGTGGTGCACTTGCAACGCTTGTTCAACTGCAACCGGGCGAAACCAGGAACATTGCATTTATCCTTGGTAAGCATGGTGACGAGGAGGCAGCAGATATTACTGCCGGATATGAAAATGTCAAGCAGCAGTGCGCCAAGGAGATTGCTGAGCTGAAGGAAATGTGGGCTGACCGATTCAGCGCATTCGAAGTACACAGCCCAAGTTCAGAGTTTGACACTATGATCAACACCTGGAATGCATACAACTGCTACATGACATTCATCTGGTCACGTGCAGCATCCTTCATTTACTGCGGCCTCCGCAACGGATATGGCTACAGAGATACAGTTCAGGATATACAAGGAATTATTCATCTTAAACCTGAAATGGCACTTGAAAAGATAAGATTTATGTTGTCTGCACAGGTGGATAACGGAGGCGGATTGCCACTGGTTAAATTCACACATAACCCGGGATATGAAGATACACCGGATGATGCATCCTATGTGAAGGCGACAGGACATCCTGCATATCGTGCAGACGATGCACTTTGGCTCTTCCCGACGGTTTACAAATATATTGCAGAGACAGGGAATATTGACTTCCTGGACGAAGTGATTCCTTATGCGAATAAGGGTGAGGCCAGCGTATATGAACATCTCAAGATGGCAATTGAGTTCTCAAGACAGAGGCTCGGTGTTCACAAAATGCCTGCCGGACTCTATGCAGACTGGAACGACTGCCTGAGACTTGGAGCCAAGGGAGAATCCAGCTTTGTCGCTATGCAGTTCTACTATGCATATTCAATTCTCGGCAAGTTTGCGGCAGCAAGGGGTGAGACTGAATACTGCAAATGGCTTGACGATGAGAGATGCAAGCTGGGCGATATCATCAACAAGGAGTGCTGGAATGAAGATAGATTCATTCGAGGCTTTACTGAGGATGGTGAGACAATAGGACACAGAGATGCGCCTGAGGCTTCCATGTGGCTCAATCCACAGAGTTGGTCTGTTATCAGCGGACTTGCGAATGAGGAGCAGGCAGGAGCGGCAATGAATAATGTTCACGAAATATTAAACACAGAATATGGTGCAGCCCTTATGTATCCGCCTTACCATGTTAATGCTTTCCCGGGAGCCCTATCGGTAATTTATAACGCAGGTGTTAAGGAAAATGGAGGAATATTCTCACAGACACAGGGTTGGCTGATACTCGCAGAGGCCTTGCTCGGACACGGCGATAGAGCCTATGAGTATTACTGCGAGAATTCACCTGCAATGCAGAATGATAGAGCTGAAATCAGAGGCATTGAGCCTTATGCATACGGGCAGTTCACAGAGAGTGCAGTAAGTCCGAAGTTTGGAACCTCGCACGTTCACTGGCTGACCGGAACAGCATCTACTGTAATGGTAGCCGGCGTTGAGGGAATACTCGGAATAAGACCAGATATTAATGGAATCAGAATCGCTCCATCAATTCCGAGTGAATGGAAAGAATTCGAGATTAACAAAGTCTTCCGTGGGTGCAAGTTGCACATCGCAGTGAAGAATCCGGATGGTAAGGAGAGCGGATTCAAGCGCTTCACGGTCAACGGCAAGAAGTATGACGACAATTATATCTCTGTAACTGAGTTAACTGAATTAACCGAGGTTGAGCTCTTGATGTAGGCGATAGAATGGGAAGCCCATTACGTTTTCGTAGTCGCCGTCGTAGTGGTCGATGTACTCGATGAAAGGACCTTGAATGGCGTAAGCTCCGGCTTTGTCGTATGGCTGTTCAGAGGCGATGTATTCGCGTATCTGTTCGTCGGTGTAATTCTTGCAATAGACGGTGGTTACGTCGTTCAAGACGGAAATTTCGCCCGTTCTGAGGTCAATGAGTGCCATGCCTGTGACCACGTAGTGATAGGTGTTGCGGTACATAGCGAGCATACGAAAAGCATCGTCGGCGTCTTTTGGTTTGCCGAGGATTTCGTCCTTATAAACGATGGTGTCCGAACCGATGATAACAGCATCAACGTAGCCGGAATCATCCGAACTGTCAACAAGCCCGTGCTCTTTTGCGAGAGCCGGGTTGTTTTTGAGTTCATTGTAAACAGCCTCGGCCTTCTGGCGGGCGAGCATTTCTACAGCTGCCTCCATGCCAATACCGTCAGGGAGGTTCTCCTCCGCATTTGATGGAATGACAATCGGCTCGATGCCGTGCTTTCTTAATATCTCAAGTCTTCGTGGCGACTTGCTGGCCAGGATAATTGTCTTCATGAATGTCAACGTTAAGCCCGGGATGATTTGTGCAGGAGCGAAGCCGACGGAGATCAATGTTCTCAACCTTGCGGCAACGCCAAAATATAATTATTGAGAACATTATATCACAGTTATGGTAAACTATATGCATATAAGGAGATAAGTATGATTAAAACAGTAGTATTCGATGTGGGCTGCGTGCTGATCGGATTCCCTTGGGACGAGTACGTTGCATCACTTTTTGATAGTGTTCGAGTGCAGAATATAGTTACGGCATGCACTTTCAGGTGTCCGTATTGGAAGGA
This sequence comes from Anaerovoracaceae bacterium, assembly GCA_045639825.1. GTDB lineage: Bacteria > Bacillota > Clostridia > Peptostreptococcales > Anaerovoracaceae > Crickella. Next base: position 7,832 of record JAZUDV010000079.1, read on the forward strand.
ACTGGATCGCGGCGTGATGACTTTTGAAGATATCATTGCCAAAATGGTCGAGCAGTCTCCTCGTTATGAGGCGGAGATTCGTGAGGCTGTTGAAAGGGTCGGTGAGTGCACTAAGAAACTGGACTATGTGATTCCTTGGATCGACGATCTTAAGAGCAGGGGCTATCAGGTGCTGTTTCTGTCCAACTATTCGGATTATGTTAAGAGCAAAAGCAAGCATGCGCTTGATTTTATCGAGCATATGGACGGCGGTGTATATTCGTACACGGTTAAATCCATTAAGCCTGAGGACAAGATCTTCTGGGAGCTCTTCAAGCAATACAATCTCGACCCGCAGGAGTGTGTTTTCATAGACGACATACAGGCAAACCTCGACACTGCCAACAAATTCGGCATGACAACAATCCTGTTTAAAAACTTCCTCCAGGCATCAAGCGACCTGGAAGAAATCCTGAAATAATGTCAATGTTATGTCAATGTTATCCCGGGCTTAATGTTGACATTCGCTGTTGCATGTCAACATTAAGCCCGGGATAACGATAGCATACGATAGCAGAGGTGGTTATATGAGTAATAGGAGTAGATATCTGAGTTTGGTTCTTAGCTTGCTGATGATTGCGGCGCTATGTGTTGGCTGCAGTGGTGGCAGCGGTGCGACTGCTGAGGTTAAGATTAATGAAATAGCTAATACAGAAATGACGAGCAATGCTGAGCTTACCAAATTGACATTCGATTTTGAGGATGAGAGTGGTAATAGTTATACAGCTTGCATTGCCGGATTAAGCAATTCGCATAGCATGACTGCTGATGTGATGGATGCTGTAGCAGAGAATATTGCGAGTCATTTTGCGGGCGGCAGCAGTGCGAGAATTGATGGCGGTGAAGACTTTTGCCTTATTGATGCCGAGAAGTTCGGTGGCAAGGACAACAGCTCCAAAACCGTAGGCACTCCTTACGGTGATGCCAATCTCTGCTGGGCCGCAAGTACTGCAGACATGCTGGTAACAAGCGGCTGGGCTGACGAGCAGAACGAAGATGAGATACTCTCTGAGTTTACTGAGAATTACTTTGATGACGGAGCTTTTCAGGATACCGGCATCAAGTTCTATTTCAATGGAATGAACATGGATCAGACTGCGGCTGAGAAGGCAGGCAAGAATGGCTCGAGAGATGCTGTGTTTATCAGTAATGAGTCCAGTGATCTCTTCTCATCGACACAGGTGAGAGATCCGGGAACAGCTGATGGCGGCAAGATTACGAACAAGGGTCACTATAACGATTACGCTGCAGAGCCTCTGTACAGCAAATTCGATACTTCCAAGTACGAGGTTAGTGAACTGGCGGCTACCATCATGGATGCGATAGATAACGACGATGCTGTCGGAATCGACATCGTTTTCTATAACGGCGAGTCAAGAGTAGGCACGCACGCGCTGACAGCCTGCGGATACATCAAGGATGCCTCCGGCAACCTTGTTGCCCTGGTAATTGCCGACTCGGATAACGACATAGAACTCAAGCAGGAATATGCTGACAGCGCGGCCGAAACTCTCTCAGCGAGAGCCGCCAGACCTGACAGCTACGACATGTTCCTTGCCGGCAGTTTCACTCATATGGAGAAGGATTACATAACGCTGCAGGATTACAAGTTCAGCAATCCTAAGATGAAATACGACAATGCGGTAATCCAGCAGATTATTGTGCTGAAGAATCGCTATGCTGCTGATGCGGCGCCGGAGAATGGCGGCACGGGCGATGCTTGCAACACACAGGATATCATCCTGAGGAACGGCATCGATGCGGGTCTGGACACGATTATGACTGCCAGCGCCGGCGACAAGGTGGATATTCCGTTCGTTGTGGGCAATCGCAGTTACAAGGGCTACTCAGCTAAGGACAAGGGCGTTGTTAAGTGCAAATTCTATATTTACAAGGATGGAAAGAAGGTAGACGAGGTGCCGTTCGAGTTCGCGCTTGTTGCTGATTCGTATACAACGGGCGAGGCCAACTGCGTATTCTCAATTAATGCTTCGTATACTTTCAAGGAAGCCGGTGAATACAGCGTTGATGCGGAGGTGCTGGGCGTGTACTCAGGCGGCAGCAAGTTGGCCGAGGCATTTACAGCTAATAATTATCTGAAGGACGCAGCGAGAATTACTGTTAAATAATAATGTCAATGTCAATGTTATCCCGGGCTTAATGTTGACATGAGAGAATGGATGTCAACATTAAGCCCGGGATAAATATGACATGGATAGAGATGAGTTATTGAGGTCAAGAATAGAGGATCAGGTGAGGCGCGCGGGCGAAGGCTATTATGTTGTCGCGACCAAGTTTCTTGATGCGCATGAGCAGGCCGTAGCCGGCGCGCATGTGCGAGGCTCCGGAGTAGCCGGCTCGGATGCGCGGTGCGTTTTCTATGGCGGTTACGACAGTGCCGAGCGGAGACTCCTGCTGTGCATTCCTCGCGACCTCAATATGAGTGATGAAGATGCGTGCGAGGATCTGCTCAGCGTTCTGCACATAGACATTCCTAAGGGATCCAAGACTTTGACCCACCGAGATTATCTCGGTTCGGTTCTGGGGCTTGGCATCGAGAGAAGCGTGATAGGAGATATTCTGGTTCGTGACGATGGTGCGGATATGATAATTCTCCCTGAGATTGCAGACTTCCTGATGAGTGAATACAAGCAGGTCGGTCATTCGGAAATTAAGACCAAGATAGTCGGCATCAACGATCTCGTTGTTCCTGAGGCTCACGTCCAGGAAATCAAAGATACGATTCCGTCCGCAAGACTGGACAATGTGATCGCTACGGCGTTCAAGCTCTCACGAACCAAGGCTGCCGAAGCAATCCGTCAGGGCATCGTTTCGGTCAACCACGCAGAAGCGACCAAGCCGGATATGAAGATGGAGGAAGGTGACACTCTCGTCCTCCGAGGCAAAGGCAAGGCGGTTCTTGCGGAGATAGGCGGCGAGTCCAAGAAAGGACGTATCTGGATAAGAATAGATAAATATGTTTAGCTTGGGTGCAAGAGAGGATCTGTCCCCTTTTTGCATTTTGATCAAAGGGGTCTGACCCTCCGTTGCATTGACCCTCTGTTGCACATTATCAGAAATGTGTTATAATAAGCAGGCTGGCATATATATCGGGATGTGGCTCAGCTTGGTAGAGCGCCTCGTTCGGGACGAGGAGGCCGCAGGTTCAAATCCTGTCATCCCGACCAGGATAGGACAAAGAGTTGATACAATTTGTATTGACTCTTTTTTCTTTGCAAAGCCCTTGATTTCAAAGGGTTTAGAGGTTTTGTGCTTTCTGGGAGTATAAGAAAAATAGCATCAATTTTCAGTGTGCTGCATGAATTTGATAGAAAGCTGCAGTCGGGTAAGGGCAGGTCGTGTCAATACCGCTCTGGTCGTGTCAATACCACCTTGGTCGTGTCAACATCGGGTTATTCGTGTCAATACCGTAAATGTGGTATAATCAGGTCATCAAATCGGAATTGATGGAGGAACTAAGATGAATAAGTTAGTCAGAAAAACATTGGTAATGTCTATAATCTTAATCATGGTAATGTGTTTATGCGCATGTTCTGGATTAGGGGAAACTGCAAACTGTAATATCATCCCTATTGAATCTGAAATATATACACAGGAAGATTATGAAGAAGCTTGCCAGGTTGTATTTGATTGCTTTAAAGGCTTTACGGGTTGCAGTATGACAGAAATCAGATATACAGGCGATGATAGATCAGAGAAAGAAAGGGATGTGCAAGAAGCTGACGCAGTTATCGTTCTAGAGTCAACATTTGATACTGATAGTAAAGGTGGCGATGGTTCACTGAATCCAAATGACACATATACTGGATGGCAGTGGATACTTGTAAGAGATAAAGATGGAAAGTGGCAGCACAAGGATCATGGTTATGGTTAACAACGAATGCGTTTAACAAATTCCAGTTTATATGGGAGTTTACAAAACAATAAAAGTAGAGTATATTATGCATATGAAGTGCTACCGATAGACGGTTAGCCTAGGATTACTAAAAGAAGTAACACACTTTGCTAGGGCGGTTACTTCTTTTTCATTATGTTGACAATTTCGATTATCAATAGGGCGATACCTATAATAATCGATAGCTCTTC
>JAZUDV010000080.1:0-6954 GCA_045639825.1 Anaerovoracaceae bacterium
GACATATTCGAGAGCACGCTGCAACTCGCTATCCTTGAGGAGCGTATTCAGCGTGATATACACCTTAACGTTATGAAGATGTGCGTACTTGATTGCTTCCGGAAGATCTTCCTCTGTAAAGTTGTCGGCGTAAATGCGAGCATTAAAAAGAGTGCCGCCCATATAGACGGCATCTGCACCACTATTTACAGCCGCAGTGAGATGCGGCCATCCGCCAACTGGAGCTAAGAGCTCCGGAAGCTTGATCGTATTCATACTATTCTGTAAATCTCTTCTCGAAATTGCCAAGAACCTGGGCACCTTCGTTGATAATAACGAAAGCATTAGGGTCTATTCTTGCGATGATATCCTCGAGCATAGGCAGTTCATATTTGGACAGCACGGTTACAATAATATGAGAATCTTCCTTAGTATATTCTCCCATGCCTTCCCAGCTGGTAACACCACGTCTCATCTCGTGCATTATTGCATTTACAAGACCTTCCTTCTTGGTGAAAATCATTGCCTGCATTTTGATGTTCTGAACATGCACTCTGTTAACACACATTCCAGTTACTACCGCAAAAATAATGGAGAACAGAACTGTTGTGATGTCGTACATGAAGAGACATACACTGTATACACAGCAGCTGATGATAATGCCAATTGTTCCAACCTTGAAATTAGGATGAGTCTTGGCAAGACATGCTCCGAGCAGATCTTGTCCGCCCTGTGAGCTGCCGGCTCTAAGTACCATTCCTGCTCCTACTCCGGATCCCAGTCCGCCAACTACCGATGCCAGCATCTTATCCTCAATGATTGGAGTGTGAGGAATCGGTATCAACGACAGACAAGCCGAAGCCATCGCAATTGAAATAAGTGTTGTGATACAGAATTTTCTGCCCATTACCTTATATGCATAGAGAAAGCACGGTACATTGACAAGAAAATACAGTACACCAACGATATCCAATCCCTGGATCTGTGGGAAATGCAGGAACTGAATAAGGAAGGTTCTTATCAGCTGTGCAATACCCGTAAAACCACCACTATATAGGTTAAGCGGCAATATGCACAGGTTGTTACCCATTGCATATATCACGTTTCCGACTATTGTCAGTACAACCTTCTCTGTAAGTCTCTTATTGTTCTTAAGTAGTTCCATCTGAATTAGTTCCTCGATAATCAGTTTTCTATCATCAGCTGAATGATTTCGGCATCCGTCGATCTCATTCCTTCTCTTGCTATCCTGCTGACTGCAGCAATGGTGTTCTCAACACCCTTAATTACAATGCCATCTCCATCCATGAAATAGCTGTGTGATTGATCCATGCTCCAAGAGAGCAATCCGGACTCAACAGCCGAAGCAATCTTAGCTGCACAGCTTGCCTTGGCACCATCGCATATCATTCCCGAGTTGATGGCCAAAGCGTTCATTACGGTACGTGAGATTTCCTCGTATCTGCCGCCATAGAGGTAGCATATTCCGGCTCCTGCACCTACTCCTGCACTTGTTGCTCCACAATATGCAGACAAACTGCCGATACCGGTCTTGAGATGAATTGTAATGAGATTGGAAACACAGAGTGCTCTATACATCTCTTCATCGCCAATCTCCATTGCTCTTGCATAGATAACGACCGGAATAGACGACGTCATTCCCTGGTTGCCGCTTCCCGAGTTGATAACAACAGGCATATCGCAGCCGTTCATTCTCGCATCAGAACCAGCTGCGGCGTAGGCTTTGGCCTGATTCCACACGTTGTTATGCTGTGACAGCATGATGATCTTGCCGACGTTGGCACCGTAATTGTGCTTCATGCCCTCTTCAGCAATCGCCATATTGTACTCAACCTGTCTCTCTAAGACATCCTTGACATCTTCGATCTTAACTTCATCAGCGAAGTTAACGATATTCTCGACTGTGAGCAAGCTCCTGTTAGCAGGTGGTTCTGCAGCTTCCTCCGAGAACTCACGTGACAGGAGAACTTCATCGTTCTTCTTGATGCATACGACATTGGTATGAGTAGCAACAATGCGGACATATGCGCTGTCACTGCCTTTCTCTACCCTAACCTGAATATCGAATGGAATACTTGCAGTTGATCTGTTAATACTGATTTCCTTGGTATCTCTGAACTGTTTCATCTGCTCGATGCCATCTTCAGTAACATCTGCAATTACTTCAAGTTCCTTATCTGCGTCACCGCAAACAATACCGGCAGCGACCGCAGTTCTAAGGCCTCTCTGTTTGCCGGTGTTAGGAACAATAACGCTCTTAACATTCTTAATGATGTTGCCGCTGACAGTCAGGTCAACCTTATCCGGCATAGCGCCGAGAGTCTTTCTTGCCAGAGCTCCTGCATATGCAACAGCAATTGGCTCAGTACAACCCATTGCAGGTTTTAATTCCTCATGAAGTATGTCTACACATGCTTTATATACTTCAGATTTGATATTACTCATAATAATTTCTCCTCTGCAATTCTTGCAGCAATCCTGCACGCTCTTACACAAGGTCTCTGCTGATAATACTCTTCTGTTCTTACAGCCGGTTCAGGCAGGCTCTCTCCCTTCTTGATACCGAGCAATTCTCTGCAGAGTATGGATCCCATCTCGTTATCGAATTCCTGCGACATCTCCTGAACAAGGTGATAAAGTGCCTTCTTGCCCTCAACCTCTTGTGGATCAGAATAACCTTTGAGTCTTCCTGCAACCATAACCATTCCACTGAACGCACCGCAGACCTCCCTAAGACCTCCGATACCTCCACCAAATGCGCTCGCCTCGAGTGCCGCTTCTTCAATCGTCAGTCCAAGCACATCGGCAAAAGCAGCAAATACGGCCTGACCGCAATTATATCCTTCTCTGAACAGGGCTTCCGCTCTGTCTGCTCTGTTAATCTCCAACATCGTAGTTCTCACTCCTTAATCCGTCCTCAGCATACTGCTTCATCAACAGTCTCTGCTCAATGAAGCCTTTGTACATACCATAGAGTACTGCACACAGCGGAACACTTGCCAGCAGTCCCAGAATGCCGAATCCGCTACCGCCTGCTGTTACCGCAAGAAGTACCAGCATTCCCGGCAGTCCAACTGACTTGCCAACAATTCTCGGATATACCAGATTGTTGTCCAGCTGCTGAATAACCACAAGGAATATCAGGAAATACAGACCCTTAAGCGGACTGGTCAGTGCAATCAATACGAAACCGATTGCTCCACCGATAAATGCTCCGAATACCGGTATCAGAGTTGTAAATCCAAGAACAATCGCAATCATGCCCGGATATGGGAATCTGAATATCTCAAGTCCGATGAATGACATTATTCCGAAGCAGCAAGCCTCAAGGCACTGTCCGGAAACAAAGCTGGAGAATGTTGCCTCCGTTGTTCTGGCAATAGCGAATAATCCCTCTTCCTTATCATCCGGAACAAGAACCCTGACTGCATCCTTAGCAGACTGTTGCAATCTTTCCTTGTTGCCAAGAATGTATATAGCAAAAATAATTGATAACAGCGCATTAATAAGACCTGAAAACAGTGATGAGGTCTTGCTGATTGTCTCATTAATGATATTAGAACCGGATTCGCTAAAGTATTCTGTAATAATCTTAATAACATCATTTGAGTCAACAACGCTGCTTGGAAGGACGATGTCATGTCCCGCAGCAAAAGCAACGAGATTTGCCCACCATCCATTGACCTTATCAACATAGTCCGGAACGTTGCTGACAAAGGTCATTACCGAAGCATAGAATCCCGGTACAACCAGGAATATGATCGCACATACGATGCCGAATACAACAAGCAGGCACAGCGCAATCGCAACAGGTCTCTTCAGCTTGTTCAAGATCTTATTGTTCCTTCCAAGCTTGTCATCCCATTTCTTCTCGATGAACCTCATCAGCACATTGAGTACGAAGGCAATAATGCATCCATAAAGGAACGGTGAGATAATGCTCAGGAACTTACCGATTCCGGCCAGGATACCTCCGATGTTAAGCACACACCACGCGATTGCCGCGATAATAACAGCTATCTTAATAATAGTTTTGATATCATACTTCTTTTCCATAGGGGATTTCTCTCCTTTCATTATCTCGTCATGTCTTGCTCTGCCTGTATTACAACCTTCACAAGCTCTTCAACAACTTCTACCGGATAATCACCGCCGGCAGTCTCTCCGGTTACCAGCAAACCATCGGCTCCGTCCAAAACTGCATTATATATATCCGATACCTCAGCTCTCGTCGGTATAGGTTTGTTCTCCATCGATTCCAAAAGCTGCGTTGCAACTATTACCGGAACTCTCAGTTCATTACATCTCTTAATTAATTTCTTCTGAACACCCGGCACTTTCTCATAACCGATCTCATCGCCCATATCTCCACGAGCAACAAGAACAAGGTCGGTCTGTTTCGCTATTTCCTCAAAGTTCTCAATGGCGTCTCTGTTCTCTATCTTAGCTATAAGCTTAATCTTCTCTCCGCCATTCTCATCAAGGAAGCTTCTCAGCATCTTCATGTCCTCAGATCTTCTGACGAAGGAAGCTGCAATATAATCGATACTATGATCTATACACCACAGTATATCCTTCTTGTCCTGTTCACCCAGGAAAGGCATTCTGAGTTCAGCTTCAGGAACATTAACTCCCTTGTGAGACTTGACCTCACCACCCATTGTTACCTTGCAATGGACATCACGACCCTCTATCTTTGTTACGTTAAACCTAACCAGTCCGTCGTCAACCAGAATCTCCATACCCGGATGAAGATCTCTGCTGAAACCCTCATAGTTAACTCCCGGGAAGACTATTTCGTCTCCTTCTGTATATGTAATTACGCCTTCAGGCAGTTCTGCAATTCTTACATCAGGACCTGAGAGGTCGTACATCATCTCAATGCCGTGCAGACCGCTCTTCTCAACAGCCTTACAGTATGCATCATACTTGCCTGCCTGACTTATCGCCGACCCGTGAGAGAGATTGACCCTCAGCACGTCCATTCCGACAGCCATCATAGCGACAAGAGTGTCTACATTGTCACATGCCGGTCCTATTGAACACTGTATTGAAGTTTTGCACTTGTTGCCCATCACTCACCCCTAGAACAGACCTTTTATTCCTATATATAATGCCGGCAGGAATATCGCCGGTAACATATTTGCAACTTTAATAGGCTTCTTACCGAGCTCGAGAATATTGAATCCCATTCCAATAAGGATTACACCGCCTACAGCAGTCATCTCTGTAACGATATTTTCGGTAAGTATGCCCGACAGTCCGCTTGCAGCCAGAGTTAGAGCACCCTGGAATACCAGTACGAAGACAGAGGTGCAGGTAACACCATAGCCGAGCGCCGCTCCGAATACTATTGCGGAGACAAAGTCCATTACGCTCTTGGCAAAAATAATGCTGTAGTCGTGATTGATTCCGGCTTCCAGCGAGCCGAGTATAGTCATCGAGCCGACACAGAAGAGAATGCTTGTGGTTACAAAGCCTTCCGTGAAAGTACCGGAACTCTCGCCCTTGCCCTTGAGCAGTTTGCCCTTGAAGTAGTCTCCGGCATTATTAAGTCCATCATCAATCCTGATAAGTTCACCGATCAGCGTACCAACAACCATACACATGATTACACACAAAGTGTCCTCAGTCTTCAGTGCAGACTGAATCGCTATCAGCAGGGTGATAAGTCCCATTACCTTCATAATAGATTTTTGCAGATTCTCACTGATTCCCTTCTTGAAAAAGATACCGATCAAACTTCCGATGAGAACCGCAACAGCATTGACTATAGCCGCTATCATTTCGTACCTCTAATTCGAACTTTGCTAACTATTTATTTTAGCATATTTGTCTCCAGTTTGTATACGTCATCCCTTCTGGCGCTCATTAATGGCAACTCGGCACGAACCTTGTCTATCATATCGAGATCTATTTCAGTGATACTAAGGCCTTCGTCCGTTCCCATGTCCGTCAAAACATCTCCCCATGGACTTATTACCATCGAATGCGACCAGGCTTCATATCCGATGCTTGCATCCCTTGCGGGAGCATTTGCAACCAGGAACACCTGATTCTCAACTGCCCTCATTCTCATGTTCATATTCCAGTGAGCTTCACCGGTATTCATCATAAATGCCGCAGGAACGAATATCATCTTAGCCCCATCCAGAGCCTGAAGTCTCATTCCTTCAGGGAACCTGACATCGAAGCAGATATTGACTCCTATCTTGCCCCACTCTGTGTCGATTGTGCTGAAGCTATCTCCTCCTGTCAGCGTATCCGACTCATGGAATCGCTTCAATCCAAAAATGACATCAAAAAGGTGAACCTTGCGATGCTTGCCGATTTGTTCGCCATCTCTGTTAAAAACGTAGCAGGTGTTGTAGACTTTGCCCTCATCATCCACTTCAGGAATCGAACCGCCGACAACATATATATGGTTCTTTCTTGCAATTGTGGACATTGCGAGCCAGCTATCACCCTGCTCCGGCTCAGCATATTCCGGAAACAGCTTGGCTATATACGGACAATTCCACATCTCAGGAAGCACCATAATATCGGCAGCTGCCACAGCACCTTCTCCTACCATCTCAGCGATATGCTCTATGGTCTCATATTTGTCTCTGAAAACGCGACTCTGAACCGTCGCAATCTTAATCTTATTCATGTTTTAATTGTAACATATTTTGTAATTGATGCACGACTTCTTCCTTCTTTATTGTATGTTATTAATTTTTGTCAAGTTCTTAACGGGTATTGATTTTAAGTTATCAAATCATTTACAATATAAGCGTGAACTTTTATTTAACGTTAAAGAAAGGAGAACGTATTATATGGAAACTATAATGGCCGTAAATGGTGCCCTTAATGGATTTATTTGGGGACCTATTATGCTGACACTGTTAGTAGGTACCGGTGTGTACTACTCACTGAGAATCGGCTTCCCACAGTTCAGATTCTTTGGTCACG
>JAZUDV010000081.1:0-21119 GCA_045639825.1 Anaerovoracaceae bacterium
CGTCAGGCTACGATTTCGCTATTGCTTCTTCTCGCCCACACCTCACGATGTGAACCTTGCAAGTCGCTATGGGGTTCGTCGAAGGCTACGCCCTACGTGGACTTTCACCACAGACTGACGGCATGCCCGTCATACTATAAAATAAGCAGTCTCACTTACGAGACTGCTTATTGATTACAAGGACAACTTATACAACGCGTACTGATTTAGACTTACTCCTTCTTTCTTAGCCTCAATAGCGAGGCGTTGGTGCAAGCTACTCGGTATACGTAAGTTAAATTTGCCACTATAGCTATTTTCAGATACAGGAACAGGTATAGGCTCACCCCATTCTAAAAGTGCTTCAATGTAACACTTCATAGCGTCTCTAATGTTGTTGTTAAGTTCATCCGGTGTGTCACCATGGCTCATGCAGCCGTCTAATTCAAGCACTTTGCCAAAGAAATAATGTCCTGAGCTATCATTTCTTTCTTGAACCATTATTGTGTAATTAAGATTCATATAATCTTCAACCGTCATTTTATTATTCATGTTTTTCTCCTATTTTTATTAATGCAGCATCTATATAACACTCTTTTATTGGATTGTGTTTAGGTATTACCAACATTTCGTTATTCATCGTGTTATGATAAACAACATGACTGCCATTTTGCCTTTTTACATCAAAGCCTTTGTTGCTCAATACCCTATCCAATTCTCTAAATGTTATTGAATTTGGTGTTCTTTTCATCTTTTCAATAATCTTTTCAACTGTAGGCATTTTGCCTCCTTTCCTATGGTACTACATTTGGTACTATTATTCAACATCAGTTTTATCTCATGTTATCCACTTTCAAGATTTATCACCTATATCCATTAAGTGATGAGCTTGATAATATCAGAATCGCACATCGCCTGCAGTACAGTTTTTAGCGTGGCAGAAATGTCGGATTTCGTGGGAGGATTGTAATAAAAAAGCACCAACTAATACAGTTGATGCCATAATCATATTATTTAAACAAGAATGTCAACGTTAAGCCCGGGATGATGTTGACATGCGGAAGAGTCCGTGCTGATTGCAGAAGAAGTAAAGGTATCTGGTGCGTCTGCGTCTGACGCGAAGTTCAGGGTTGCCCTCCGAATACAGTTTAATGATTTCGACTCCGTTATCTGCGACAGCTGCGACGAAGGATATGTAGTGGTCCTTGGTCATCGGATGATTGAAGGTGATGTAATATTCGTCTTCAACCTTCTCGATTGTTGGTGTATGTTCTTGATCCGGTGTCTTTACATCTTTAGCAGCAAAGTGGTTCCAGATTAAGATCTTAGCAAGCGGTTCGATCAGCGTAATGTCCGGATAGCCGCCACCTGTCTCCCACTTTGATACGGTTTTGTCGCTGACGTTTAATCTCTCAGCAAGCTGTGCCTGCGTCAGGTTCTTGTCTTCACGTAATTCCCTAATAATATTACCGATAGTCTTTGCGTTCATAATCTGCCTCTTTCTGTTGAATTGTCTAAGATTTACTATGCAAATATAACATAGCAGTCGAATAGACGAAATCTACGGTGAGTAGATATATTGTGCTCTATTAATTCAATCCGAGCTTTTCACGCAATGCCTCCTGTAAAACTTGCGAAAAATTAATACCGTTTCGAATTCCCAAATCATTAAGCCACTCCGGAATTGTAAGCGTCTTCTTAATAATTCTATTCTTATGAAGTCTCCTATATACATCAGTATCACACTTAACTAAAGAAACGAATTCATTAGGTTTATGCTCAATATTATTGATATCACTTGGTGAATCTACCCTATTATTAAAGTTCACATTGGCTTCTTTTTCATAGAACATGATAGCCAATGCATCTTCTGCCATAAACATTGCATCTTCTAAATTGTCTCCACAAGTATAACAGCCTTGAATATCAGGAAATCTTACCGAATAACCGGGATTTTCATATGTAAATACCGCTGGATATATATATATCATTATTTTACCTCCTTTCTTCCGGCATCTTTAAGAATTGCATCCAAAGTTCCTGGTTTTATCTCTTTTCCATAATGCCTGGGCACAAGAAATGTGTTCCCCGTTTTTAAATTTATCCATTCATCATGATTAGCTCTATGTCTATAACATTTACAATCATTCTTCTTAAGCAATTTAATTAATTCATTAATTCTCAATTATTATACCTCCTATATTTTATACGTGTTAAACACGTGTGTCAATATTTACCTTATAGTATCCACTTTCAAGTGCTGTCTCCTTATATCAATTCCTATGGCAGCGTTCAGGTCGGTGCGATATGTCGTGATGCTGCGGGCGTTGAGGCGGTCTAGTGTCTGCTGGTTCGGGTGTCCGTATGTGTTGTGGGCTCCGACCGAGATGACTGCAACGCTCGGGTTTACGGCATCCAGGAATGCATCGCTGGTGCTTGTATTGCTGCCGTGGTGACCGACCTTGAGCACATCGCAGCTAAGTGTACTCGTGCCTCTGTAGCGTTCGATGATTTTCTGCTCATCTTCCTCTGTGAGGTCACCGGTAATCATGAGCTTGATGCCGTTGTAGTGAATGATGTATACGCTGTTAAGTTCGTTCTCGTTAGCCGGGCTGTTGGTCTTAAGGACGTGTTCATCAGGCCAAATCGTCTCAATTCGTATGTCGTCGCTAATGCGATACTCCGAGCCGGTGTGACCTTGGTCCAGTTGTTTGATCGGATATATCTCGCTAAGCTCCTCGAGGCCCTTGTAGTGATCCATATGCTCGTGGCTTATCAGGGCAAGATCTATTGCTCCAACGTTGTTGTGAAGGAGATACGGTCTTAGAGTATTCTTACCGACGTTGGTGTAGCGGTTGCCGCCGCCGTCAATCAGGATGTTGGTGTCCTCGCATCTGACGTGAGTGCAGTCGCCCTGCCCTACGTTGACGAAGACTATCTCGTCATTAAGGAATGGATTGTAGGTGGCTATGGATATACAGATGATTGGTATCAGTAAGGCGGAGGCTGTCTTGGCTATTCTCTTGTAATCCTTGCGAAGTATCTTGATCCTGGTCCATTCCGAAGTCAGGAAGAATGCTATCAGGTAATATGTGACAAGAATGCCGGGTGTCAGGCCCTTTACATCTGTCACGAAGATGTTTCCCATCGTCAGTTTGCTGTTAAGTTGGGTTATCAGGGTGGTTAGGGCTTCAATGATGACTATGCCCGGATGCGGTGTGAAGCCTGCATAAAGTAATAGAACCAGGCCAATGATGCAGGTCGGCACCAATAATGAAGCTATAAATACGATTGGGATGTTTATGAATATCGAGCTGACATTGAATGAGCAGAACAAATAAGCAGCCAGTGGTGCAACTGACAGCTGTATTGCGAGTAATACCGACAGGTTTTTGCCGATGTAGTATTCAAGAAATCTGCCTAAGAAACACAGTCCCAGCAAGGCCAGGAATGACATCTGAAAGCCTGAGCTGACAATGTTGTACGGACTGACTGTGAGTATCAGGATGGCGGAGGCGCTGACACTGGTGAGGAGGTCCGGAGTCCTCCTCGCGTAAACCGCGAGGATGCTGGTGCCGAGCACCAGGACCGCCCTGGCGGTCGCCGGACTCCAGCCCGTCATCTCACCATACATAACGATTGTGGTAATAATAAAAGCTGAAATCAGCTTGCTCTTCCTTTTTCTGGTCAGCGCCTTAAGAAGCACGAAAAGAAAGCCCACATGAAGTCCACTGACTGCAAGAATATGTCCTGTTGAATTGGAATTGAATTCATCAAGAGTCGACTCGTCAATCTCCGCCTTATCACCGAAGACTATGCCCTTAATTAACGGTCTTGTCTCCTCACTGAACTGAGTCAGAAAATCTTCTCTCAGATGCATCATCTTCCGTCTGTATCTCCAATACAGACTTGATGTTGAATCTTCGAGCTTTAGATACTTGCAGCTGTATGTGAACCTTATTCCCCTGCTGTACAGATAGGATCTGTAGTTGAAACATCCCGGATTTTCAACTCTCGGAGGCACTCTAAGTTCACCATATAGAGTCACCCTACTGCCCAGCATTTCTATGTAATCTTCTTCAAGTTCGTTGTAATAATTGAGCTGAATCTTGCCGTGGCACTTTATTGATTCAGTCTTAATTACGATTCGGTAATAGTTATCTTGAACGAAGTTGCCGTCATTAGACTCATTTGGCTTGTCACTGTTATCAATGGCATGAAGTTCTATATCCGTAACAATTCCTGTGACGCCGGCGACATCTTCCGCGAGGATTCTTTCACCGTTCTCATCTCTAATAACACCATTCATCGCAATGAACGAACACGTGAACACCGCAAAACCAATCATTATCCACGCGATCAGAAGTCGCCTCTCGAATTCCGTTCTCTCCGGCCTATACTCGAGATCAATTCCTCGTATAACCAGTGCAATGCCAAGCATCATTATTATTGAGGGGAGGTATCGGCCGCATCCCAAAAAGAGATAGCCTGATGCTATCCCGAGTGTAAACATAAGCGCATAAGCGAAAAGTCTTCTTCTCAGCATATTCTTGCTGCAGTAATGAGACCTTAATTGTAATAAAAAAATGCGGCCTCTGCAGACCACATTTTATCGGTTCAAGAATGTAGGATATCGTTGAATGTCAATATTATCCCGGGCTTAACGTTGACATTGTCTAGTGGATGTCAACGTTAAGCCCGGGATAATTGTAGCATTATTTGATTGCGGCGATTTCGGCACTGCGGCCAGCAGCCCGGAAGACCGCTGAGCCTGCGACGATAACACCGACGCCGGCTTCGCGCACCAGATGAGCATTGGAAGAACCAACGCCGCCATCGACCTCAATAAGGTAGATGCCGTTCATCTCTTCCCTCTTCTCAGCCAGCCACTTGATCTTAGGCAGGCAGCTGTCCATGAACTTCTGACCACCAAAGCCCGGTTCAACAGACATGACAAGAACCAGGTCGATATCCTTAAGATAAGGAGTCAGAACCTCGGGCGAAGTAGCAGGCTTGATTGAAACACCGGCCTTAACACCCAGGCTGTGAATATGATCGAGGGTTGCCTTGAGGTCATCGCAAGCCTCATAATGAACTGTAATGAATTCGGTGTTAGGAGTAACGAAGTCCTCGATGTAGCGGTCCGGCTTCTCAATCATCAGATGCACATCGAAAGGCACTGTAGCGTATGGAATGATGCTCTTCATCACGCCGGAACCGAATGAAATATTAGGCACGAAAGCGCCGTCCATAACATCGATGTGCAGGTAGTCGATACCCCTGCCGCATACATCCTTAATATCCTCGCCCAGTCTGGCGAAATCACAAGCCAGAATTGATGGGCTTATCTGTGCCATTTTCTTACCTCCTCAACCATCATCAGGTATGAATTATATCTGCTATCGTTTATCTCACCCTCAGCCAGAGCATCTTTAACAGCGCATTCGGGCTCGTTGATATGCATGCAATCAGCGTATTTGCAGTGACCGATGCGCGCCCTCATCTCCGGGAAGAGACGCTGCACATCGATTGCCTCCATCTCAGGCATATCCAATGAAGTGAAGCCCGGCGTATCATAGACATTGGTGCCGTCAGCCAGGCTGAATATCTCGACGTGCCTTGTGGTGTGACGGCCCCTCTGGGTCTTGTCATTGATGGAACCTGTTGCAACCTCGCCCTCACCATCTAAGAGGAGATTGGTAATTGTTGACTTTCCGACTCCCGAAGGGCCGGCCAGAGCAACATTTTTGCCGGCAATGATGCTGCGGAGGCCATCTATCCCGTCCCCGCTCGTGCCGTTGATCATTGCAAGCGGATAGATGCCATCATATATCTCGCGAAGCTCGGCCAGCCTCGCATCGCTCGCGAGATCCTTCTTCGTTATGCAGATTGCAACCTCAATTGGTGCGGCATCTCGCCTCGCGCCTGAACCATCTCGTCCCAATACGCCCTTGGCCTCGCAGGCTGCAATCAGCTTGTCAATGACCGGGAGATTGGGTTCCGGATTGGTTGCCGCAAAAACAACCACCAGCATCTCTAAATTAGATACCGGTGGTCTTGTCAGATAATTTTTGCGTGATACGACTTTGTT
This sequence comes from Anaerovoracaceae bacterium, assembly GCA_045639825.1. Taxonomy (GTDB): domain Bacteria; phylum Bacillota; class Clostridia; order Peptostreptococcales; family Anaerovoracaceae; genus Crickella. The sequence continues at coordinate 6,071 of JAZUDV010000081.1, forward strand.
AACGATGCACTCGTTGTTGGCATCGATATCGTAGTCAACAATATCACCTACGTAGATGAGATCCTTGTTTCTTTTAAGATTACCGCGCGCCTTGCCCATAACGGTTGTCTGACCGTCATTGACATAGTAAAATCCGCCGATACCCTTAACTACACGTCCTGTCATCATCACCTACTAGTCTTTGTTTTTCTTCTTCTTGCTGTCATCCTCTTCAGGCATTGGCTCAGGTGGTTCCTCGCCCTTGCTGACCTCGATGTCAATGGAGAGACCCTTGTCCATCTCAGTGTTGCCGCTGTACTGCTGCCACATTACATAGCCGTTGCCGTATACATCACTGTATGAGTAGTCGATCTGACCAACTGTAAATCCGGCATTGGCAATTGCCTTCTTAGCGTCTGAGAGTGGCAGACCGCATACCAGTGGGATGATACCCTTTTCCTTACCCTTACCATCGCTGACAACGATATTAATCTTGCTCTCCTTGTCGAGCTTGGTTCCTGCAGTTGGGTCCTGCTCGAGAACAGTTCCTGCCTTCTCGGTTGAAGTGTCAGTCTTAACGGATCCGAGAACATAGCCGTAATCCTTGAGGTAAGCCTCTACTTCATCCTGCATCATACCTACTACATTAGGAACAACGCCCTCCTTGGAGCCCTTACTTACGTTAACTGTAATAGTTCCGTTCTTAGGTGTTTCAACTCCAGGTTCAGGATCCTGCTGACAGATCCTGCCTTCAGGGATTTCGTTGGAATAAATGTCCTTGCCCTGCTTGATCTGGAAGCCCTCATCAGCTGCCTTAGCCTCAGCCTGCTCGATAGTCATATCGATGAAATCAGGTGCAGGTTTGGTTGATGAGAATACGCCGCTCTTAATGAGAATCAGCAGTGTAACAAGAAGAACCACGAATGCCGCAACTGCAGCAATGATAATGACTTTCTTCTTGTCTTTCTTCTTTTTCTTCTTCCTGCGAACTACTTCTTCCTCATCGTCATCCTCCATCATCGCTCTGCGCTGGTTGCGCTTCTCGATAACGGTTGAGGACTCAGCAAAGAGGTCCTGTCCTACTACTGAAGATACGAAAGCGATGTTGTCGAGTTCCTCGATCATCTCCTCAGCGCTGGTATATCTGTTAGTCTGGTACTTGTTGGTAGCCTTCATAACAGCTCTCTCCAGTGCAGGTGGAATTCCCGGAACAAGCTGGCTCGGTGGAGTAATCTCCTCGTTGATGTGCTTGAGTGCTACGCTAACCGGGTTGTCTCCGTCAAATGGAACCTGTCCTGTCAGCATCTCGTACATAACGATACCGAGTGAGTAAATGTCCGATCTCTCGTCAACGTAGTTACCTCTTGCCTGCTCAGGTGAGAAGTAATGAACGGATCCGATGATCTTATTGCCTGTCGACAGTGTTGCATCGTTAACGGCTCTTGCGATACCAAAGTCCGCCAGCTTAACAACGCCGTCGTTAGTAATCATAATGTTGTGAGGCTTAACGTCTCTATGAATAATCTTGTTCTTGTGGGCTACCTTGAGAGCGCTGGCTACCTGCTTGGATATGTCGATAACCTTACGGTAATCCATAGGTGCGTCTTCTGCGATAACCTCGTTCAGAGTGCGTCCCTCGATCAGCTCCATAACGATGTAGTTGATGTTACCTTCTCTGCCTACGTCGTAAACACCAACGATATTAGGATGTGTCAGGCCTGCTGCGGCCTGGGATTCGCGCTTGAAATTCTCGACGAAGGTTGCGTCTTTACAGAATTCAGGGCGCAGAATCTTAACTGCTATGTATCTGTTCAGCAGCTTGTCCTTGCCTTTATAAACGACAGCCATGCCGCCATCGCCAATTTTCTCAAGGAGTTCATATCTTCCTGATAATAATCTGCTACTCATTGCTAGCCCTCCACACCAACGCAAATTACGGAAATGTTGTCACTTCCGCCATGATCGTTAGCCATTCCGATAAGATCCTCTGCCACTATCATGAGGTCGTCGAATCTCATCATTCTCTTAAGGATTGTTGCATCGTCCAGTTCGTCGTAAAGTCCATCGCTGCACAGCAGAACCTTGTCGCCGTCATGTACTTCAACGCTGAAGCAGTCAGGCTCGCTGTTCGCATTGGCACCAATAGCTCTTGTGATAACGTTCTTTCTGGCATGAGTTGCTGCCTCTTCCTTAGTGATAGCACCCATCTTAACCAGGTCGTTTACGTAGGTGTGATCCTCTGTTAACTGCTGAATCTCACCATTATGAATCAGATAAACTCTGGAATCACCTACGTTAGCGATATACATAACGCCATCGTTAATATAAGTAAAGCATAATGTCGTTGCCATTCCGGCGTAAGAAGTCTTAGCCTCTGACAACTTGATTATGAACTGATTAACATAGTTAATTGCTGCTCTGAAGTATCTGAAGATTTCCTCCTCGTCCTTGAGCCATTCAGGCGGATTGTGACGAACGAATTTCTCCAGCGCATCAAGTGCAGACTGGCTTGCAATCTCGCCGGACTTGTTGCCGCCTACACCGTCAGCCAGCATGAAAAAGTTCTTGTCTTCAAGAACTTTTACCGCGTCTTCATTCGCAGGTCTTCTTCTTCCTCTGTCAGATAAATAACCTACCTTCATAAATTATCCTTTTTCAAAATACAATAATAAAATCCCACTTTGTTATTATATGGTAAAATGCTAATATTTTCAACTGTTTGCGCCAAGTTGCAGTGCTCAAGAACATTATTTACCACGCCCTGATTCTCATCTTTGTTAATCGTGCACGTGGAATATTCAACCTTGCCGCCCGGCTTGACATACGAAATCGCATTCATCAGTATCTTGTACTGTATCTCACGGAGCTCTGCGTAGCTGTTGACGTCCGTGCGGAGCTTGATCTCAGGCTTGGTCGGAATAACACCGAGTCCCGAGCAAGGAACATCGGCGAGAACGTAGTCAAATTGATTCTCCCACTCTGCCCTGTGAACGGTTCCGTCGAGAAGTTCGGTCTTGATGATGTCTATTCCAAGTCTCTTGGCCTGTGCATTTATCAGGTCGAGTCTGTGCTCGTATATATCGCAGGCGATGATCTCGCCCTCATTGCCCATTATCTCAGCCATTGCGCAGGACTTACCACCCGGAGCAGCACACATGTCGAGGACACGGGCGCCGCTGTGCGGAGCAAAGTGCTCTATGGCTTCAATTGACGAAAGGCTCTGAACCGAGAACTTGCCTTCTCTGAAATCTTCTCCGGACAGCACTTTGCCGCCGTCAGAAATAATCGGCTCTGTCTGACGAGTCTTGAGCCTGTTAGGCCTCAAGACCAGCGGCGCCGGCGTATCCAGTGCCTCCATCAGTCTGTCTGCCTCATCTCCGTACTGGGATCTTATCAGCTGCTCCAGCTCTTCAGGAAAGGTTCCGCAGGTATCCAGCTCGCAGCGCTGCCTGGTATAGCTGCGCAGGACGCCGTTTACGAATTTGTCCTGACCCTTGCACACCTTCTTGGCAAGACCCACTGTCAGATCTATTGCCGCGTACTCAGGCACCGAATCAAGCTTGTCGATGGCATATATGCCCATCCTCAGAACTATCAGCGTCCTGCTCTTGATGCCCTTGATACCCTTGCTGGCGAGCTGGTCAATATAGTGATCCAGCCTCAGAGTGTCCCTGATCACACCCTTAGTAAACGTGCGAACGAAGCCGGTTGAGCAACCGGGATGCTGCTCTACGGCTTCGTTAATTGCGATATTCGAAAACGATTCGTCTATGTATACGCTCCTGAGCGCACTAAATGTCGTTAGAAAATCTATCATTTACAGATAATTTGTGTCCGCGCATGAAGTCTCCTGCGCTCATCCTCTTCTTTCCCTGCAACTGCTGTTCAAGAACCTTGAACTTGCCCTCTCTGCAGTTGATTGTGTAGTAGTTCTTGGCGATTTCGCTGACTGTTCCCGGCTCGCCGTCCGGCTTCTCATCCATCAGAGCCTCAGCCCTGTAGAACTTGACCTGAAGTCCGTCGAGATAGCTGTACAGAGTCGGCCACTCATAGAAAGCTCTCATCTTGCACTCGAGCTCCCATGCTGATTCGTTGAAATCCGTAAGTCCGTCAGCCTTGTCCATCATCTTGGCATAAGTCGACTTGGAGTCGTCCTGCTTCTCATATACAGCAGTTCCGTCCTCAATTGTCGGAACGGTCTCGGCCAGAAGCTTGGCTCCGGCCTCTGCGAGCATCTGACTAACCTCGTCGATGTACTTTCCCTCAATATTGCAAGCTACCTTGGCAATCATATCGCCGGTATCCAGGCCCTCTGCCATCTGCATAATTGTAACGCCGGTCTCCTTGTAACCCAGGCGAACAGCGGTCTGCATAGGCGAAGCACCGCGGAGCTCAGGCAGTAACGATCCGTGAACGTTAATGCATCCGTAACGCGGAATGTCCAGAACACTCTTAGGCAGTATCTGGCCAAAAGCAGCAACGACAATCATATCAGGCTGCATAGCCTCAAGTCTTGCGATAAGTTCAGTATCCTTGCGGATGCGGTCCGGCTGTGCGATTGGCAGACCCTTCTCCTCAGCGAGAACCTTGACTGCTGAAGGAACGACTTTGCCTCTGTTGCCCTTCTTGTCAGGCTGAGTGATTACCAGTGCGATCTCATGTCCTGCATCTATTAAAGCTCTAAGTGAAGGAACTGCGAATTCCGGAGTTCCCATGAAAACTATCTTCATTATTCTTCTTCCTCGTCGTCATCAGCTGCAAACAGTGCTGCATACTCTTCGTTAGTCATGACTTCCTTGGCCCTGTCTGTATAGAGAACTCCATCCAGATGATCATACTCGTGGCACATAACTACTGCCGGGTAGCCTTCAAACTCATACTCGTGCCACTCGCCATCCAGGTCCTGAGCCTTGATCTTAATAGTCTGTGGTCTGTCCACAAAGCCCGTATGATTAGGATAGCTCAGGCAGCCTTCAACCGATTCCTGAGTGCCGCTAGTCTCTGTGATCTCAGGGTTAATCATGAAATAGATGATGTCCTTGCTCTCGTCCTCATCGCCCGGGAAAGGTCTTGCAACGAAAGCTCTCTTCATTACACCAATCTGTGGTGCAGCAAGGCCTACGCCATCGTTCTCCGCCATGGTCTCAACCATATCGTTCATCATCTCGATGATGCGCGGAGTGATCTCCTTGATAGGCTTGCACTTCTTAGTCAGTATTTCATCACCCTTCAAAACAATTCTTCTTAATGCCATTTCTCCCTCCGGGACCGTCCCTGGGGACGGTCCTCCTATCTATTTTTGAGAGAGGACGGTCCCTGGGGACGGTCCTCCTATCCATTTTTGAGAGAGGACCGTCCCCCTTAGGACTGTCCCTCATTTCTAATACGGATTTACATCTATTTCAATATAACAATCCGCGTTAGTCTTTCTCATTACATCGCGATAGTCAAGATACGCCTTGAGGTATCCGCTCCTGCTTCCCAGCGGTGCCTTGATCAGGAAGCTCACTCGCCTCCTGCCCTCGATCCTGCGATCTTCTTCCACCGGCTTCAGGATTACCGAGCCTTCCGGCATTCCCTTCATGTTGCGCAAAACCTCACGGAAGTGGTTTGCGTATCTCATGGCGCTGCTCTCTTCTTCATCGGCGGCGTCCTGCTGTGCCTTCTTCTCCGTGAAGCTGATATTTATTATATCACTGAACGGCGGGTAATTCATGACGTTTCTGTGTAGCAGCTCGGCTTCATAGAAAGCTTCGTAGTCACCCTCTGCGGCTTGCCGTATAACATCGCTGTCCGGCTCGTAGGTCTGTATCAAGACCTTAGAGCTGCCGCCCGCTCTTCCCGCTCTTCCGGCAACCTGAGTTATCAGCTGATAGGTCCTCTCGGACGATCTGTAGTCCGGGATGTTCAGGCCTATGTCCGCGTTCATTATTCCGACCAAACCGACATTTCTGAAGTCCAGTCCCTTGGCGAGTATCTGCGTTCCGACCAAAATGTCAGTCTTGCCCTTCTGGAAGTTCTTAATGGTGTTCTTGATCTCTGCCTGCGATTTCGCGGTGTCGAGGTCGAATCTATCGATTGCCGCCTCCGGCCACAGGCTCTGCACGGCCTCTTCCACCTTCTCAGTACCCGCTCCGACAAACTTCATAAACTTGCTGCCGCAGTCCGGGCAGATCTTAGGAATTGGCTTCTTCTTGCCGCAGTAGTGACACACCGCTGCGTTCACAGCCTTGTGGTATGTCATGGTAATGCCGCAGTCCTCGCAGGTCATAACGTAGCCGCAATCCGGGCACATTATATGAGTCGAAAATCCCCTTCTGTTCAGGAAGAGTATCACCTGTTCCTTGCGCTTAAGAGCCTTGGTGACTTCCAGTGCCAGTCTTGAACTGACAACTCCGGAATTGCCGTTGCGAACCTCTTCCTTCATATCAACTATCTCGAGCTCCGGCATAATGCTGTCGCCAACTCTGTGGTTCATCTCGATAAGCTTGTATATACCCTGCTTGGCTCTGTAATACGAAACCACGCTTGGTGTCGCGCTGCCGAGTATCAGCGTTGCTCCGTTAAGGGCAGCCCTCTTGTAAGCAACATCCACCGTCTCGAACTTCGGATTGTGGTCTGACTTGTAAGTCGACTCGTGTTCTTCGTCTATAACGATAACGCCTATATTCTCAAGCGGTGCGAATACGCTGGTTCTTGCTCCAACCACTATCTTCGCCTCGCCTCTTCTTATCCTCAGCCATTCTTCGAGCTTCTTGGAAGTACTGAGTTTGCTGTGTAGCGTCGCAACCTGCTGCTCCCCAAACCTCTCAATAAACCTCTGTTCCACCTGTCCTGCGAGAGCAATCTCCGGCAGCAGCACAATCGCGGTCTTGCCCAGCTCCAAAGTCTTCTTGACCGCCTCCATATAAACCTCAGTCTTACCGCTGTTCGTCACACCCTTAATCAAGTATGTCAATGTCATCCCGGGCTTAACATTGACATCTGCCAATTTTATCCCGGGCTTAACGTTGACATTCACCCCTTCGATGGACGAATTGATGATGGCAACAGCGTTCTTCTGTTCAGCGGTCAACTCAAATGATGTCAACATTAAGCCCGGGTTGATGTTGGCATTGTCGTTTGCCGATGTCAACGTTAAGCCCGGGATAACATTAGCATTGGCACGTTTGCCGTTAACGGTGAACATTTTGATGGCGTCGATGTATTTAACACCGTAGCGATTGCGCATCCACCTGGCGGTCTCGATGATTTCAGAAGTCAGGGACCGCTCAGAATCATAGGCCTCGATAGACTTGATTCTTGCAGGATCATAGTCGGTTACAACGTCGGTCTCGACGCAGTAGGCATCGAGCAATTTCTTTCTCGTGCCAAAAGAGACCGTCAGCTTGGCCCCCACCTGTACCTCATCGGGTGCCTTGTAAGTGAAGTAGCTGTCGGTCTGATCCGCCTTATTATCGATAACGACATTGATGTATTTCATTTTTCCAATCAGGCAATCAGGGTCAACCCATTTTAGCCAAATTTCCAATCCGGGCCAGGTCATTTTAGCCATTTGGCTAAAATGGGTTGACCCCGATTCGCCTTTTTCTTTACAGCAGGAATATCTTGTTAGCCTTGCAGGCTTCATTCATATCTTCAGGCCATACGCTAACCTGAACCTCGCCAATGTGGGCTTTCTTCAGGAAGAACATGCAGAGTCTGGACTGTCCGATACCGCCACCGATGGTGAGCGGCAGCTGATTGTTCAGAATGCTCTGGTGGAATCTCATGCCCCTTCTCTCCTCGTGTCCGGAGAGCTTGAGCTGTCTATCCATGGATTCGGCGTCAACACGGATACCCATTGAGCTGATCTCAAACTGATCCTGGAGGACGTCGTTCCAGAGGATGATATCGCCGTTCAGTTCCCAATCATCGTAGTCAGGAGCTCTCATATCATGAGGCTTGCCGGACTTTAAGTTGCCGCCGATACGCTTGATGAAGATTGCACCGTACTCCTCCGCAGCACGACGCTCGCGTTCCTTGGATGTGCAATCAGGATACCAATCCTCGAGATCCTGAGAGTCGATGAATTTGATACGGTCAGGAATTCCAACGCCTCCGAGCTCAGGCCAAAGGTCGTCAACATAGTCGGCAAGATCGATCAGGCATCTGTAGATGATGCGAACGGTCTGCTCGAGGTATTTCTCGTTGCGCTGGTCGGCAGTGATAACCTTCTCCCAGTCCCACTGGTCAACGTAAATCGAATGAATGTTATCCAGCTCCTCATCGCGGCGGATAGCGTTCATATCTGTATAGAGTCCACGGCCTACTTCGGTGTTGTATCGGCCGAGAGCCATTCTCTTCCATTTGGCAAGAGACTGCACAACCTCAACATTGCGGTCGTCAAGATCCTTAATTGTGAACTCAACACGTCTCTCAACGCCGGACAGATTGTCGTTCAGACCTGTCTCAGGAAAAACGAACAGCGGCGCGCTGACTCTTCCCAGGTTCAGGCTGTGCGCCAGCTCCCTCTGGAAGAAATCCTTAATGCGCTTGATCGCACGCTGAGTCTCAGTCGGATCAAGAATCGGTGTGTAACCCTCAGGTACATATAACTTACTCATCTATTTCTGTGCCTCCCTTGCATAGCAGCAACCGCAGAAGTTCTGTCTGTAGAGACCGTATTCCTTGCTCATCTCCACGCTGCGGCCAAAGCCATTTTGTTTCTTAAAAACTATATCGAGGTATCTCACCTCGTGTTCAGCCTCGAGCATCATCCCGAGAGTCTTGATTGCGTCGTAATTCTTGTGCGGACTCACCGACATCGTCGTGGTGAAGTAGTCGAATTGGAGGGCTCTCGCCTGCCTTGCCGTCTCCGTCAGTCTCATGGCAAAACATACGTCGCATCGTGCGCCACCTTCCGGCTCATCCTTGAGGGATGATGTCAGGTCGAACCATCTGTCTCTGTCGTACTCGCCCTCAATGAAGTTCACAGTAAACTCGTCCTTGTGCTCGGCATTGTAGGCATTTACGAACTGCAGCAGAGTCTCTTTGCGCAGCAGGTACTCGTCCCTGTCAGTGATGTTCGGATTGTAGTAGTAGAGCGTCACCTCGTAATCCTGCACCAGCCGCTCAACGCAAGCCGTGGAACAAGGCCCGCAGCACGCGTGCAGCAGAACAGACGGTTTCTTCTTGTTCATCGCCGGATTGGCAAAACTCCGATCAGAACCCGTCTGGTAATCAGCCCTATTCACAAAACCTGTCGCACTAGTTTCTTTCTTCACTTTTCCAATTGGGGTCAACCCATTTTAGCCAAATTTCCAATCAGGGCCGGGTCATTTTAGCCATTTGGCTAAAATGGGTTGACCCTCATTCTCCAACAATTTATTGTAACATTTTCCTTGCTGTGTGTCACGCTGCTTGAGTTCGTAATTGATTCTATTCAGTATAGTTCTCTTGTGGTAGCTCCATTCCGGGCTAACAAGGAGATTCCTTGGAACATCGCCTGTGAGTCTGTGAATCACGATCTCCGGCGGAATAATCTCAAGGCAGCGTACTACCAGGTCCACATAAACATCGATACTATTGAACGAAACGTAGTCCGGTTGCATCGCATATAGTCTCGAACCCTTAACCACATTCATAAGATGCAGCTTGAGTCCCCAAGTAGGCTTGGAGCAAACATACCGAAGGGACTCCAGCATCATTTCTTCAGTCTCGCCCGGTAGTCCCAGTATCAGATGCGTTACAACCTTAATGCCGCGCCTACTGAGCTCCTCTATCGCCCTATCGTATTCACTCAGCTCATATCCTATACCGAGATATTCGGAAGTCTTCTGATGAATCGTCTGGAGTCCGAGCTCAACCCACATGAAATGCTCACGGTTGATCTCTTCCAGCAGGTCAAGAACATCATTGCCAAGGCAGTCAGGTCTGGTTGCGATGACGATGCCTGAAATGCGATTATCGGACAAAGCCTCGTTGTACTTGGCACGCAGTTCTTCTACCGGAGCATAGGTATTGGTATGAGCCTGGAAATATGCAAGATACTTGGCGTCAGGCCACTTCTTGCTATTGAGGCTGATCTGCTCGCAGATTGCGTTCGCAATCTGGCCTGGCGAGTAGACACTCGCCAGTTCGCCGGATCCTCCGGCCGAGCAGAACGCGCATCCGCCGACTCCCTTGCTGCCATCCCTGTTCGGACAGGTGAAGCCCGCATCAACGGAGAGCTTGATGGTTTTGCCCCCAAACTCCTTCTTCAAGTAGTCACTTATTGAGTTGTAACGTTCGCCACCCTGCATAAATACTCCTACAATGTCCAATTAATTTGTATTATACTATTAATAGAAATATTAAAACAGACATATCCACAGAGATTAAAAGTACTATGAAAGATTATAAATACGAAAACGGAATACTTAGCAAAGAAATTTATGTAAGATCACTAGACGTTAACAGACACAAGATTCTCAAGACGTCAAGACTCTTCGATTACTTTCAGGACATCGCGTTCGACCACGTCAACCTCCTCGGCTGCGGAACTGACAGAACTATCGATCGTGGTATCCTCTGGGTTCTCGCAAGTCAGCAGGTTAGGATCAGCCGCATGCCGCGTTACGAAGAGACAGTAGTTCTCAAGACATGGCCGGCAGGTTTTCGCATGGGATTCTTCACTCGTAACTATGCGATTGAAACAGCCGACGGTGAACTCTTGGTTGAGTCCGCTTCAATATGGGGCCTTATAAATGCTTCTACCAGAGAGCTGGTTAAGCCTGAAGAATACGGCATTGTCGTTGAGCCGGTTACTGTCGAAGGCGCAATGAAATCCAAGGGTGGCCCAAAGCCAATCGATTTCACTTCAAGTTCTGACTTTGTCATTCCATTCTCATACATTGACGTTAATGGACACCTGAACAACGCTCGCTACCTGGATATCATCGACGACACTATTCCTGCTGCAAGCCAGGGTCTTGAGCCACACTCAATCAACGCTCGCTACGCTACCGAGACACTCGAAGGCGAAACAATCAGCGTCGACTGGGGCTGCGAAGACAATTCCTACTACGTATCCATCGACAGTAGCGACATCAACCACTTCAAACTCCGCATCGATTACTAGATGCTAACATTATCCCGGGCTTAACATTGGCATTCATCGGTCCATGTCAATGTTAAGCCCGGGATAATTATGACTTTTATTTCTTCATCAGTGTGCCCATGATGCTGCGGCCCAGCTGAGCGCCGATGTTGCCACCGAGGGTTTTGCCCTTCTTGCCGAGGATGGCTTCACCGAGAGTTTTACCAATCTCACGGCCGATGGTGCCGCCTGTAGTTCTTGCCACCTGACGAACGCCGCCTTTGCCAAGAACTGTCTCAGCAACATCGCCAATGCTGCCTTTGTCCTTCTCTGCTCCCGCAGTTGGCGCTGCCTCAGCAGCATCTGTAGGAACCGTACCGGTCTGTGTTGTGCCTGCCATAGTCTGACGATTCAACATCTCATAGGCCGAAATCTCATCAACAGCAGTTCCGTATTTAACGTTAAACGGCGATGTGCCGTTAATCCTCATGCGTTCGTCATCCGTAAGCGCTGCCATCCTGCTCTCAGGCGGCAGAATATATGCAATCTCTGCAACAGTCGGTGCTCCCTTCTCATCAAGAACGGAAACAACCGCCTCACCTGTACCGAGATTTTGAATTGCATCATAGGTATTGAATTCCGGATTCTCTCTGAATGACTCGGCTGCCGCCTTGACAACCTTGAGTTCAGCCGGAGTGTAAGCATGCAAAGCATGCTCAATCTTATTGCCGAGTTGCGACATTACTGCACTCGGAATGTCTCCAGGACTCTGTGTAACGAAGAATATCGAAACACCCTTGGAACGAATCAGCTTAACAACCTGCTCAATCTTCTCCAGCAATGACTTGCTCGCATTCTTGAAAAGCAGATGCGCCTCATCGAAGAAGAACACGATTATCGGCTTCTCAGGATCGCCTATCTCCGGGAGAACCTCGAAGAGTTCGCTCAGCAGATAGAGCATGAAAGCGGAATACAGTCTCGGATGGTTAATCAAAGTCTCTGAATCAAGAATATTAATCAGTCCTCTGCCATCAGCTGCAACCGTAAAGAAATCCTTGATATCTATTGCAGGCTCGCCGAAGAATTTGTCGGCGCCCTCTGCCTCCATAGCAACAATAGCCCTGATTATAGTCGCCACCGACTGCTGTGCGATATTGCCATATTCATTCTTATACTCATCGCTGTGATCAGCCGCATACTGAAGTATCGCCTTCAGGTCCTTGGTGTCGGTCAGAACAAGACCGAGGTCATCGGCAATCTTATAAATTACCTGCAGGAGCTCGGACTGAGTGTCATTAAGATCCAGTACCTGCGCCATCAGCTGCGGACCCATCTCTGTCACAGTCGTTCTCAGCGGAACGCCCTTCTCACCGTAAATATCGAAAATAGCCACAGGATAACCCTGGAATTTGAATGTATCCCTAATTTCAAATCTGTCGAGTCGCTGCTGCATATTCTCGTTGTCGTCTCCGGCAACAGCAATGCCCGCCATATCACCCTTGACGTCTGACAGGAATACAGGAACTCCCATCTGCGAAAAGCTCTCAGCAAGCACCTTAAGTGTCACCGACTTGCCGGTACCCGTCGCACCGCAAATAAAGCCATGCCTGTTCGCTTTGTTCAGCAGCATGCAAATCTTATCCGTCATTTTCTCGCCGTCACCTTTACGGCCAAAATAGATCAATCCATTGTCGTTCATCAGCGGCTCCTTTCTATTCTTCAGTACGTATTAAAGTCATGTCAACATTAAGCCCGGGATGATATTGACATTCCTGTTAGGCTGGTGCTATATCCCTCGTAGTAATAGCTTTGATCCACGCCCTTCATATATGTTTCTCTATCATCAATCTTATCTGTCAGTGCGTTCTTAATCAGATGCTTAATCTCGAGGTCGTTGATCGGACTGCGTTCCATCGCAGAAAGATATGCATCCTTGTCAAGCAGGCTCCAGTCAACAACCAGCTGCAATTCCCTCTTGAGCATCATGTCCAGCCAGATTCTTGTGCTGCGACCGTTGCCCTCCCTAAACGGATGTGCAACATTCATCTCAACATATTTGGAAATTATCTCGTCAAAAGTTGACTGTGGCATCTTCGATATGTTATCGAGAGCTGCATCAAGATACATAAGCGGCGCGAATCTGAAGTTACCCTTGGCGAGATTAACAGTCCTAGTTTTGCCTGCAAATTCATACACATCCTGAAACAGATATCCGTGAATCTGCTGCAGGCCCTTATAAGTACCAACCTCAAAGCCATCCAGCAGTTTATTCTCAAACAGCTCAGCCGCGCGATTCTTGGTCAGCTTTTCCTCAGCAATCGCCAGTTCAGCACTATTTGTGATACCCAGTATGTTATCAAGCGCCATGCTCTTTACTCCTTCTTTCCTCAATCCACAAGAGTTGCGAATAAGCTCCTTAATAGTCCCTTGTTTATTATCAATTTCACCAAGCCAATCAATAATATCTCTGTCAGTTCGATTATTAAGCTTGATCTTGAGCTGAGTGGTATTCTCTTTATCCCAGTCCTGTTTGTAGTTGCTCATAATTATCTCTCTATTCGTATCAGGGTACACCCATATTATACCACCATTTCCCGATAATATGCAAACAAAAAGAGCCAATCACATTCAGTCCATCATTTACCGCATATCCTTTCAGAATATACTCCTTGAGAACAGAATTGGCCCAGCGACGGAATTCAACACCCCGTTGAGACTTGACACGATAGCCAACGGAAATAATTACATCGAGACTATAAAGTGCCACCGGCTTATCTGAATTTGCAATTTGCAAAAAACGCAAATTGCTTTTCTGATCGACTTCTTCTTTGAACGCATTGTTAATATGCCGAGATATAGTAGATATTCGCTCTACCTTAATAATAAACCCGCTTGTTCAATAATATCCTTCATGTTATATGTCACATCCTTATCCCTGAAGTGTAATGTCATCTCCTCAGGATAAATATGATCCGTGTCTTCATATGTGAAGTACAGATCCATGCAATTTGGATGCTTGCCTCTATCATCGAATGGAATCTTTACCTGCGAATACACTGTTTCATATACTCTACCGGCTAATGCTTCTTCTGTGGTAGGTGCCTTGCTGAGTAATCCAAACCTTGCGTCTATGCATCTATTCTCATTCTTCAGTTTCAGATGAAATGCAACTTGAATGTCTTTTTCTCCGAATCCATTATCTTCTCTTATGTATGCTTCAGGTACTATTTCGACATTAGTGCTGAGTGTCGGTACGACACCTATGAATACGACAAAGCATATCGCACTTGACAGTGCGAGAGCCAGAAGCACCGCAACAATCGTTCGGATGTTGAAATGACGCTTAACTTTCTTCATGGATTTGCCAAAACCATCATACTCTTTTGCAACATTTACGACTTTGTTGTCAGCTATCATCACTTCGTACAGCTTGCGGCATTCCTCACAATCCTGAAAATGTTCCTCCACAATTGATTTACTGTCATCTGACAGAACACCATCTATGTATAGAGGCAGCAAATCTTTTATCACATCACATGTTATTTTCATTGTCCAGCTCCTCCCTGATCTTCAGCTTAGCTCTGTAATATGTGACACGAGCCCAGCTCTCTGATTTACCAAACAGTTCTCCAATATCTGAAAAAGACAGTTCTCCAAATATCCTCAGCGAAAACACTTCCTTGTATGGTTCTTTCAGATTATGAATAATCCCATGCGCTCTCTTTGAATCGACTTTGAGTAAGTATTCATCCTCAGCCGACGCTCTCCATTCACCATACTCTTCTGGAAGTGCATCTGTTTTCCCTCGGGCTTTTACATAATTGAAGTATGTGTTCTTTGCGATCTGGCAAAGCCACACCTTCAGGGTCGACTCTCCTCGAAAATCATCTATCTTTTTCAATGCCTTGAAGAAGGTATCCTGAGTGATCTCTTCGGCCGTAAGAGGATCGCCGGAGATGGACAGAATATATCCATACACAACAGAAAAATACTCTTTGTATATTGTTTCAA
>JAZUDV010000082.1:0-31849 GCA_045639825.1 Anaerovoracaceae bacterium
TGCAAGGGTAGGCGAATCGAACTTACCTTCCGCTAATCTACTAGTCAGTTTGCTGCCAAAGTCTCCATAAGATCCAACCTGATCTAATGTAATTACGTATTTCGACTTCAGCTCCTGCATTTTATCAACGCCGTATTCAATTAGCTTGTCATTTCCGAACAGCTTAGCTAAATCGATTGCTTTCTGCTCATTATCAGATAGAGCGTATTCTTCGCCCTGAATCTCTTTCTTCCAATCAAGCAAACCTGGGTTCTTCTCGATTATGAATGCACGGATAAGTGGAGTAGCCCAATAGTCACCCTTCAGAACATATGAAACTTCAACATATATACCCGGCTGTGGATTGGAGCTCAGTTCTGTAGCACTTGGACGAACAATGTTGAGATTCTCGTCTACTCCTCTGATAATAGTCTTAACATTGCTTTGATCAATCACCTTGCTAGTGTCATGCTTATCCTTAAGTACACTACCAAAGTCAAATCCTTTAGCCTTATCTACATTAATAACGTATGCTTCACTAAAGTCGTCAATATTGTTAAGACCAGCCTCAATCAGTTCATCATTTCCGAACAGTTTAGCCCATTGAATCGCTTTCTGCTCGTTTTCTGTAAGTGTCAGTCCGTCGCCCTTAATCTCAGCATTCCACTCCAGTGTTGCAGGATGCTTCTGGATTCTGAATACACGTGTAATTGGCATTGCGATATAGTTACCAAGCAGTACATATACTGTCTCACTATATACTCCCGGCGCAGTTGGATGCTTGTCCTGCTCTGCATAAATGCCTCCATCTGTCGGCATACCAATGTACATTGCATGGACGAACTTCTGAATCTGGTCAACACCATTCTTATCAACGGTTCCCGGAAGTTTCTCGTTATTTTTAGCTAGATATCCACCCCAGTCAAAGTCCCTAGCTTCATCAATAGTGAGTGTTCTTGCATTCACTGCGGCAGTCAGCTCGTTAAGGCGTGCCTGCTCGAAGAATTCCTTAGAAATGAGGCCCCTATCAACAGCTATTTCAATAGCTGTCTTGGCAATCTCTTCATCAGATAAGGCATGGTAAGTTCCATCCATTTTCTTATTGTACTTAAGTGAAATGCCATCCTCTGGGTCCCATCCTTGCTGAAGAATAATCATGCTACCAATATCCAAAGTAGTCTCATAATTCTTATCAACGGAAACTGCTGTAGTAATATACAGTCCTGCATCCTTAGGTCCGGTACCAAGAGTTACCTTAACACCAGCGCCAAGGTTCATTTGCTCAATAGCAGTTAGAATATCTTCGAATGCATCCTCGTCAATTCCGATACGGGCCAAAATGTCTCCATTATATCCTTTCAGGAAGTCATTAAGTGGTTCAATAATATTTCTGAACTCTGCCAGCGTTACTCCATCGCCAATCTGTTCCTTAAGATATGTGTAAACACTCTGTTCACCCAAGTCGCTAGAGGATTCTTTCTGAAGCTTCGTGATCTCCTCGGTAGCTTTAGCTCTAGCTTCTTCTTCTTCCATTCCAAAGAGCTTATAGAACCTAGTTAAAGCCTCTATAGCTTGGTTACCATATTTGAGTTTTTCCTTAACGCTATCCGGAATATCTATGCTCAGGAATCCCTGAACGCTTGTACTTGCACCACCTACAAGAGTTACATAGTCAATTCTATTATTGCTATCAATCTCAGGATCTATAAATTTTTTAGTAACAGTAGGCCAGTGAGAAGTATTTTCATCATAAGTATATGTCTCAAGATCCGCAACGCTCAATCTTGCTTTAGCCTTATTGACAGTAACATGCACAGTCTTCTTGCAAGGCTTGTGATCAAAATCGCCTGAATAACTGATTTCAAGATTTTGTGGATCTTCAGAAGCATTAAGTTTTGTAGGATTTATAGTAATCTGATCCGGTTCAAAATCAACAGTCTCACCTGTTCCTCCCTCGACTTGGGTTATTACGGACAGGTTTTCAAGGGCTGCAGTCTTGAATTCTGCCTCTGGACAATACTTAATAGTGTAGTCTGGTCGAACAATCTCAGTAGGAGTACGGTTATCAGTCAGTAATACCTGAACGTTATCTAATACACAATCAGCATATGTATCAGTACCAGCAAATGTAATTCTTACTGTTTCGTATACTTTTCCGTCCTTTTCCTTAGCTTCACCGAACTTGTGTAACAAGTTGATATATGAAGCAAAATCTTTAATAGCCTTTACAGTCTCGCTCTCGCTTGGATCTTCTTCTACACCGAGATAAATATCTTGTCCAAGGATTGTTCCAGCCAAATAATCAACGGTAATTCCGCCAGGATCAGTTGCTGATTTAAACAAGACGACAGGTGTTGATTGAGTCAAGTCTACAACTTCATCGAATACTTCCTTATTAGTTACCGCTGGTCTATTATAATAATATTTAAGTTCAGGCTTAGAAACAGCAACTAACTCAGTAGGTGTTCTTGTATCAGTAACGTTCAACCAGCCAACAGCCGATGTCTTAAGATATGTTACATCGCGATCCGTACCACCGGCATATGTAATTCTTACTCTTTCTCTGGTTCCGCCTTCCTCCTTGGAGCCCTCTCCAAACTTGTGTGCACCAAGAAGCGATAATGCTGGTTCATAATCCAAAGAATGCCAGTCGCCTGTGCCAGGTACAACATCATACTCAATTGTTACATCTTGGTATTTGAGAGTTGATGGTACAAGAGTAGTTGCATCAACCATCGCATCGAAAATGTTCGCATCGAGCGTAGTCGGATTGTTATTTACGTAGTCATAATTTAATTCTGACTTAAGATTAATGACCGACTGAATCTTGGAGGAAAGAGTTACATCACTGCCTGGCAGTATTACTGCAGGTTTGTATTCTTCATCTCCCAAGAATTCAATCCTGATTTTCTCCGTAATATCCTCGCTTCCAGCGTTCCAGCCTTCTCCATATTTATGTGAAGATGAAATGGATTCAAACAGCGGATCATAGTCCAAATTTCTCCAAGTGCTCCAACCGTGTAGCACATCATATTTTACTGAAACACTAGGTGATAAGTTGCCATCATCACCAATGATATTTGGTTCCGAGCTTTCAACTTTAACAATAGCATTTACCACTGCTGCTTTTATAGCCTCAACGCCGCTGTCTTTATATGTATTGTGGCTATACATATATCCGTCACCTTCTGGCCATAACACGAACTTTGGCTCTTTACGGGTATCCTTGAGCCTTACATTTTTACTTGTCAGCGTAAACTTGGCATCAGGACAGTTAGGATTCGTAAATGTTATATAGACAGTCTCTTTTGCATCTTCATTTATTCCTCCACCATATTTAAGCGCATAATGTCCAAATGCATGTTGATTAATTCCTGTCGGAGTATAAGTGAGAGGTTTTGCTCCAACAACACCACCAGGTTCATATGTGATTTCTGCCTCTGATCCTTCTCCGAAGAAGTCGCTAGGCGTATTGTTCGTAGTTACATATTTAAGAATCTGCTCCTTCACAGAATCAGCTCTTAATTTTCCTGAAGGATTCCTATTTCCTAAGCCTTTTTCTACATCATAATAGCTTACGTAAATCGGTTCTTCGGTAATACCCGCCTCAATCTTTTCAAGAATTGCAGACACTCTATAAATCTGTCCTGGAGTAAAACCAGTAGAATCGACCGTTAAGGATCTTGTTGTGTCACTAGCAACTACAGTGTCTCCCAACTTGACCTGCAGACCTCTAAATACATATCCCTCCGTTAGATTGCTAGCGTTTACTGTAAATCCAGTTCCAGGTGTCAATGACTTTCTAGTTGTACGACTATTGGCCACAGCAAATGTCACTGTAATTCCCTTAACAGCATCGATTACGGCAACAAACTCAGTAGGGTTACCAGTAGTCACTTCGCCATTAATTATAAGCTCGCCAAAGTCGTAAGAGCTGTTTGTGGTAATTTTAATTATCTCTCGGCTACTATCTGCCGGCGTGCTTGAATTTTTTCCAGCTGGATATCCGAACTTGTGCGAATCTTCAGTCAAAAAATCCGTCTTATCAACTCCTCCGTAATATTTAGTGTGTAATGGCCAGCCTCCATCATCATGATATTTATATTCTACAAGTTTCTTTGTAGCATAATCGAGATAGTCACTTGGCAGATTAACTAGCGCAGCAAGAATGGTTGCCTCAATAGTATCTGGTTGAGGCAAAACATTAGGATTTGTTGACTTAAATCCAATGTTAGTTCCATCCTCAAGTGCAGGCTGAACAAATTCAACATCAACAATATATTGCTTTCCTGCCTTTAAGTTATCACCAGAAACAACTGCCTTTTTAGTGACTCTAATACTTTCCTCAATTATCGGGTTTTCATATCCACCCTGTGCAATTGGAGTAGTAAGATCACTTGAGTCATAAATCTTTATTGACTTAGTTACATATCCACTGTTCGGCTCAGTTAAAATCTGGAATTGTGTATCAGGCAGAAATTCTCGCCTATTATCAGTACTAAGCACTTCCGTTGCACTTCCAGATTTAATCTTAACTGTGCCTTCTAATTCTCCCGTTCTAAGTGTAACTGCATACTTTGTGCAGGCAACAACACTCCAGGAGATTTCCTCAGAACCGGTAAAATTGCTACCATCCTTAGCAGCTACAGTTAATTTGTAATTTCCAACTTCATCAGTTTTAGTAACAGTTAAATTGTAATCATCCTCAGTTAAAGTTACATCACCCGCAGTAACTATAAGATGCGATTTCTCAGGACCTACCTCATCTCCGTCAACAGTCAACTCATAAGTTTCGCTATAACCTTCTGCAAAAGTAACACTATCAATTGTTGCAGGAACAATCTTAAAGGCCTTAGTTAAGTCTTCTGATGGAATTGTATAGTTTGTGTTGTTATTTACTCCTGTTATTGTTACTTCATAATTCTCGCCAACATCGGTCTGTAATCCACTATACGTTAAAGATACGGTCTGACCGCTTACAGCATTAGTAACTGTAGGAGTTGGGCCCTGTTCCTCACCATTATATGTGAACTCCGTTGTATCATCCCATTCAAATGCAACAACGAGAGGTTTAATCTCCCAAGTTGCAGTTACATCACTACTTTTATTTTTAAAGTTTTTGCTATTTTCCTTGATTGTTACCCTTGCAGTATAAGTGTCCGCATCGGTTTGTTCTGTATTACCAGTAACATCATATTGATCCTCAGGAATCTCTAATTCTTTCTCGCCAACTTTAGCTATTACCTTACTAACAGTCTTAGACTGTTTGCTTCCGTTATATGTTAATTCGGTATTATCAAGAACAAGCTGAGTGACTGGCGCCTTAGCAATTGTAACTTCAACAGTTCCAGTTATAGGATCATATGTATTCTCCGAATCTTGGAACTTGTACTGAACTGTGTACTTTCCTGCATTAGTTTCCTTGATATTGTTCTTGCTAACCCAATCAGTTCCATTCAGTGAAAATGTGAAAGTTCCCTCGATATTTGCAGTCAGCAACTTTGCTGTGGCTGTATCGATAAGGGTCTGTTCTTCTCCATTATAGACAAGTCCTGTTTTACCTGTAACAGTAGCGATAGGAGAAGACTTAAGAGTCCAAGAAACCGTCTTTGTTCCTGTGTAGTTACCAATACCTTCAATCTGAACTGAATAAGTATCTGGATCTGTAGCTTTAGCACAGGAGTCTTCTGGTTGGATATCAGAAATCTTAAAGTCCTTTCCATATTCGAGTTTGCCAAGTCCATCTCTTGTATCAGTAACTATAAGCTTTGCTGAATCTAAATTTACTTCTGATCCAGTTGCAATAGTATCATCAGCCGTAGCCGTAATTGCATTATCACTGATATCGAAAGCGGAGATAGTCATCGTGGTAGTTGACTTAATACCAGTAGCCACATTATTTTTAGTTATGTATTCTAGATCTTCGCCTAAAATATAGTTATCTGGACTAAACGTACTGCCCCAATCTCTATTTAATGTTATGCTGCTCGATATAGCTGTTATTTGAACATCCTTGTATTTACTCGTAAATGCATTTACATTCTTTATCTCATTTTCACAAAGACCTGAAATACCTTTAAAGTTAGGTGTGTGGTCTTTACCATCATATACTACAGATGTTCCTTCCCATGAACCAGACAGTGTTGCTTTTCCAATAGACCAGCTAACTTTCTTGTTTCCAGTAAAGTTGCCTTTTCCCGTAATATTGAACTGGTATTTATCAACAGCTTTAGCTGTGCGTTTATTACCAGATCCAGTTGCATATGTGAAATCCACATTTTCAGTTACGTCAAGCCCGTTTATTTTCGCTACAGATACAGTCTGATCTGCTCCTGTATATACAAAGTTTTCAGCATTTAGCGTAACAGTATCAATTGCAGCAGGAGAAATAACTGCACCGTTATCACCAAGCAATGATCCTGTAACTTCGGAATAATCTTCTGTTCCGATAACTCTATAATAAATATCATATTTGTCTGCATTAGTTGCCTCAAGTGCATCTACTGGCATCCAGTTACTATTATCAGTAGACACCAGAAGCTTTAAATTGTCTTCTTCCGTTTCTCCTCCTATGGTAACAGAAGCTGAGTCTATAAGTTTCTGTGTGCTTCCATTGAATGTCAGTTGAGCTGGCGTAACAGATACTTCAGTTAGTTTCTTTTTCGTAATAGTCCACTCGACACTTGCTTCTCCAGTGAAGTTGCTGTCATCCTCGGCTTTAATCGTTAATGTGTGTGTTGTAGCATCAGTTGCTTTATTTCCTGTGACAGTATAAGCGTCTGCAGGAACAGTTATAGCATCATCTCCAGAACCTATAGTAACACTTTCAATCTCTGCGGTTTTCTCTGTGTTGTCCCATTGAATCGTTGGCGCCTTCAAAACAATTGTTGCATCAGCAAGCGACGCCTTGCCGATAGAAACCGTGATATTACCACTCCTATTTTTTTGGTCCACCCATGCCAAATAATTTCTTTGCAACTTGAAATAAACTGTATAATCCTGTGCGGTGTTGCCTATGATTTCATTCTTAACATCATCAGGCTCAACCCATTTTTTATTATCAAGACTAAGTACATATCGATAAAGCTGTGCACCTGACCAATAACTAAGGGATCGTATCTCAGTATCAATTAACGCCTGATTTTCGCCATTGTAAACGAGGTCCTTATATCCAATTGGGTCTCTATCTGGGTCAACAGCTGTATCTGCATACGCAGTAAACGCCATGCTAGGCATGAACGTAACTACCATTGATAATGTTAAGAGTAATGCTATTAATCTATTCTTCATATCTTGCCTCTTGTTTCTGTTTCTTTACTCTGTCTATATCTGTTTGTTGTATATGTGAAAGTTATAATTGTCTTTACTTAATCTTCTTGTAGTAGTTCTTGGACCAGCTGCCGTAATAGGTCTTGCCGTTTCCTGTGACGTATGCTCGTACTTTGAATGTGTACTTCTTGCCACTCTTGAGCTTCTTGATTGTCTTGCTCAGTGAAGTGGTCGTAAGCTTCTTACCGGATTTACCGCTTTGTTTGTAGTAGATCTGGTATCCTGTTGCTCCAGTGACTGCTGTGTATTTAACAGTTGCTTTCTTGGAGCCAGCCTTGACTGTTATGCTCTTAACTGGCTGGAGCTGAATTCTTTCAATGTATTCTCTACTGAGGTTGTTGCCGCACGCTGTGCAGTAATGCTGAACTTCTCCTGTTGTGAGGTAAGTTGCTGCTGTAATAGTGCGGGTTGCAAATACAGGTTCTTCACACTGGCATCTATCCTTAGGAACTGATGGACTCTGTTCTCCGGATGTACCACTTTCCTTAGCTGCTTCTCTCAGTGTCCACTCTCTATTAAGACTCTTCTCGATGATGTCGGCAATTCTCGCATGAGCTGTCATATCAACATGGAAGACTTTGGCCTTGTGTGGTGCGATATTAGTAATATCTGCAATCTCGTATCCGTACTGAGCTCCGATTGCGGCGTAGCCCTTGTTCACTGTGTTAACGTATGGCTGTGCAAGCACTGTTGCTACGTCGTTCAGGGCCTTAGCGCCGAGGTCGCTGTCAATCAGATCCCACTGAACCATTGTATCTCCGATTGTTGCCAGAGGGTTGAACAGGTTAACAATTACAACTACTGCGTCCGGGTTGAGCTCGTGAATTCTGTCAACGAGTTTGCTGGTTGCTGTAACTGCGTTGTTAGCGCCTCTAGTCAGCAGTGTGTCGAGTGTAATTGGTGCAACTGTTGTACCTATTGTGTAAGCATTAACCTCGACTACTGTAGTGAAGAGCTTCCATGCCTTGGCGATGATTCCTTTAGTCTCCCTGATGTCCTGAATCTTCGCCGGGATGCCTGTGAGGCCTTCGATGCTCGTAGCTGTTGTTTCGATGGCCGCGAGGATTGTCTTCTCGTTATCATAGAGCTGCTTGGTAATATCGTTGAAACCAAGCTGCACTGTGATGACATCAGCCTGCTTAATCTTATTCTCGATTTTTGCTCTATAAGCCTTATCTTCGTTATATTTACTATCAGTATCCATAACGCCGAGGATGTTGCAGAGGTCCTCAGCTCTAAGACCAGGGTATGTCATGTTGAAGCTGTTCTTATTCTTATATGCTTGCATGTATCTGTATACAGACTGAACATATGATGAACGCAGGAACTCCGGACCGTAACCAGCCTTATCGAACTTCTCATTCAGGATTCCATGAGGGCCAAATTCGGGTTCCATGTCGAATGTCTCGGAAAGCTTGTCGAGACTTGTTACATCCAAATTTGCCAGGAAACCGGCTCCGATGCTGTCGCCAATTGCCATATAGGCAAGATTGGTCTTCTCTGGCCAATTTGTTGCATTAGCATCTGCGAATACCGATACGGACATCGTGAATACCATTGCACAGCTAAGTAATAATGCAAGCAATTTCTTCATAACTTTAGTTCCCTTTCATGTAGTACTCATAAAAACCTATAGTACATCATCATTTCATATACTATATTCATTTTATATTACTCTCATATTTGGTGTATATCTACCCCTACTCTATTTTTTGTGCCAGATAGATAATTTAATAACAGCTTTTTGGGTTGTACACCAACAAAATGCGAAATACCTTATCTAATTAAACAAAACAGCAGTATCAAAAAACGCTTTGCCATTATCGTGAAGGTATCACCCCGATGGTAAAGCGTTTTCTTTCTTGCTGTCTTATTCTGTCTGTCGTTCTACATATATCCTACCAGCTGATGGATGCGAGGAATTCCTCTGTCAGGTCAGCAATTGGGTTCTCTCCGAATGGAGTCTCGTAATTGATGATGTGTTCCTTGCCATTTACGTAGAAGAACACATAGTAGTCATCGATCTCGTTAACCGGCTCGTGAACGAGCAGAGCATCAGTGCCGTTAACCTTGATGTCAGAAATGTCAAAGCCATCTGATCCGTCCGGT
Source organism: Anaerovoracaceae bacterium (assembly GCA_045639825.1). Classification (GTDB taxonomy): domain Bacteria; phylum Bacillota; class Clostridia; order Peptostreptococcales; family Anaerovoracaceae; genus Crickella. Next base: position 9,418 of record JAZUDV010000082.1, read on the forward strand.
TCGAAAGTCTTCTTTCTCTCTTCAGCAGTAGCGCATTCGTTATCATCCCAGCTCTCACATGCTGTATATGTAGCCCATTCATTCTTAGGATTGCTGTAGGACTGGTACTCTTCGTCATACGTCCATTCATCAGACAGGTTGAAGGTCAAGCCCTTCATTAATTTTTCTTCAATCCATGCACCGTCATTGGATGTATAGAGCACAACTACGATTGCTGCGATCAAAGCTACCAGCAGTATTATTACAATAATCAATTTCTTCTTCATAACGTTCCTTTCTATTGTATGTAATTCAATAATGTATTTTTTATCACTTGCCACAGTCGTTCGGCGTTGCCTTCACCGATGTAGCTGGAGTGAGGTGTCAAAATTGCATTCTCGCAGTCCCAGAGGGCGCTGGCCGCCGGCAACGGCTCGACTTGGTAGACGTCGAGGATCGCAGCTGCAATTGCGTTGTTCCGGAGGGCTGTGATCAGGGCTGCTTCGTCAAGCTGTGTTCCTCGCGAGACGTTGACAAGGATAGCGCTCGGTCTCATTGCTGCGAGTTCGGCGGAGCCCATTATTATCTTGCCTGTCGGCGACGTTGCAATGATGACTATGTCCGACTCTGCCAGGGTCTCGGTGAGTCTGTCATAGGGCCTGACTTCTGTCATGAATTCCATGTCTCTCACCGTGTGCGTGATGCCGACGATCTCGCAATCGAAAGCCGCCAATTTGCGTGCAGTCTTCTTGGCAATATTGCCTGTGCCGATAATGCACACCTTCTTGCCTGTCAGTTCCTGTTTGGAATGATCCCTAATAAAGGTTTTCGCCTTTCTGTTCTCGTACTCCTGCTTGGTTCTCTGATACCACTCGAGCAAATGGCAGATAATGTATTCAGACATAGGTCCCGAATATGTGTCCTTGACATTATGAACCTGGATCTCATGTTCCTTGCAATATTCTGTTGGCACGCGGTCGTAGCCCACGCTCTCAGTTTGTATGAACTTCAGATTGGTGAACTCCTCGATCGGATGCCAATTGAAGACCTTGCAACATATTATTCCATCAATTATCTCCGGATTACAAGGCAAATCGTCGCTTTCTCTCTCAATGAAGAAAACGTTATATCCGAGCTCTCGTATCTCATCGAGATGTTGCGGTGCCTCGTACCATCCGCCTGTTACCAATACATTCATTACTTCTCCTTATTCCCCAATATGCGAACATTAGGAATGACTTAAGTATGTGTTAGTTAATGCTGTGTATCTTAGTTGTTCCGTCAAAGTCAATGCGGTACAGTCTGTCTTCGTTCTCGAAGAATCTTACGTACATCTCGCCGGCATTGACATCGACTACTTCTGTGAATGTAGATTCCCAATACTGGTTAAGGTCCTGCTTCTCCTGTCTGGAGAGTTTTCTGACTTCAGTGTTGAAGGCATTGAGTATCTTTCTGGATGCATCCTCTAACGCCGGATTCATGAGCAGGTCGTACTCAGCCCATGATGCCTCGCCAATATTCTCGCTTCTCGGATCGAAGTAGTTGTTCTTGCACTCATCGTAGTCTTCATAGAAATGCGAGTACTCGACTTTGCGAATAAGGTCATACATATCGCTCTTGCTATTCACTGCATCGATGCCGTTTTGAAGTGTAATAAATCTACCCTCTCCGCTCTTGATATCCTGAGTGTACCAGGAAATCTCGTTCAGGTAGAAGTTGGTCTGTCCGATTGCCTTGGTATTATAACCCTTGAGCCAATCAAGGCTGTCCAGCTCCTCTTCATCAAGCCAGTAGACTTTATTGCCGGCAAACTCGAGCAGACTGGAATGCCCCTTGGAGTCGCTAATTAGGAAGCAGTAATTCCAGTAATGATTCTTGGAATAAACATTGAGGGCAGCAACGTATTTCTTGGCGTCCTCAACAGTTGCGCAATTCTCGCCGATGTAGCGTGGCAACTCGAACATGTAGACACGTTTGTCTGACTTTGGATTAGTGCCCTTGCATGTGTATTTGTCCTCACCGTTTGGCCAGAACTCAGCGTGGCGCATATTTATTTCGATATGAAGACCTCCGTCATTCATAACATCGTCGCACATGAACGGGAGCACTTTGTAGAACTCGTCACTCATTCCTTCATTCAGGAGCTCGTCATAGTCAGGCGAGAAATCCCTGAATGTATACGCAAGTCCGATGGTTCTGTATTTACCGGCATTGGTCCTAATGATATAAGCGCACTTGTTGGAAATGTTCAAGTCCATATTTCTTCCGACAAGGCGGTGTCCATCTACCATCTTGGAAATAGCAGAGCAGCCGCCTTCCCAGTTGTCATTATCCTTGGCGTAGAAAGCATCGGCAGCATCATAATCAAGGCTGGTGTATTCCCCAACCTCAAAGATGTATTTATCAAGTTCGGTCAGCTTGTCCATATTGCCCTTGCTTGCGCATCCTGTTACAGACAGCATGCAGATTGCCAAGAGGACAATTAACGCTTTTCTTATTGTCTTCATATTCTTTTTCCCTGACCTCTTTTCCCTGGTTTCTCAAGTCACTAATAATATCAAAAGTGTACCACATTCAGCGGTACACTTCTATCTACTTTAGCCTTTATTTCAACAACTGAAGATCGCCAATCAGCGGAACCTTTTTCTCTTCCTGCTTAATTGCGTAAACCAGTCCCATAACCCAGAACACAACTACCACGAGTCCCAGTGCCCAGCCAAAAACAGGAACAAACGTTACGAGTGCGCAGAGATGGATAGCAAGAGCTTGGTTAAGATGAAAATGCGCGCCTTCCTTATCGCCTATCATGTAGGCAAGTACCCAGAGAACAAGTCCAAGATACCCGAGAATTGAAGTCAGTTTAGGATTGTTTTCCATACCATTCCTCCTTTCCATATAGTGTTACATGGAATAGTATTCTATAGGAAAAAAGGAAGCTACTTTCTGAGCTGTCATTGCACGATTCTGCGTATTTTTGTTTACGCTTATACAGGTTTTACAAATAATTGCGCCAAAAATACGCAGGCAAAACGGCATACGCCAAAGGCATCCTCCTCTCATGGTTTATATTCATGACCATTTACCCCCGGAGCACTTGATACAATCACATCTCAGGCCCGCTGAATTATTCTTTTGCTAATACCTGTAAGCAACTCAATCTGCTTCAGACTGTATCCCTCTCGACGGAGCCGTCTCAAGACACGATCACGCTCACTTTTGGCTAATTTCTTGAGCACAAAGCCGTTATTGAACTCATAACCCAGCTCGTCGTTGATGATTCGTTGACAGTCTCGCAGAGTCTCCCCCTGTAGTACAAAGCTCTGGTTGTCTACATCAATATTGTCCTCGTCTGTCGCAGTACTCATTTTAATAAAGCCAAGTGTCCCTCCTGTCAGCGAAAGTACATTGTCGGTATCCGCAAAACCCGAATTAAACAGGTAATCCTGATAACTACTCCAATAGAGAGTAAAAATATAAGACATGACGATCGGTAATATCTGTCGGTACAATTTCTTGCCCCTTGGTTCACCTCTGCTGTATCATGTCTTATGTCAGTAGTTTTTATGCAGTTAGAAAAGGCAACATACTCGATATTTGCCTCGCGTAGCAGACCGTGAAGATAATCTATCTCCTTCTGCAGTTCAGTTATTCGTCCCTCGTAGTAATCCGCCGTCTTCTCCATCTGTTTTACCATGATTGTTGATAAACAATTATTCCTTGTATTCTGCTATATGTATTTCTCCTCCAAGTTTACATCAAGATTATACTTTTTTAAATCTATGCCGTTAGCTTCCAATTCATTTTGTATTGTTTCTAACATTTCATAGTATGCCAGACTTCTTCCGTCTTCAAATTCGTCTTTTCTATCTTTCATATGTTCCGCATACGCTTCATCAGCATTTCTGATCAATCGAAAAATAATTTTATCCATAATATCTTCAGAAATCGTCTTACTCATTTTTCTCACCACGCTTTCGTATCTCTATTTCTCTATTCTCAATCGACTGCTGAGCTGTTCTTATTTCTTTATTCCAGTGTTTTATCAGCCCATTCTGCCTGCGCTCGCTTATTTCATTCCAATTAGGTACATGTTCACTGGGATTTTCTATGTAATTCTTGTGTTTTTCTATTACCTTCTCGTAACTCCTGATTCCTTTTTTAAGAGATTCTGTTTTCTGATTTTTAATATCTCGTTCAAAATACTCCTTTATCTCGCTCTCCTCTTTAAGAAAGTCCGGAATATTATCGGGATTGTCTCCGTAGGTACCCTTGTATAAATCACTCTGACCAGCACCCATTTCAATTCTCCTTTCTGACTAAAGATACCCAATCAGGATACTCCACAATCTTCAGTTCAGGATACCTTAATCGAATCTCCTCCGGTAAGGCACCATATATCAAAACTGTCGCTGGTGACAAGCTCTTCACCATTGCATCAAATCCTGCTTAAAAATAGTACTTGTTAACCTTATCCTTTATTTGTCCATAACTTCCAACCGAAACAATAGAATTCTTCTCAATGCCGGCAAATGCAATAGGCTCAGAAAACAATTTCGTTGAGTAGGTTCTTTCATCACCCCATCGAATGTTTGGTATTACATAAATACCATTCTTTTGCATGTAATAGCCTATAGCTCTGCTACGATAAATATTTGTAACTTGTGCTGCAAACGGCATATCTCTATAAATAGAACAATCCGGTGTAATAAAACCTTCATATTTTGCAATCTCTTTCACGTAGCCTTCAGGGTTTATGAGCAGGTCTCTAAATTCAGAATCATTTTCATATTCACAAACTACAAAGCTACCAGGATCTGCCTTCGCCATCTTGCTGAATGGGACGAGATTGTTCGGAATAACTATTTTCTTTGGTTTTTTGATAACTGGAATTTCAAAAATGCCATCGAATTTTGCTCCAACAACTAATTCCGGATTGCATCCATCGGTTAACATAGCCGCATTACGAGATGCACTATCAATTACCCTCTTTTTCTTTGTTATTTTACGTTTCATTTTCTCTATTGCTACACAGTTAAAGGCATTATATATTACTACGTACAAGCTCAGATCAATATAATGCGTAAAAGTCATATTTTGCGCAAAAATTCTCACTAGTTATTTAGTAGCTTCACCACGTCTTGATCATTTTGTACTGTTCATAACATTTCTTAGTAGTTCGGGCTTCTATATGTTCTACATCTGATTCATCGGTGTTTCTGATTATCCGATTATTATTTCTTCTCGCCACACATCTCAATTTACGACCGAAATTATTTCAATTAATCAGTTCAGAGAATTCAAAAAGTCTATCGCTTCATAAACGTTTGAGAAGGTCATGCATTTTTGACAAAGCCAACGATTGCGCTCATCTGTATCATCAAGCCCGGGCAAACCCTCTTGAAGTAAATTTGATACGGTCTTCCTTGCATTCTCAACTGCAACAGGATACCTTTGGGCGATTTTTGCTGTTATATCAACATCGCCTTTTTTATAGTTTGGTTCTTTTGTTAACAGTTTTGCCATGACATGTTCCTTTTCAGAAACCGTCTGAATCGGTGGCGTAAACATTTCATAGTGCAGCATAAGCCAATATTCTATACAGCCTGTCGTCATCAGAAGGCGAACCTTGATTCCAGGTTTCTTTCGCAGGGAACGTAGCCGCTTGATAATTTTCAGTCGTGCATCCCAAGATGAAATATCTTTTGTTTCTACATCAAAGAAAAACCACACTTCATCCGTTACTTCTGAATAGTCACGATAGGACTTATCTTTCTTGAACCTGTTATCTGCTTCTTCAAACAAGCCAGTTGCCTTTGGGCGCTTGATTGAAACCACATCATGGAATTCTTTCTTAAGAAAATCTGTGTAAGCTTGTTCACTTTCGCCTTCACAGAAGACCACAATATACGGTTTTTCGGATTTCGTACGACGAGGCATTTACTCCACCTCCTCAATCTCAATGTCTGGAGTAGCTCCATATTTTCCGACCAAATAGCCCTTTCGGATGTTGTCTGTCGTTCTGGTAGAAAATTCACTGATACTATAAAGTTCAGATGTTCCATCTTTATTCTGCTTATCGACAAAATATAACTGATCCTTGCGAAGGAGCTCTAGATTCATAAGCTCTGTGTTATGTGTAGTAAAGACAATCTGCGCACCATTCGGATTAGAAGTCTTGCTCTGGAATTTTGCTATTATAAAGTTAACCAGCTTCGGGTGAAGTTCACGCTCCAATTCATCCACCAACAATGTACCTCCGGTTTGCAACGCCGACTCAATCGCAGGAGCAATCGCCATCAGCTTTCTAGTGCCGTCAGACTCATCTGAAAGGTCAAGCCAATAGGAGGATTTCCCTCCATCCTTATTCTCACCTTGATGGCTTGCTTTTGCAGTGACTTCACCCATCTTCAGTCGAGCTTCTCCATTATTTGAGGTTTCCGAAAGAGCATGCATAAACTGTACTAAGGCTATCTTGATTCCGTCAGGAATATCAGTAGGCAGAGTAGTATCATCTATCTCTTTGCTGTCAAACTCAAATTGCATATCCTGAATGCCTAAGTCTGCAGCCTTGGCATAATTAGAAATTGCTTTGAGCATGTTTTTATCTTCGGAATACTCAATAAGTTGTTTGGGAATATCAAAATAGTCGCGGCTAAAATACACCTGGTCGCGGAACCAACGCATAGCAGCTATGCATGGAACATCATTCATTGTACATGCAACTGAGAAAAACAGTTGGTTATCGGCAACCATTTCGCCAATCAAACCCCTCTTTGTCTTTTCCTCTGTAAAGGAAAATTTCTGCGCTGTCCTGCTAAAAATCAAGGCCTTCTGACCTTTTGGAGCATGATAGAGATACTCAGATATAATTTTCTCTCTCGTAGCAGAAAAACCATACCAGTATTTGATTCCATTTGAGGTATATACGAAGTCAAACTCTGTTGGTTCATCCTTTGAATAATCATTTAGTGCAAAAGGATTAACAGGGATAACAGCACGTTCATGCTGCGTTCTCTGTGCATTACGAACAAATTGTACGGCAAGCCAAAAGGCCCGAATAACATTACTCTTGCCACCACCGTTTTTGCCATAGATAGCACAAGCTGGCAACAGTTTTATAGTTGTAGTCAATGGAATCAGGCAATTTTTGAAAGAGCTTAACCCAGTTGCTTCCATTGAAAGCGTAGCCTCATCGCGGAAGGAACGATAATTTTTGAAAGAAAATTCTATTAACACAGCAAGTCACCTCCATTGCATTTCTAATTTAAGATAACACCAAAATTATTGAAATGCAATTGAATTAATCCATTTTTTTGATTTTATAATCTCGATTTAGTAAATACGTTGTTTTTATTTATGATAAACTAGTCAAATTCACAATTTAATAACAAACCAGATTTACCAATAATATCCATATTTATTTGCCTTCCTTAATTGCTTCTTCTCTGCTGTCTCTTCGTGTTTACGTTTACCAAAGAATTCATCGTTTCGCGCGATAGTAGGATCATACCAATCAGCCTTCTTTCTTGCCCAAGCAACCCATTCCTTTTGTTCATCGGATAAATCGTCTTGGATTTCTATCGCATCAATATATGCTCTTAGGCAGCAAGCCACTTTGTAATCCTCTGCTTGGTTAACCAGTTCGATGGTTTGGTCGACTTCAATGTTATAGCGATCAATTCGTTCTTGTTTTTTCCGTTCCTCTTCTGCTCTTATTCTAGCCTGTTCCTCTCGAGCCTCTCGCTTAATGCGCTCCTTTTCCGCTTCCTCATAGAACAGAATCAACATATCAGCTAATCGTTCTTCAAGCTTTGCCTCATCAGAATCCTTTATATATCGCGCCTCACCAATCACAATCCTCAGTTTTCCGTTATAAATGTGATCATATTTTCTGATATTCGGTTTTGATGCCCAGCGACCTAACTTGACATTCTCTTTGTATTCAAGCAGTAACTTCGCTTCCTGCTTTGTCAATTCGTGAGGTACTTTATCATCACTTTCCGCAAAATGAAATCCAACCTCATCATTCCTTACTTTTACGAAAAGCCCGTCTTTAGCAACTCCTCCCAGATCCTCAATAGCTCTATATAGGGCATCCATGATTCGTAGCATCCGTGGCCAAGAGTCTTTAGATACTTCCTTTACAGACACCGGTATTTCAACATTTCTTCTATAGTTGTAACTGTATGGTCCTGTATTATTGCTGGTGTTTTTCTTCCAAGTTTCCAATGAAGCACGATATGATACAACTTTCTTATGCAATCTCGTATTCTCCTTAACCTGCAAGCCAAAAGCAACCTGAAATATTCTTTTTCTTTCTTCATCATCGAGAAATTCCAATTTCGTACTCTTGAGCAATTCTTCGACCGCTTCGTTTACAGGCTTAATATCTGTATTTCTTTCTTTAATTACTATCGTCTTTTTTACCTCGCCCTTCTTCTTTGCCGGGATCAATTCAATTTCCAGTTTAGGATCTCCTGCCAGTAATACAACTTCATTAGAAACATCCTTTCCCATTTTCTTTCTTGTCCAATATCCGGATGATGGGTATGGAATATCATTTTCATCACATATTTTCTTTAATGCTGCATAGTTTATCTCATATTTTTTCGAAACTCCCGTCAAGGACAATTCCCATATTTCAGCGTATAGTGCTTCTCTTGTTATCATATTTTATTTCTCCTTCATACAGCTTGCTTTCATCATCATACTTGTTTAGCGAAAACGCAAATTCGAAGAGTTCCAGTTCTTCTACTCTTCGTTTTCGCTTAATAGAAAAACCAAGTCGCTTTTTAATTCGTTGAATTCTTCAATAATAGAATCTAAATTCTTTTCAATTCTTTCTACTTGAATCTCATTGATTCTCCCATACTTATATGCAATAAGCCGCTCTGCCACAATATGATAGCTCCAGCTTTCAGACCAACGTTTATCACGTTCCTCATTATGAACAGCAAATCCTATTGGCAAGAGATTGTTCCTCATTCCCAGGCCTACTGCATTATTTGATATTCCAAGGTAGTCCCCGGCAATCTGACAAGTAATCTTCTTGCAGTTGCGGATATCATCATCTGTATACTTTGACATAATTACCTCCTTATGCTCTCATTCGATAACTCAAGTATAATGATTCCAACGATTAGATACGGCGTTGCCGTAAGGTTGGAATCATTGACCTCCGTCGGCTACGCTCCTGCGGTAGAATAAAAAAGGCGATTTGAAAAAACCGCCTTCTGTATCATTAGTATTTGTTTGTATTTTATGGGGTAAAAATGGGGGTTTTTGTGCCTCCAATTTTACAACGCTTTGAAATTTCAAGGCTTACTTGCTCTCCGGCTTCATTGTAGGGAAGAGCAGGACGTCTCTGATGGACTCGTTGCCTGTCAGAAGCATTACGAGTCTGTCGATGCCGATTCCGCAGCCGCCGGTTGGTGGCATGCCGTACTCGAGGGCACGTACAAAGTCGTCGTCGAGCATGTTGGCTTCTTCGTCTCCGCAGTCACGCAGCATGAGCTGGTGCTTGAATCTCTCCATCTGATCGATTGGGTCGTTCAGCTCGGAGTATGCGTTGCCGTACTCTGTTCCCAGGATGAACAGCTCGAATCTCTCTGTGAGATAAGGCTTGGATGGTTTTCTCTTAGTGAGCGGCGATACCTCAACAGGATAGTCCATGATAAAGGTTGGCTGCTCGAGATTAGCTTCAACGTACTCGTCGTAGAAGCTGCAGAGGATGTCTCCCCATGTCTCTTTGCCCTTCTCGAGTTCGATGCCCTTCTCCTTGGCAAGGGCGATAGCCTTCGCGTTGTCGCAGGCGAATTCTTCGAAGTCGATGCCGGTGTATTTATACACGGCTTCGGCCATGGTCATTCTTGCAAATGGTTTCTCAAGGTCGATGTCTACGCCCTTGAATGTTACCTTGTAAGTGCCGTTGGCAGCAAGTGCTGCGTTACGGATGATGGCTTCTGTTCTGTCCATCATGCCGTTGTAATCTGTATAAGCTTCGTAGAATTCGATAGATGTGAACTCAGGGTTGTGCTTTGGGTCCATTCCTTCGTTACGGAAGATACGACCAATCTCGTAAACACGCTCCATTCCACCTACGATAAGACGCTTTAATGGCAGCTCAGTTGCGATACGCAGATACATGTCCATATCCAGTGTGTTGTGGTGTGTGATGAATGGACGAGCTGTTGCGCCTCCGGCAATTGTGTTCAGTACCGGTGTCTCAACCTCAACATATCCGATATCGTCAAGTGTCTTTCTTACAGATGTAATAATCTTAGCACGCTTGATGAATGTATCCTTAACCTCAGGATTAACGATAAGGTCAACATAACGCTGACGGTATCTTGTATCTGCATCCTTAAGTCCGTGGAACTTCTCAGGCAGTGGCAGCAGTGACTTGGAAATCAGCTGCATGGAGTTCGCATGAACGGAGATCTCGCCTGTCTTGGTTCTGAACAGGTATCCCTTGATTGCGAAGATGTCACCGATGTCTGTCTTCTTGAAAGCAGCATAGTCATCTTCACCGATGGAATCTCTGGAAACATAGACCTGAATATTGCCAACCTTGTCCTGAATGTTGCAGAATGATGCCTTGCCCATTACACGCTTGAAGAGCATACGTCCTGCGATAGCAACATTGATTGGCTGCGCATCCATGATGGCGCGGCGCTCGTTGTAGTCTTCATTCAGGGTCTGGCGGGCAGCCTGCTCGTCAAGGCCTTCTACGCTTGGCTCTGTTCTGCCGGCCAGCAGTTTGGCCTCGAGGGCCGCGTATTCTGCCTTAGCATCAGCTGTGTGATGTGTCTGCTCAGCTGTCATGATCTCATATGGATCATTGCCGGCTTCCTGCATTGCAAGGAGCTTGTCGATTCTTATCTGTCTCTGTTCGTTGGTTTCCTCGGCTGTCAGTTCGTGTTCTTCAGCCTGGTTCTGATTCTGTGGCTTATTCTCTGCCATTATCTTGTTACCTCCAGAATTTCGTACTTAGCAACACCATCAGGTACTGCAAATTCAACAACGTCGCCTGCCTTGTTGCCAATAAGGTGCTGGCCAACAAGTGATGCGTTGGAAAGTTTGCCGTTTAATGGATCAGACTCAGTTGTACCTACGATCTTGTATGTTGCCTCGATGCCGAGCTCGAGATCCTTGATCTTAACAGTACGTCCTGTCTGAACAGTATCGTCAGTATCATCAGATGTCTCGTCAACGATTGTCGCAGTACGCAGGATCTCCTCGATCTCGCTGATTCTCTCTTCAGTTTCAGCCTGTGCGTCCTTAGCTGCGTCATACTCAGCGTTCTCGGAAATATCTCCCAGGGAGATGGCTTCTTTCAGTCTCTCAGCGTTCTCCTTACGAACGACTGTAATAAGATGTTCGAGTTCTTCGTTAAGGGCGTTGTAACCCTCTCTGGTCATTTCATTTGCTGCCATAGTTATATCCTTTCTTATATAAAGTGTGTGAATGTCAACATTAAGCCCGGGATGGAATTGACATTACACCTCGTATTGATGTACCAGGTCGCTGTTAGCTGTCAGGTGCAGCATCGCAGCGTATCTGAGTTTGAAGGTCAGGATGTCACCGACTTTCAAGCTGTCCCTAATGGATGGATCCACATCCTCGATGTCGAGAATGGTGTGATCGCTTGATGCGCCCCATATTGTGGCTCCCTCCAACTCGGGTATTATATCATAAGTGTCGCCATAATCAGCACGTCCGACGGCAAGAATTACTCTTTTTCTGTCGCCGCGGTCTTCATACTCGCGCTTCCTGCCGAAAGCATCGACACCGATCTCGCCTATTGGGTAGGTCGGTTTGGTATTGAGCTCTATTATCTCTGCGGCCAAAGTGAAGCAGTCCTGTCTCAGCTCATGTATCGGGTAGCGATCATGATGCGTTCCCAGCTGATCTCTCAGGCTGATTGGAATGCCCTCACCGACTCGGAGCATATTGACTCTGTCCGGCATCACTCCATCAAACATCGGCATCAGGCTGGTGCTGGCGCCGCCGCTGATGATATCGAGCTTACGGCCTATTGTCTGTTCAATTCTCTCGGCTCTTGCTACCAGGTCTTCCATCTTCTCTCTTGTAGGGGTGATGGATCCGACACAACCGAGGTTAGTACCTATTCCTGCGAGGTAGAGATTGGAAAGCTGTTCTGTGTGGACGGCGGCGCCGATAAGGTCCTCCTCGTCCATCCAGCCTTCTCTCAGGTCTCCAAGGTCTGTCATCAAAATGATGTTGTGAATCTTGCCTGCCCGTTTCGCTGCCTCGTTAAGTGCGTCGAGGATGGCAAGTTCTGAATTAAGGCTGTAGTCAGCCCACTCGATTACCTCGTCTACTTCAGACAGCATAGGCATTCTGATGAGCAGAGCCGGTACAGCGGACCCGTCCGCTGCCTTGAGCCCCATTTGCTTGATGGCTCTTAGGTGCTCAAGCCGCGAAGATGCGAGCATCTTCGCACCGGCTCTGACTTCTTCCTCGCAACCGCCTCTCATAGCATTAAAGCCCTTGATTACCGCTGCTACGAAGATGTCATTCTCGCCGCACCACTTGACCATCATTGACGCGTTCTCATACAATGCCTCGCGCTTCAATATGACTGCAGGGTATTTTCTCTTAGTCTCCAAGTTTATTCTCCTCGACAAATCGTCTGATCTTCATCGCCGTTGTCTTGTTGAATTCGCTCTTTCTTATTCTTATGTGCTTGACGGACTTCCAGTCAGGCAGATTATCATTCACCTTATCCACCTCTCTGTCGATAATCGCATAGATGGATTCGAAGTCGTCAGACTTATCTCCGAGTTCAGCCTTCATAGCCTCTTCATCAACTCGGATAGTCGCATAGATGCCTCTATGTCCGGTTTCCTCACCACTCTCATCAGCCCATACCATGCATTCCTCAATAAACGGACTGCGCTGGAGTTTCTCCTCGAGTTCCTCAGGGAAAACGTTCTTGCCGTTGCCCGCGATGATGACGTTCTTCATACGGCCGGTGATGTAGATGTAGTTGTCTTTATCGAAATAACCGATGTCGCCTGTATGGAACCAACCGTTCCTCATGCACGCCTCAGTTGCTTCATCGTTGTTATAGTAGCCCAGCATTACCTGCGGACCTCTGAAACAAAGTTCGCCGCATCCGTTCTCGTCCGGATCAGCAACCATTATCTCAGTTCCGAGAATCAATCTGCCGGCACTGTCATTTCTTGCCAGCTTCCAGTCAACAGGATTAAGACCAACCAGCGGTGATGTTTCGGTAAGTCCATATCCCTGAACTGTCATGATGCCAATGTCCTTGAAGAACTGCAGTATATCCGGATCCGCCTTCGCACCGCCCGCAATGAACAACTTCAGATTGCCGCCAAATTGTTCGATAATCTTGTCGGTAGCCTTACGACTGACGTTGAGTCCTACTTTGGTCGTAAGTTTGTTCAGCTTCATCAGGAAGTTCAGGCTCTTGTCCTTGCCTTCCTTTCTCAGGCTCTTCTGAATGTTGTTATAGAACTTCTCATATATCAGTGGCACTGACAGCATGACTGTCGGCTGTGCCATCTGAATATCCTTCATGATGTATTTCAGTCCTCTGTTATATGCTACGCTCGCACCCTTGAACATCGTCTGAGTCATGGTGCAACTGCTCTCGTAAGTGTGGTGCATCGGCAGTACCGAGAAGTAGGTGTCGTGCTCGTCACTAGCAATATACAGATTAGCCCATATCAGGCTGGAGCAGATATTTCTGTGTGTCAGCATAACGCCCTTGGCAGCTCCAGTTGTACCGGAAGTGAAGAGAATGATTGCCATATCGTCGTTCTTGATACGGGCATCAATCCATCTTCTGTCGCCATTCTTAACAAGCTCCATGCCCTCGGCTCTTATCTTATCCCAAGAATACAGTCCGTTCTCCGCATCGTGCTCATCAATCTCAGTAGTAATAATGAATTCGAGTGGAGTATTGCCTGCTGCCTTAACAGCCTGAACACGTTTGAGATGCTTCTCGCTGCATGCAACGATTGCCTTGATATTGCCCTCTCTGCAGATGTTGCCGAGATCTTCTTCATCGACTTCCTTGTCCAGCGGAACAACGATGCCGACACCGCCGATTACAGCATTATATGATTCAGCCCATTCGTAGCAGTTAGGACCGATAACTCCGATATGAGCATGCTTGAGCCCCATATCTATTAGCTTGGTTCCTATACCCTGAATATGCTGCATCGCTTCATTGAAAGTAATGCTGCTGTATTCCTTGTCGCCCTTCATGATCTGCTTGTAGAGGATGTTGTCTCCGTACATACGAACACTATCCTCAAACATCATCTTGAGGTCATATACGACTCTGTCGTCTCTATTAACAATAGCCGGATCCTTCATCTTGCGAATTTCATCAAGCCAAGCCTCGGCCTCAGCCTTCTCGGCTGCCTTCATGGCTTGGTATTCTTCTTCGCTTAATTTGTCGAGATCGGTTACAAAATTTTCAATCATTGTTGTTTACCTATATTCAGCTGCTACTGCCGCATTTTTTAACAGTTTATTATACCATAATTGCAGGGCTTTGTCACAACCCTGCAATTGTAGATTTCTTATTTTTCACCCTGAACTTCATCAAGATTCTTCCAACCATAGCGAATGATTGAGATGATGATAGATACTTCGCTGATAAGCTCATCCAGAACGCCTGCCCACGAGCCTACGAGAATCGCATATAACGCGCAAACCGGAGAGTTGACGAACATGTTAGCAGCTCTGATTTTGCGTGGGTTGTTCGTATAACCACCTATCGTAGATGCGATATTGGCTATGCACGGAAGTATGGACAGCCAGCCCGCCCAGGTGAACTTAACAATCGCTATTTGTATCAGGCAGAGACCGGCGCATGCCCATTTGCTGTGTGCCCATTTCTTCTTGCTCGCCAAGAGTATCGAACGCAACAGATTGGTCAGGTAGCTGAATCCGCCTGTCAAAGCTCCTAGCAGATAGTAATGTGTGAAGTAGAACACGTAACCCAGCGCCTGCATCATAAATAGGTTCCGGTTCTTCTTAAACTGGAACGAGGCCAGATATGCGGCAGTTCCCGCAAATCCTATTAACTGAATTACTATATTAGGTAGAGCCATTTATAACTGAATACTTCCTGTAAGGTAGAGTTTATCTTCTTCAATAGCTATTGTGATAATGCCGCCCGGGTTATACACGCTTACTCTGTTTGCACCCGAAACACAGTGCTTGTAATACGCAGCCGCAATGCTTCCGGAAGCACAGCCATGCTCCCACACCATTGTATCTGAACCCTTAACGTAAACGAGCGGCTCTATGGTAACTGCCGACTCGCTGTCATCGGAATAGAGCAACATTCCCATTGCGAGGGCGCCGAACTGATCCGCATATCCCTTGACTGCGGCTTCTGCCTCTTCATGAGACATCATATCTTCCGGCACTATCATATGGGTAATGCCATCAAGCTCCACGACCGTACCGTCAATCTTAGGAATCGGCATCTCAAGGGTACCTTCATACAGGTCATCCATCAGCTGTCTGATGTTCACCTCAACAGCGTGGTCAATTCCTGAGGAATCTACAGTAATCGTGACTCCTGCAACCTCCTCAGCAGACAACTCGCCTTCGCTGCTCGCATCATCTGCGCCGAACAATTTGTTGACTTTGGCACAATATGCCGCAGCGCTGAGTGTCGCATTGCCGCAGAACTCGCCGCCCATCATCTCAAGCTTGATGGCGCGTTCCCCGGTAACATCAACAAAACCAACCTGCTCGCAGCTTGGTTCTGTATCAAATATTTCTCTGACAACATGAGGGCGCTCATTCTGAGCAACCTTCTCTGTTACCAGAACTGTTATATTTCCCGTCGGATTAGCTATTATATATTGCATGATTAAGCATGTCCCCAATTAGCCATTTGGCTAATTCGGGCCGGTCCATTTTAGCCATTTGGCTAAAATGGGTTGACCCCAATTAGATATTGTTGTAGCGGCCGAGGAAGTCCTTGGTACGCTGGTTTTTGGATGAGAAAACATCTTCAGGTGTTCCCTCGTCTACGATAACTCCACCTGCCATAAAGATAACTCTATCTGAGATATCTTTGGCGAAGGCCATTTCGTGTGTAACGATTACCATTGCGATGTGAAGGTCGGCAAGGCTCTTGATAACCTTGAGTACTTCGTTGGTCAGCTCAGGATCGAGTGCGCTTGTAGGCTCATCGAAGAAGAGGATCGTAGGATCCATCGCAAGAGCACGCGCAATAGCAACTCTCTGCTGCTGTCCACCGGATAACTGATAAGGATAAGCATCTGCCCTATCCTTAAGTCCCATTTTGTCCAGCCAATGCAGAGCTTCCTTCTTGGCTGTCTCCTTGTCCTTCTTCGCAACACGCACAGGTGCATCCATAACATTCTGGAGTACGCTCATATGTGGGAAGAGATTGAAGTTCTGGAATACCAGGCCGAACTTGGTACCCTTGTGGTACTTGATCTCACCGCTGTCGATGGTCTCGAGTCCTGTCGCACAACGGAGCAGTGTTGATTTGCCCGAACCTGACGGTCCGATGATTGATACGATTTCGCCGGCCTTAATGCCAACGCTGATGTCCTTCAGAACCTCTAATTCACCGAAGGACTTCTCTATATTATTCATTTCCAGTATCATAGCGTCCTCCTATTTGTAGTAATTAAGCTTCTTCTCAACGATGCCCATTACCCAGTCAACTACAGCATTGAAGATGTAGTAGAATACACCGGCAACGAAGAATGGCATGAAGCTTGTCTGTGAATTAGCGATTTGTTTACCAATCGTGAACATTTCCTGGTATGAAACCGTGAACGCCATCGATGTATCCTTAACGAGAGTTACGATCTCGTTGGTGATGCTAGGCAGAATTGTCTTGATAACCTGTGGCAGGATGATTACGAAGAAGGTCTGAACCTTGGTGTAACCGAGAACCTGGGCAGCTTCGTACTGGCCCTTAGGCATTGCCTCGATACCGCCACGATAAATCTCTGCAAAATATGCAGCATAGTTAATAGCGAACGCAATTACAACAGGAATAAGTTTGTTCCTGGAAACTGTCAATCCGAATAAATAATATGGTCCGTATGTTACAGCTATCAGCTGCAGCATCAGAGGTGTACCACGAAGTACCGAAATAACGAAGCGTGCTACACCGGAAACAATTTTGTTCTTACTCATTCTGAGCAGTGCTACCACCAAGCCCAGCGGCAGGGAGAATAGCAGTGTCAAGAAGAAGATAGCGCAGGTGTTTCCGAGGCCCTCCGCCATCTTGAGTACCATTACTGATAGTGACATTTATTACTTCCTTTTTTTATACAAGCCTAATCCCGAGCGCAAATTACTTGTGCTCGGGATTGCAATATTGTTTGGTGAAATTTTTTATAATTCAGAGGTCACCCTCCTTATTATACGATATGTCCCCTTTTTGCATTTTGGTCACAGGGGTCTGACCCTCTGTTGCATTATTACTGCAGGAAGAGCAGATTGTTTACGATATCAGGATACTTAGCTGCGATTTCTGCATAAGTTCCGTCTTCAACGAGTTCTGCAACTGCGCCCTGGATTGCTTCGCAGAGTGCCTCGTCGCCTGATCTGAATGCGATACCATACTGCTCAGCACCGAGATCCTCATCGATGATTACGAATCCTTCGTTCTCTGCTGCATAAGCCTTAGCTACTGGAGCGTCTACGAATACTGCATCTGCTGCGCCACTGTCGAGCTCTGTGAAGCACTTGAGGAAGCTGTCACAAGTTACGAGATTTCCAAATGTGCCTGCCCAATCTGCCATATCTTCATTCAGAAGAGCTTCGCCGGAAGTTCCGAGCTGTACAGCAACTGTCTTGCCTGCGCAATCTTTGGAAGAAGCAATTCCGCTGCCTTCCTTAACGAGGATAACCTGCTCGTTATCATAGTATGGGTCGGAGATTACATATCCTGCTTCCTTCATGGAATCAAGAATTGTCATTCCTGACCATACACAGTCACACTCATTGGAGTCGAGCTGTACCAGCTTCTCATCCCAGTTAACACCGAATACTTCGAATTCCCAACCGAGCTTCTCGCAAGCTGCCTTGCAGATTTCAACGTCGAATCCTGTATATTCACCATCGTCTCCGATGTAGCTGAATGGTGGATACTCTGCATCGATACCCATGATGAACTTCTGTCCTTCGCTGGAAGTATCTTCACCACCACCGCATGCTGTAAATAATCCCATTGTCAGGACTAAAGTCATAGCCATAAAAAGTGCAAATAATTTCTTTTTCATCGTTCTACCTCTTGTTCTTTCTTGCTTTTGTGTTTTACTTCTTTAGCGTTTTAACGCTTTACTACGCTAAAGTGTTTGTTGACACTGATAATATAGCACTTAACGAATAGTGAGTCAACACCTTTTTCGAACTTTTTTGAAAAAAATAAACGGCTCTTCGCAGAGCCGCTTTGTTATTCTTCCGGTAGTTTGGTAACATCCACCCATTCCAGGGAATTTGAGAATTTGAATAATTCGTCTAGACTTAGTTCTATCGCGCTGTTATCTGAGCCACATGCCGGATAAACAGTCTCAAATCTCTTCATTGAGTCATCGCAGTAAATGCGTACATCGTCACGTGTCACGCCGAAAGCACATACACCGCCAATCTCATGGTTCGTATACTGCGGCACCTCCTCAGGCGCGAGCATTTTGGCCTTCTCGCCGAATTTGTCCTTGTATTTCTTATTATCGATCTTGGCATCGCCTGCCATCTGAATCAGAATGCCGGTTCCATCCTTGAGCTTGAAGGACAGAGTCTTGCATATGCGCGCACCCTCAACACCAACTGCCGTAGCAGCCAGATCAACCGTCGCGCTGGATACATCGAATTCCAGAATTCTATCCGCTACACCAAATTTCTCGAGATATGCTCTTGCAATTTCAATAGACATAGGATACCTCCATTTCTTTTATGGGATGATTATATAACAATTCGACTATGAAACCCCCAGTCTATCGACTGGGGGCTTACTATTTATTGAATTAATGGTTTACTAAGCGGCTACCTTCTTATCCTTAACAAGGTGAAGTACGATGCCGATTACCAGACCAATCAGAGATGGTACGAGCCATCCGAGTCCGAGATCGAAGAATGGCAGGATCTTACCAACTGCTTCTGTGAGTGCAGGGATATTGAGTGCTGTCTGAATTCCCTCAGGGAGAGTCTTGAGGAAGTCGAAGATAGCAGCGATCAGTGCACCAACTGTAACCCAGATATAAACGTATTTGCTCTTACCAAATGCCTTTTCACAAAGTGCTACTGCAATGATTGTAATTGCCAGTGGGTAGAGCAGCATCAGTACAGGAACTGAGTAGTTGATGATTGCTGTCAGTCCTACGTTGGAAACAGCGAATGAGAATACGCTGAATACCAGCACCCAACCTCTGTAGTTGAATGGTCTGTGGAACATCTTAACGAACATCTCTGCGCAGCTGGTAACAAGTCCGATTGCTGTCTTGAGGCAGGCAAAAGTAACTGTCAGTGCTAAGATGATGTTGCCGAGTGTGCCGAAGTAGTGGTTGGAGATCTGTGCGAGCGCAATTCCTCCGTTCTCTGATACTTCGAATGCTCCTCTTGACTGTGCTCCCATGATAATTGTAAGAGCATAGATGAGTCCCATCAGAATTGCTGTGAGAACACCTGACTTGATTGTTGCTTTGGCAACTGCATCGTCCTCTTCAATACCGAGGCCTCTTACTACGTCGATAATAACGATACCGAATGCCAGTCCGGCAATAGCATCCATTGTTCCGTAACCTTCAATAAATCCATTGAAGAATGCACCGCTCTCATATGATTCGATTGGAGCTACTTCTGACATGCTGGCTGCAGGATTCAGCAGTGCAGCAATTACGAGGATTGCCAGGAACACCAGGAATACCGGGTTGATAATTTTACCGATGTATAATGTGATGTTCTTAGGTTTCCAGCTGCAGATCAGTACTATTGCGAAGAATACTGCTGTGAATACCAGCTGAGCAATTGTGTGAGTGCTCTCAGGAATCATTGCTGCAAGTCCGGTTGTGAACGAAGTTGTTGCACATCTTGGAATTGCGAAGAATGGTCCGATTGTCAGATACAGCAGGGTAGTGAAAAGCACTCCGTATGTGCGTGATACCTTGCTACTCATCTCGAGCATGTTCTCGCTGTGAGTGTTACCGATTGCAGCTACTCCAAGAATTGGAATACTTACTGCTGTAACGATAAATCCGATGATTGCCGGCCAACTGTTGCTACCTGCCATCTGTCCCAGATGAACCGGGAAGATTAGGTTGCCTGCGCCGAAGAACATTCCGAACAAAGTACTTGCTACGATAATTGATTCTTTCAGTGTGAGTTTAGTCTTAGTCATCTCTATCTCCTGTTTCTTGATTGTTTTCTTATTATATAGCTATTGCATAGCTCTATTTACAATTCTCGCCTACCCTCGATTGCCTTGAGTAATGTTACCTCATCAGCATATTCGAGATCGCCGCCGACAGGAATGCCGTGAGCGATTCTGGTTACCTTGATACCGGACGGTTTGATAAGTCTTGATATATACATCGCAGTAGCCTCTCCCTCGATATTAGGATTGGTTGCGATAATAATCTCCTTAACCTCGTCATTCGACTGAAGCCTTGTGATAAGTGACTTCAGGTTAATGTCGTTAGGACCTATTCCTTCAACCGGCGAAATAGCTCCGTGAAGGACGTGATACAGTCCATTGTACTCACGGATTCTCTCCATAGCCATAACATCCTGAGGCGTCTCGACAACACAGATAACACTCTGGTCGCGATCCCCATCAGCGCAAATCAGGCATGGATCCTGGTCGGTCAAGTTACCGCATACTGAGCAGTAATGTAGGGCCTTCTTAGCTCCGACTATCGATGCAGCAAGATTCTCTGCTTCCTGATCGCTTAGGCTTAATATATGGAAGGCAAGACGCTGTGCAGTCTTGCCACCTATACCTGGTAATTTGGACAACTCGTTGATTAACTTGTTAAGTGGTCTTGGATACTGTTTCATTGCTTAACTCGTTAAGTGAATATGCTAGAATCCCAATCTAATCTCTTAGAGTCCTAATCCCATTCCGCTGAGAGGTCCTGTAATCTTGTTCATCTCGTTCTCAGCGAGCTCTTCAATCTGTCTGATAGCCTCGTTGACAGCAGCTGTTACGAGGTCCTGCAGCATTTCTACATCATCAGGATCTACAACATCCTTGTCGATTGTCAGCTTGGTGATTTCCTTAGCTCCGTTGATTGTTACCTCAACAGCACCGCCGCCGGCAGTAGTTGTGATTTCTTTTTCCTTAATCTCCTCCTGAGCCTTTTCCATCTCAGCCTGCATTGCCTGAAGCTGCTTGAGCTGCTGCTGCATGTTGCCGCCGCCCTGTCTCTGTTTTGGCTTCTTGCCAGCCATCATTCCTCTTCCCATAATGTCTCCTTTACTTATCTAAGATATCAACATCCATACCGAACAGATTGCTGATATCGCTTGCCAATTCGTTAATCATATCGTCTTCGTTCATGACTTCGTCAGCCATCATCTCGAAGTAAGCCGTATTCCTGCGTCCGCCCTCGATCTCGCCTTCGCGAATCACGACTCGCACCTGCTGCCCGAACAAATCCTTAGCCGCCTTGACGATATCCGTCATCTTATTATTCGCAAGGTCCATCTTGTTCTTCTTAACATGAACCTCGAGCACACCATCCTCATAGCTGTAGCCTCTCGAGTGTCTTCCGACAAAACTCTCAAAGCTCCTGTCAGCCTGTGCTATCTCAGCGACAATGCGATTCCACATGTCTACTGCATCTCCTGCCTCTTCACGAGGTGCGGATTCGATCTCGAGAATCGGACTCTCCTCATCTTCTCTCGAAGCAGCAGCTATCTGTGCGAGCAAGTTCTTAGCTCTGTTATCTTCCTGCTCAGGTTCAGGCTCAATCTGTTCGAACTCGATTGATGCTCCGCTGATCTCAACGAAAGTCGGAGCCTCCTCTACAGCTGCGGCTGGAGCCGGCTGTGTTTTCCTTACAGGGGCAGCTTCTTTCTTAGATGCTATAACGCCACTTGACTGTGTGGACGCTACGGCTTCAATTTTAGCACCACTCGTTTGTGTTGCTGTTGCGGGAGCTGCATCTGTTCCTGCGAGTCTGACAGCTGCAGTTTCGAGCAGGATTCTCGGTCTGTCGGAATATCTTCCTACATTTATATATTCAGATATCAGCCTGATTGCCTTCTCGATATCCTTAATATCAATTGCGGCAGCCTGCTCCTTAAGTCTTCCTATATTCTCTGCGCTGGCACTGATAACGCGCTCAGCCTTAGCCACATACTTGACCACCATCAAGTTGCGATAGTGCTCGAGCCAGTCCTTGAGGAGCTGCTTGGCGTCCTTGCCGCGCTTGATAATTTCATC
>JAZUDV010000083.1:0-26376 GCA_045639825.1 Anaerovoracaceae bacterium
AATGGCTCCGAGGGTGGGGCTCGAACCCACAACCTACCGGTTAACAGCCGGTTGCTCTGCCATTGAGCTACCTCGGAACATTGATAATTCTTATTGCGACTTGTTCAGTTTACTACTGTGAGGCAAATTTGTCAACACTAATTTGCCTCATCAGCGATATTATTACTTACAATTTCAATCTTTTTTCTGTATTTCTCTGCGCCTTCTTCATCACCGATGGCTTGATACAGTCCGATGAGCTCTGCCATCACGTCTGTATTGCTAGGTGAATACACGAGTGCCTGTTTGTATCTTGCTATTGCATCCTCTGTATTGCCGAGGGCTGTCTCTGCCATTCCAAGGTAGTAGTACAGTGGCCACCACCGGCTATAGTTGCCTTTCATATATGGCTCAAGGATTGCCTTGCCTCCCTGATAGTCTCCGCTCATTATCCTGTTGCAACCCTGCTCGATGATAACCGGTTCGTTAAGGAGCTGCAATCTCTCCTCGATATCCTCGGTGAGTTCGTCACTCTCCTCGTGAAGTTTCATGAAGGTCTCCCATGTTATCTGTGCCTTGGTGTAGAGTCCGAGGTTCAGATATGCATATCCGAGGAAGTAGTATCCCATGTCGAATTCCGGATGGAGCATTGTCAGGAGTTCGAACGACTCCATTGACTCTGCCTTAAAACTGCCGATATATGACTCTGCCATTGCAGCGTTCTCGCCGGTCGCTTCAACGCTCTCCTCAGCCTCTCTTTCGTATGCTTCCTTGCAGGCTCTTGCGTAGAGGAAGAGTGCTGTCAGTGACTTAGGGTCTATTGCAAGTGCTGCTCTGAAGAACATGCATGCCACTTCAAAGTCCTGTGTATCTGCAGCCTTTGCTCCTTCGGAGACCATGACTTTAACAGCATCGTCTCCACAGATATGCTCGATGTACTCCAGATACTTGTCTGCGTATGGATAGTTGGCATCTCCGCCTATTACTCTTGCCATGTTAAGTGCAATGCTGAGTGTCGAGAGCTCACCATCCTCGCCCGGATTAACCGGCACAGGAACAGCTCCGATGATATCCTTAACACCGGCCTTCTTCAGGTAGTCATCCGATAACTCATCGAAAAGCATGCCCATGTTGAGCATGCTTAGATATTTACTAATTCTGTCTTCTGTTTTATTCGTCAAGGTCCCAGCCCTTTCTCTCGAATCTTTTGAGTTGATCTGCAGTCAGCGATGCCTCAAGGTCCTGCTGCAGCGCCTCTTTGATTGCCTGGAAGTTGTGATTCTCTTCCAGATCATCAAACTCTATTGCTGCGAATCTGTAAAGAATTCTGAACAGGTTTTCCTTCTTGCTCATCTTAGCAGAAAGCTCCTTGCCATAGATGAACTCTGTCAGCTTGAAGAAGAGGTCAAAAGGCTTGAGTCCTGTCTCGATCAGTATGCGAGGTATCGACAGCTTGAAGTTGTCGTTGATATATGCCTTCGTAATGTATGTCATTGACTTAATCTTAATCATCTCGGTTGCTGAGATGTATGAATTAGCCAGCACTTCGTATGGAGCATAATTAGTAAAGATATATCCGTACTTGCTGACGTCTTCTCTTAGATGGCAGCCCTTAGGAACCTTAGCTGTCTCAATCTCAAGTGAGCAGCCGTTGCCAAGTCCGTAAACTTTGTTGAAGGTATTAGCAAAATGGCTGAGAGTTTCAAGTGGCAATCCTGCTGTAATCTTCAGTTTGAGCTGAACATTGGTATTGCTGAGCAGCTTGTTAACGTTGTACATTATCTGATAAACGTTCTCTCTTCTGCCGATTGCTGTAAGTGTATCCGGGTTGGTTGTTCCAAGGTCAAGATTGAACAGGAAGAGTCCCGGTCTTGCTTCACCGAGAAGTCTCAGAACTTCTTCATCGAGATTCTGTGCATCGATATCCATCTCGAATGTGGTCTTGCCATTGTCGTTGAAGATGATGTGCTCGATGATTCTGTATGCCCTGTCTGCGTTGTAGTTGAACCACTTATCAAGGAAAACAACCTTGCCAACGTTCTTGATCATCAGGTATCTCAGCTCTGTACATACTCTGCCTACAGGAAGAGCTCTGACTCTTGCATCCGGTAGGAACTGCTGGAAGATAGATCTGTCTGAAGTACCTCTGATTGTCTCATAGTAAATGGTGTCGCCTTCCTTAACATCGACTTTGTCGTAGATAAAAGGCAGTTTCTCCATATTAACGGCTTCGTCGAAAGGATTAACCAGGATTTCGTCGTTCTTACGGAATGCCAGGCCATCGATATCCTCGTAGTCGTTCTCATATGTCAGCATACTTCTTACGAACTTGAAGAATACGGTCTCGCCCTCTCCTCTTATTACGAAGTCTACGGATGGGTGATCCATCAAATACTGCCTTGTATCGAAGGAAACTTCCATGCCGCCAACGATAATAGCGGTGTTAGCTGCAACCTGCTTAACCATCTCGCAGATGTGACTGATTCTTTCTTCGTTGTACTGGTCGCAGTGGAAATATACCGCACCATATCTCTCGCGGATAAGATGAACGTAAATATCGTAGTCGGACTCGCTTGGCTCGAATAAGTGAATACGAGCATCAATCGGTGCATCCGAAACGATGCTGTACATGTTGTTCAGTATCAGCTCCGTTGATCTGTTATCCGTCTTGATGGTTGAGATAAGTAGTTTCATCTGTATCACCTACATTCTTTCCGGCGCCTTTATTCCAAGGATTGCCAGGCAGTTTGCAATAACAATCTTGCTGGCAAGAACTAATGATAATTTAGCACGCTTCTCATCTGTGTTGTCAACGAGAATGTGTTCATCATGATAGAACTTGTTGAAGGACTGTGCAATGTCTACAAGGTGACGTGTGAGAATCGATGGCTCATACTTGTCTGCAGCATCGCAAATAACCTCAGGAACTCTGTAAAGGAGTTTAACCAGGCTGTAAGCGCTGTCGCTGTTAAGATAGCTGTAGTCACACTTTCCTTCTCTGATTGCCTTAATGTCTTCTTCATCGGCATTTCTGAGTACGCTGCATGCTCTTGCATGTGTGTACTGAACATAAGGACCTGTCTCTCCGTCAAAGTTAAGAACCTTGTCCCATGAGAATACGTAGTCCTTGATCCTGTTATTGGACAGCTCCTGGAAGATAACCGCGCCAATGCCGACTTCCTTGGCAATTCTGTCAAGTTCTGCGGTATTCGGGTTCTTCTCGAGCATAATGTCTCTTGTCTTATCTACTGCGTTATTGAGAACGTCCTCCAGGAATACAACGTTTCCCTTACGAGTTGACAGTGTCTCTCCGCCTTCCAGGCTAACCAGGCCAAATGGAACGTGGATGCAATCCTTCTCCCACTCGTATCCCATCAGTTCGAGAACCTTTCTCCACTGCTTGAAGTGAAGGTTCTGCTGAGATGCTACAACGTAAATATTCTTATAGAAGTCGTAATGATTTTTTCTGTAAATTGCAGCAGCAATATCTCTTGTCGCATAGAGACTGGATCCGTCGGACTTAAGGATTACTGCCGGTGTCATATCGTATGGCTCAAGGTCAACGATATGTGCTCCCTGAGACTCAACGAGCAGTCCCTTGTCACGGAGCTCGTCAACTACTGCAGGCATCTTGTCTGAGTAGAAGCTCTCTCCTGCATATGAATCGAATGTAATGCCGAGCATGTCGTATACTCTGTTGAACTCAGCAAGGCTGTATTCTCTGAACTTCTCCCAGAGTGCAACTTCTTCAGGGCTGCCTGCCTCTAGTGCCGCAAAAGTCTGTCTTGCCTCGTCGTCCAGTTCAGGATGTTCCTCAACCTCAACGTGGAACTTGGTGTAGTAGCTGAGAAGAGTCTTGATAGGATCCTTCTTGAGTTCTTCTTCGCTGCCCCACTTCCTGTATGCAACGATCATCTTACCGAACTGTGTACCGTAATCTCCGAGGTGGTTGATTCTGATTGCATCGTAACCAATCTCCTTGTAGAGATTGTAGATGGCATTACCGATAACGGTACTTCTGATATGTCCGATATGGAATGGCTTGGCAATATTAGGTGATGAATACTCAACGATAACCTTCTTACCCTCGCCTACATTGCTCTTGCCGTAGTTCTCGCCCAGGCCGTTTACCTCATTAACAACTTCGCCTGCAAAATGTGCTCTGTTGATGAAGAAGTTTACGTATGCGTTAACCTGTTCAACCCTGTCAAAGCAATCATTACCCGATGCCTTAGCTGCGATGTCTGCCGCTATCATCTGTGGTGCCTTGTGCATGGTCTTAGCGAATTTGAAGCAAGGCAAAGCAAAATCTCCCATTGCCTCATCTGCCGGGATTTCTATCATTTCCTTGAGCTCGTTGATACTGAGTCCAAGGGCTTCATCATAAATGCTCTTAGCAATTATCTCTTTATAATCTATCATCTGTAAATCTGTCTCCGTTACTTAATTCCGAATACTTCCTTAAAGTTCTTCTCGTTAGCGATCTTAAAGTCAGGAGAATACTTGAATCCCTCTGCACCGTGCCATCCGCCTGTAGTCAGATACTGGAAATCGTCCAGCAGCAGCTCTGTGAATACGCCGTTACCTTCCTTGAGTGTACCTGTGAATGTTCCGTCATAGATCTGACCGTATCCGCATGACGGGCTGTTAGACTTGAGAATTGCGCCTTCCAGCTCTTCCTGAACAGTTCCTACCTCCAGCTTGGCAGCCTTCATTGACCAGCTCGCTCCGGAGAAGAAGTCTTCAGTCAGGTCCTTGCCGCTCTTATCAACAACCTTGAAGTTCTCAACGCTGTTATTAACAATCTCTGCAGGGTCTCTTGGTGCATCCAGCCATGCAGCCTCTTCAGGGCATACGCAAACGTATGAATGAGTCTTGCAGAATTCTACAACGTCCTCATTATAGTTGTTGCCGCCGTCATATTTGCAGTTATCTCCGAGAAGGCATCTACTAACGATATACATATTACTTACTCCTTTTATTTGCGTGCTATTAATTCTACTATTGTACATCCGTCACCGCCGTTATTGTATGGCGCTGACTTGAAGGATTTGACGTGCTTGTTCTTCTTGAGAGCCTGTCTCAGGCCGTCTCTCAGTATTCCCTCTCCTCTGCCGTGAATTACATGTACGGACTTGAGTCCTGCGAGAAAAGCATCGTCTATATACTTCAGCATGAGGTCAGTTGCCTCATCCAGGTTCTTACCTATCAGGTTAATCTCAGTCTTGATGGTCTTGGTCTTGCCGAATGAGAGTTCACCGTATTTCCTGCGGTTCTTCTCCTTGTTGCCGGCATCTTCAGATTCTATCAGAATGAGGTCCTTGATGTTCGCCTTGGTCTTAAGTGATCCAACCTTAATTGTAAGATTTCCGCGAGCATCTGGCAAGGTCTCAACCTCACCATTTTGATCTAATTTGAGATATTTGATGCGAGTTCCTATCTCGAGCATCTCAGGTTCAGGTGTCTTGCCCGTCTGCTTGGTTGCAGGAGATGGAGCCTGTTTGCTGAGATAATCATTCTCGGCCTCTCTGAGCCTGCGTCTTGAGTCGGCTACTCCGCCTGCAACGTGACCCTCATTGAAGGTCGCATTCTTCCTGTTCGCGATGCTTCTGAGGTCTTCGCTGATATCGTCGATGGTATCCTGGGCGTTACGAATCATCTGTCTTGCCTGATTCCTTGCGTCCTCAACCAGCTTGGCTGCCTCGGCTCTCGCCTTAGCCAGTTCATCCTCTGCCTTAGCTACTCTGGCATCAGCATCTGACTTGGCCGCTCTTGCCTCTGCAAGTGCCGCCTCAGTCTTAACCTTGTCTTCCTCAACTCTTGTAACAGCTTCTTCAAAGCTCAGTTGATTGTCGCCGAGGAGTTCTGTCGCTCTATCTATTATATTCTCATCAAGTCCCAGCTTTCTGGATATCTCGAAAGCATTAGACTTGCCCGGAAGTCCTACTCTTAACTTGTATGTAGGAGACAATGTCTCAACATTGAACTCCATGCTGGCATTCTCAACGCCTTCAGTTGAAAGCGCATATTTCTTCAGCTCAGTGTAGTGAGTTGTTGCAACAACGAGGGCTCCCTGCTCACGCAGTTTCTCGAGTTCTGCGATTCCCAGAGCCGCACCCTCAGACGGATCAGTTCCCGAACCCAGCTCATCGAGCAATACCAGACAGTTGTTGCCTGCCTTGGAGAAAATCTCAACTATATTCTTCATATGAGATGAGAAAGTTGAAAGGCTCTGCTCAATGCTCTGCTCATCACCGATGTCTGCGAATATCTCATCCAGTACAGGTATCTCAGATGCTTCATCTGCCGGGATATGGAGTCCGCTCTGCGCCATCAGACACAGCAGGCCTATGGTCTTAAGCGTTACCGTCTTACCGCCTGTGTTAGGTCCGGTAATCAGGAGTGTGGTCCAGTTCTTACCCAGCTCTATGTCTGTCGGAACTACCTTGTCCATAGGTATCAGCGGATGTCTGCCACACACTATACTCATCTCGCCATTGTCGGTCAGCTTGGGACATCTGGCATCCATCATGCATGATAATTTGCCCTTGGCATTGATAAAATCGAGTTCAACCAGCAGTTTCTGGTTATTCTCTATCTCATTATTATGTTCAGCGATGCGGCTGGTGAAGAGCTCGAGTATTCTTGTTATCTCGGCTTCTTCATCAATGGCCAGCTGCCTCAGTTCATTGTTCAGATTGACCACAGCCTGTGGCTCAACGAATAGAGTAGCGCCTGTTGCAGACTGGTCATGAACCATGCCCGGATACATGCTGGCATATTCCTTCTTAACAGGAATTACATATCTGCCGTTACGCATGGTGACGATCGCATCCTGAAGATGGGTCTTGGCAGAATTGGTGCTGACCATCTTCTGAAGACGTGACTTGATCATATCATTCTTGTTACGAATCTCACGTCTTATATCTCTCAGAGTTGTGCTGGCATTATCAGCCATCTCATCC
Source organism: Anaerovoracaceae bacterium (assembly GCA_045639825.1). Taxonomy (GTDB): domain Bacteria; phylum Bacillota; class Clostridia; order Peptostreptococcales; family Anaerovoracaceae; genus Crickella. The sequence continues at coordinate 6,945 of JAZUDV010000083.1, forward strand.
TCTGAGAGAATGCTGCGATCGATGTCGCTCTCCAATCCCGGAATTGCAACCAGAAGGCTTCCTATCTCCGGGAGCATCTTAAGTCCATCGGGCATGTCACCTTCAAGGAAATGCTTAGCCTCTCTTGCTATCTGGAGACTGCGCTTGACCATCAGGAGCTCTCTCATACTGAGGCATCTGCCCTTTCTGGCCATGCCGAGGAGTCCTGTTATGTCTCCCATATTCCCTACAGGAATGCTGCCCTTATACAGAATAACGGAAACTGCCTCAGTAGTTTCCGTTAATGCATCCTGAACCATATGCTTGTTGGTCATAGGCTCAAGCGCAACAATCCTATCCTTGGCAAGGACTGAGCCGGCCTGTTCAGCAAGCAGATTCATTATCTTATTAAATTCCAGTAAACCAAGAATCTTAGAATTCATCTTCGAAGCTCAGTCTCTTCATTGACTTGATCTCATTCTTGAGATTAACGTTCTCCATCTGTAGGTCAAAGTATGCTGATTCCATCTCTGCGAGCTTGTCCTGCAGCATTCTGTATTCTTCAGTGCTCTGTGCCTGTTTGTCAACCTCAGTGGTCATCTGACTCTTAAGATCGTTAATCTGTTTCTTAGCCTGTTCCCACAGTGCAATATAGTGCTTAACATCACTATCCAGCTGATGGTTCTCAGTCTGCAGTTTGAGCATCATATCTGTATTGTCCATCAGTTTCTCTGCAATATTTAATGATGTAAGAACTGCAGTCTTGTAGTTAGGATTAGCATTGATAGCTCTGCTGGTGCGTCTCATCTCGTCATCAACGAACTTGGCAATATCCTTAATACGCTCAACGCTCTTCTCGCTGGACAGTACATAACTGTTGCCGCAAATAATAACGTCTGCTCTATTCTTATCCATTGTTTCTCCTTACTTCTCACTGTCTAATTGCCTCATACATCAGTATCGCAGCTGATATAGCGGCATTCAGTGATTCTATTTCACCCTTCATAGGGATTGTCACTCTTACATCAGCAAGGGCCATGATCTCATCGCTGACTCCATTGCCCTCGTTGCCGATTATTAAAGCAATTCCATGCTGTAAATCTTCCTCATAATAAGGCTTACCACCCTCTACCGCCGTGACTACGAATTTCTTGCCTAGATCAGTCGTCATATCACGAAGCTCCGTGGCATCAGCGGCAACAAAGATAGGTATGTCAAATATCATACCTGCTGTGGATCTTAAAACCTTAGGTGAATATACGTCCGCCGTGCCCTTAACGAGTACTATAGCGCCATAGCCTGTAGCTACAGCTGTCCTAATCATAGTACCGATGTTGCCCGGATCTTGAAGCCTGTCAAGAACCAGTATATTGGCATCATCCGGAAGACTCTCGATATCTTCAAGCTGAATACGCTTCTTGTCAATAACAGCAAGTATGCCTACTCCATTGTCCGCATCAGTGATCTTGTTAAAGATCTGGGATGGGAGCTCGCAGACAGTCACTGACTCGTCATCAATTAACTGTTGCAGGAAATTACCTCCATCAAACACGTCAGAGACCATCACGAAATCCGGATGGATGCCTCTCCTGACAGCTTCGCTGACAAGATTGATGCCCTCTATAACGAACTTGTTCTCAGCATCTCTATTCTTCTTGTTCTGAAGCTTGCGGACGAGTTTAATTCTGTTATTGTCTGAAGACTCGACTCTGACCAGCATGTCCCTGAATTGCTGAATTACTTAAGAAAATCAGGAATGTCAAACTGTGACATTTCGGTTGCAGGAGTATCATCGCTAACCAGGTCAGCAAAATCTACTTCATATCCTGTCATTCCGCCTTCAACATTAACTGCTGCTGTCTGATTCATTCTTGGAGCAACAGGAGTCTGTCTGTTATCAAGAACAGTTCCGTTCATTCCTGTAGCGATGCCGCCAAAGTCAGTAGCGATTACAGTAACTGCAACCTTGCCTGTCATCTCTTCATCAACTGCAGCTCCGAAGATGATGTTAGCATCTTCATCTGCATCCTGCTGAATTCTCTCAGCAATAGTGTTGATCTCGAGCATTCCCATATCATATCCGCCGGATACGTAGAGCAGAATTGACTTAGCTCCCTTGATTGAAGTTTCGAGCAGTGGGCTGTGAACAGCATTATCGATAGCGTCTTCGACTTTGTTCTCTCCGGATCCAACGCCAACGCCCATGTGTGCGAGGCCTCTTCCTTCCATAACTGTCTTAACATCGGCAAAGTCAACGTTAACCAGTGCGTACTGAGAGATAAGGTCTGCAATACCCTGAACACCCTGTCTCAGGATATCATCTGCCATCGCAAATGCCTCAAGCATTGAAGTGGTCTTCTCACTTGAGTCGATGAGTCTATCGTTAGGAATTACAACAAGTGAATCTACGAAGTTGCTGAGGTACTGAATTCCCTTCTCAGCTCTTGTAGCTCTCTTCTTACCTTCGAACGTAAATGGCTTGGTAACAACGGCTACAGTCAGTGCACCGCAATCCATTGCAGCCTTAGCAATAATAGGTGCAGCACCTGTTCCGGTACCACCGCCCATTCCGGCTGTAATGAATACCATGTCGGAATCCTGCAGGTAAGTGATAATCTCGTCGATTGATTCCTCAGCAGCTCTCTGGCCTACCTCAGGATCAGCGCCGGCTCCTCTTCCTCCGGAAACCTTCTCACCAATCTGTATTTTAACTTCTGCCTTACACTTAGAAAGGGCCTGTCTATCAGTATTTACTGCGATAAAAGTAACTCCCTGAAGACCGGCGTCAACCATTCTGTTGACAGCATTGCATCCGCCGCCGCCTACGCCAACAACCTTAATTATGGCTGCGTTTTCTTGTTCTGTAATGAAGTCATTCACAAATTCCATAATTTGAGACCTCCTCATAAATAGTTACGTTTATATTACCACACAAATAAATTTTTTGCACTACAAAAATAGTGCAAAAAATCAATATATTGTGTTTCTTTTGCTAAACAGTAGGCAGATATGACACATATCCCTCATTACTGAAGGTAATTGTGCCTCTCTTAATATTGTCGTCAAACAGTTTGTCTATAACAATGTGCAACCTATCGTTGTCCATTGTTGTAATCAACTGCTTGTATGTACCTTTGCATACCAGTGAATCGTATATATATGCGAGGATGTACATGTTAGTCATATCCAGTCTGACATAGTACAAATCTTTCTCGCGAGCCTTCTTCAGAATTGCCAAAGTCTGGCTGAGAAGCTCAGTATCTTCCACTCCGAGTTTCTCTCCCACAGTCATCTTCTTAACAACAACGCCCTCTATAAGCGTAATCTTAGGCTTGGTTTCGGTTCTGCGCAGCAGCATTCCTTCATCATCAAGAATCAGGTACTCCTTATCATACTTAATAGCACCGAGCTGAGTTCTTTCCTCAACAGTAATAACCAATGTTGATGGGAACTGTCTCGAAACTTTAGCCTTCTTAATATATGGATTCTCTTCCAGATAGCCAACTATGCTCTTCTTATTAGGATGATAGATGAGATTCTTGCCCGGCGCAGCATGTGCCATGTTAATTACCTCATCGGCAGTGAAATACGAATTCCCCCTTACCTCAATAAGATCGACCGTAAAGAAACTCGTAAAAGAGAATATGATCATCGCAACCACAAAAACGCAAAAGCCCAGCAAGAACTTTCTTCTCGCTCTCGCTTTCCTCTTCTTCCTCAGCGCCTCCTGCTTGCGAGCCCTTATCCTCGCCTCGATTTCCGCATCCGATGTCACATTCATCCCGGGCTTAATATTGACATTCTGTGCCGATGCCACATTTATCCCGGGCTTAATATTGACATCTTGCGCAGGAGGTACGCATTCGATTGTATCGAAATCTATCCTCTTCTCTTCCATCTACCTGTATGTCTCCATAATGGTGTTATAGATAATATCTGCCGCCTCAGTCGGAGCCAGTTTGCTGCTGGCAGCCTCCATTTCCCTGAGCTTGTCGCGGTTGTTATCCAGCTTGACAACCTCCTCAAGAACAGACTTGGCAGTATTTTCATTCTCTCTTACAATAATCGCTCCGCCGTTATCAGCTACAGCCTTAGCATTGTAGTACTGATGATCAGCCGTTACATTAGGTGAAGGGACAAAAATCGCTGCCCTGCCCGCCATGGTGACTTCGGCTACCGAGAGAGCTCCCGATCTGCTGACCAGCAAGTCACTCGCAGACATCAGCTCCGGCATATTGCTGATATATGGATTGATTCTTACGTTATCGTACTTGTCGCAGTCCAATTTGCCGACACGTTTCACAACCTCATCATAGTATTCTCTACCGGTACCGAAGAGGATTGTATATCCCTTCTTGCCACCGTATTCCTTGATGAGTTCTATACCTATATCATTTGTAGTCTCAGATCCGAGCGATCCGCCGAACACGGTAATCACGAAGTCCTTGTCAGGAATGTTCTGAGACTTTCTGTCAACCTGCTTGTCGCGTCCCGTGAAATCCTTGCGTACCGGATTGCCGCTGTAGATGACCTTGTCCTGTTCCTTGAAATACTGTCTGGCACTCTCAAACCCCAGGAAAACTCTCTTAGCGCTCTTAGCAAAAGATCTGTTGGAAACTCCCGGAAAGCCGTTCTGTTCATGCATGTAGAAAGGTATTTTGAGATATATCGCAGCAAGAACCACAGGAACGCTGACAAAGCTGCCTGTGCTGACAACAACATCAGGCTTGAAAGCCTGCATGATTTTTCTTGCCTGTCCTGCCCCCTTATTCGTATTGTGGATAGTCTTGGCCATTCTCGCGATATTGTCTCTTCTGAGCCAATCCGCTTCAATAATCTTGAGATCATAGCCTGCATTAGGAACAATTGTCGTTTCAAGACCCCACTTGTGTCCGAGATAAATAATCTCGCAGTCAGGATCTTTCTCCTTGAACTTGTCGCCTATTGCCAGCGCAGGATATATATGACCGCCTGTGCATCCGCCCGTAAGTATTACTCTCATTATCTTAACCTCTGCCGCCTGCTGTTCCTCGAAACATTAAGCGATATTCCTATCGCAGCCATAAATGACCACATTGATGAGCCTCCGTAACTGATGAACGGAAGTGTTATGCCCGTTGCCGGCATCGATGCCGTAACAACTGCTACATTTATTATTACCTGCAATCCCAGCATTACAGCAACGCCGGTTGCAAGATAGAATCCCAATTGATCGGTCGCCCTTAGTGCAATTACAATCAGTCTGTATAGCAGTATCAGATATGCTGCCATCAGAACCAGGAATCCGACAAATCCGAGTTCTTCACCGATTACCGCAAGAATAAAGTCATTCTGTGGTTCAGGCAGGTACAGATTCTTAGCTATACTCTTACCAAAGCCAAGTCCCTGTATGCCACCGTTTCCGAGCGCTATGATGGACTGTGACACCTGGTAGCCCTCACCCTGTGCGTCAGCGAAAGGATCAATCCAGTTGGTCAGTCTTGAATACCAGTGCGTATTCTTCATGAACGCCAGAATTACTATCGTTCCCAAGCCGGCCGCTCCGAACATCAGCGCTATCCATTTCCATGCCAGACCTGCAACGAACATTATCGAGAGCATAATAGCGCATACTACTATAGCCGTTGAAAGATTAGGCTGTTTAACAATCAGTGCGAAATGAGCAAGCATTATGCCGAACAGTGTCAGCAGTCCCTTTCCTTCAATATTCTCAGGCTTGTTCGCCAGATATACTGCAGTGAAGATTATCATGAACAGTTTGGACAGCTCTGACGGCGTTATTCTTGCTGAGCCATATCCCAGCCATCTTCTTGCTCCGTTAATCTCAATACCCATTATCAATACCAGCACCAGGAGAACAAGACTCACAATCATTAGAGTATTAGCCCAGCGATGGTAGCGATGATAATCAAAATTAGATACAAATATCATTATGACCAATCCGGTGACAACCCAGAATGACTGTCTGAACAGGAAATAGAACGGGTTAGGGTCGGTTGAATTAACCGTTGAATAGTAGCCGGCACTGAATACCATTGCAACTCCGAATACGGAAAGAACCAGCACCATTACCAGTACTGTTCTATCATAGTCACCGAAGAATCTTCCAAGCGAAGCCAGCAGACCGTTTCTATTGGTCTGTCTTCTCATCTTGCGTTCCTGCTTCTTAGTCTCTTTAAGGCGCTGCTTGTATTCTTTTTCAGCCAGTCTGTCAACTCTCGACATTATTTATCCAGTTCCTTAACACAATCCTTAAAGTGTCTGCCTCTAACCTCGTAGCTCTTGTACATATCCCAGCTGGCACAAGCAGGTGACAGCAATACATTGTCACCCTCCTCAGCCAACTCGTAGCACTTCTTAACAACAGACTCCATATCCGCTTCGTTATATATTGCAGTAAAGCCTGCCTTTCTCGCCGCCTCCTCAATAATAGGGGCATCGCGGCCCAGCAGTACCAGTGCCTTGACCGGTCCTACCAGTTGTTCGGCCAGGTCTGTGAAGTCCTGAGCCTTGCCATCACCGCCGGCAATAAGAATGATGTTCTCCTTGAGTGCCTTGATAGCGATAACGCTGGCATCAACATTAGTGCCCTTGGAGTCATTGTAGTACTTGGCTCCGTTAATTGTTCCGCAGAACTCAATCCTGTGTTCCACTCCCGGGAAGGCTTTAATTGCCTCGGTAATTGTCTTCATATCAATTCCTGCGAAATAGCAGATTGCTGCTGCTGCAAGAACATTCTCAATATTGTGGTCTCCTATGATCCTGAGCTCGTCAGCCCTGCAGATTACCATAATCTTGCTGCCGTCATTGAGCATCAGCTTGCCGTCGTCCAGATATGCACCATAGTCCAGGATCTCCTTTCTGCTGAAAGGAACCAGTCTTGCCTCGCAGTCCTTCGCAAGTGCATAGCATGCCTTGTCATCATAGTTGATTACAAGGTATTCCTTGTCTGTCTGCTTGGCGAAAACCTTAGCCTTGGCAGCTCCGTACGCTTCCATTGTATGGTGTCTGTTGAGATGATCAGGTGTCAGGTTAAGAACCGCACTGACAACAGGTTTGAACTCATCAACAGTCTCCAGCTGGAATGAGCTGACCTCTGCTACCATCCAGCTCTTGCTGTCCGACTCGATAGCCTCTGCAACAACAGGATTGCCGATGTTACCGACAACAGCAGTCTTCCTGCCTGATGCCTTGAAAATCTCTCCGACAAGGGTTGTAGTGGTTGTCTTGCCGTTTGTTCCGGTAATAGCAACATACTTGCCCTCAGTAATTCTATATGCCAGTTCCAGCTCGCTGATTACTTCAGCGCCAGCCTCCTTAGCTGCTACAACGAAAGACAGCTCAACAGGAACGCCCGGACTCATCACCAGCATATCAAATGCTGACATATCCTCCGGAGTCCTGCCGAAATACATTCCGACATTGTGCGTCTTCAGCAGCTCTACCATGGTCGGATCCATCTTATCGACAGTGTTGGAATCCTGTACGCTAACCTTAGCACCAAGTCCTACAAGAACTGCGGTTGCAGCCTTGCCGGATTTGCCCATTCCGACAACAAGCACCGATGAATCTTTAAGTTTGCTTCTATAATCTATAGCGTTCATTGTATCTCCAATCTCTACGCAACTGAAATGCATGCGATGATGCAACACAGCAGTGTGAATGCGCAGAAAGTAATTACCACTCTAACCTCTGACCATCCGCCAAGTTCAAAATGATGGTGGATTGGTGCCATGCGGAAGATTCTCTTGCCGCCTGTTTTCTTAAAATATGCAACCTGAATGATTACTGACAGGGCTTCAATTACGAACAGCAATCCTGCTATTGGGAGCAGCCATTCCATATGACCTACGATTGCAGTTGCAGAGAGTACTCCGCCGAGTGCCATTGATCCTGTATCTCCCATGAAGATTCTTGCAGGATACTTATTGAGCATCAGGAATCCCATGCAAGCGCCGAATATTGCCTGTCCGGCAACGTACATAGGCTCATTGCTGCCGGGGATCAGCGACATTCCGATTACCGTAAATGCAAATCCCACGATAGCGCAATTGCTTGATGCAAGGCCGTCAAGACCATCAGTCAGATTAACAGCGTTAGCCATTGCTACTTCAACGAAGACGACGAATGGGATATACAACCATCCGAAGTCAACATATACCTTAGCGAAAGGAATGAATACCGAGCTTCCTTCCTTGACCATCATGAATACTGCCAGTGCAACACCGAAGAGAATCTGAAGAACTAACTTCTGCTTCGGTGTGAGACCTTCGTTCTGTTTCTTGGCAATCTTGTTGTAATCGTCAATAAATCCAATAACACCGAATGCCAGCATAGTAAGAATAATGGCAATCTTCTCGGTTCCAAAGTTTCCGGTAACAAATCCGCTGATCAGAATAGATGCTGTAATTCCGGCAACAATAGCAATGCCTCCCATTGTAGGAGTTCCTGCTTTGCTAAGATGTGCCTGCGGGCCCTCTTCTCTTATGAACTGACCGAATTGCTTCTTCTTAAGGATCGGTATCATAATTGTGGTGCCCCACATTGATACCAGAAATGCAGTCAGCGCTATCAGTGAAAACTTAAAACTATCCATGTCGTACCCCGTTTATTCTTCTGTCGTTATCAGTGTCTATTTATCATTCTTCAGATTCTTAACGATTCTGTTGAGTCCCAGTGAGTTGGAACCCTTGACGAGGAAGAGATCTCCTTCCTCGATAATATCTTCTTCCAGTTTTTCCATCAGTGCATCATAGGTATCATAGCTGACAACCTTGTCGATGCCACCGACTGCCTTGATCTCGTCCGCCAGCTGTGCAGCCAGCTCTCCTATAGTAGCAACATAATCGATCTGGCAGTTTGCAATATATCTGCCCACTTCTCTGTGGATTGCTTCGGCATCGTCACCCAGCTCGCCCATAGAGCCGATAATCAAGCCCTTTCTCTTGGCAGGAGTGTTCTTCACGATCTCAATCGCCGCCTTGAGAGCCTCAGGATTAGCGTTGTAGGAATCGTTGATAATAGTATATTTGCCGCGATGGACATCCAGTCTGTCCTTCGCCATATCTATCTCCTTGATTGCCTCAAGAGCATCAGGAATGCTGATGCCGTAGAGTCCGCCAATTGCAATCGCCTCAGCTGCATTGAACAGGTTGTGGGCACCTACAATAGGGATATGCATTTCATATGACTGTCCATCATGAACCAGTGTTGCCTCAACACCATCAACACCGTTGTCCTTGATATCCGTTACCCGGTAATCGCAGGACTCCTTGTCTCCAACGGTTACTATCTTAAAGTCTCCCTTGCTGTGAGCTCGAATGCTCTCAATTGAGAGATTATCCACATTGTTGTTTACAACCAAAGTATTATTGCTTCCCATCAGTTCGGTAATGCGGAGCTTGGCCTCGAGCAGTTTCTCTCTCGATGACTCGAAGAATTCCATGTGCACCGATCCGACATTCGTGATGATAGCATTGTCAGGCTTAACCATGGCTACAAGAGCGCTCATGTCTCTTCCCTCGCCAATGCCTACCTCTGTAATAACGATTTCATCGTCTTCCTGATAGCTGTTGAAAATAGTCAAAGGGATGCCGGAATCGCTGTTGTAATTGCCGAGGTTCTTGCCTGTTTTATACTTCACCGAGAGAACCTTGTACAGGAATTCCTTGGTAGTAGTCTTGCCACAGCTGCCTGTAATAGCAACTCTCTTAACGTCCTTCCAATCATCCATATATCGCTCTGCAAGATCTCCGAGAGCAATCATTGTATCATCAACCAGGATTACATTCATGTCGCCGTATTCGGCAATTTTGCCGGCCCAGGCCCTGTCCGAAACAACAACGTTGTGGCAGCCATGCTCCCTGACACTTGGGAGGAATTCATGCGCATCAACTCTGGCTCCGATAATGCAGAAGAAGAGGCAGTCGTCACCGATTCTTCTGTTATCGATTTCAACCATGGTTACGCCATCATATTCACCGCCGGCCGATCTTGCGAAAATCTCACCACCTGTCGCCTCAGCTATGTAATCAAGGTTTATCTTTCTCATATTTCATTCCCCTAATCGCTGTAAAGATATACAACTGTATTCTTGTTAACCTTGGAACCTGCCTTAGGATATTGGTCCTGAACTACGAAGCTCTTCTCTCCGCTGCTCTCAGGTACGAAGGTGTATTTCAGTTTCTTGCTCTTCAGCAGTGCAATCGCCTTCTGGCTGTCCATACCGCTGACCTTAGGTACGCTGACCTTGTTCTTCTTGGCTGCCGCTGCCTCCTTATCCGTATACTCACGCTCAACGCCGAGGTACATCAGGGATTTCTCCATTATCGACTTAACGATAGGACCTGCTGACTGATTACCGTATTCAGTCTTGGTAGGTTTGTGAACGATTACCAGCATTGAGAGTTGAGGATCATCCATCGGCGCCATCGCTATGAATGAACAGTCAGTCGCCTCTGAATAGCCGCCGTTAGCTGCGATGTTTGCAGTTCCTGTCTTTCCACCGACTCTGTATCCTGCTACGTAAGCCTGATCTCCACCCGCATCGGAAACATAGTATTCCATGATTTCCTTCATCTGGTCAGCCGTCTCTTCTGAGATTACCTGTCTGATCTTCTGGTCAGGAATCTCTTCAACGGTTCTGCCCTCGTTGTCTACGATTTTCTGAACTATGCTAGGCTTCATCAGCACCCCGCCGTTACCAAAGCAGTTAACTGCGCACAGTACTTGAATAGGTGTAACGGCAATTCCCTGTCCGTAGCCTGTTGTTGCCAGGTCGACGCTTCCCATTCCTACAGGAGACTTAACGATTGATGAAGTCTCGCCCGGCAGGTCTATGCCGGTCTGATCATTGAATCCGAAGAGATCGATGTAGTTATAAAATGTGTCAGCACCCATATTGAGTGCAACCCTAGCAAGCGCAGCGTTGCAGGAATTACCAACAGCTTTCTTTATGTCCTGTGTTCCATGATGTCCGAGACAATGCAGTTTTACGTCTCCGACTTTAATCGCGCCATTACAATTGTAGGTGGAATTCATTGACGCGTTGCCTGTCTCCAGTGCCGCTGCAGCAGCTATCAACTTGAAGGTTGAACCCGGTTCATATATGCTGCTTATCTGCTCAACAGTCCACATCCTGCTCAGATACTCGGACTGCTTCTTGTCGCTCATCTTCTTGAACTTCTTATATTCGGCATCGCTTGATGGTCTCAGTGAGTTATTAGGGTCATACTCCGGTGTCTGTGCCAATGCCAGTATCCTTGAAGTCTTAGGATCCATAACTATACATGAGATACTTGATGCCCCTGTCTTCTTCATACCCTCACTAAGAGCATCCTCAACGTAGTGCTGTATTACCGAATCTATCGAAGTTACGATATTGTATCCGTCTTCAGCCTGATAATACTTGGCGCTGCCGTTGGCCAAAGTATTGCCCTGGCTGTCCGTTGTCTTTACGGTTCTGCCCTTAACTCCTGCCAGTACCGAGTTGTATTCGTATTCCAGTCCGGTTCTTCCGGTATTCTCGCTATTAACTCCTCCCAGGAGCTGTGCTGCGAACGCACCATTAGGATAATATCTGGCAACATTTGTCTTGATGTAAACCGAGCTGCCCCACAGTTTGGTTGCCTTGTCTACTTCTTCCTTGGAGAGACCGTCGGCAATCATCACGAGATTGTCATCACTTTCCAGTTTCTTGATGATGTCTTCTCTATCTTCGCCGGTAATCTCAACCATCTTGTTGACAGTAGTTTCCTTCTCAATTCCGCTAAGTTCCTCGGACTTATACAGGTCATGAGAATAAGCATAGAGTTCATACTCTGTTACCGTCTCGGCCAGCGTATTCATCTTGGAATCGTAAATAGCTCCTCTGACAGCATCAATTTCTGTATCGACCTTCTGCATCTGAATTGCCATTTCCTTGAGGTCGGAGGATTTGATGATCTGCCAATAACCCATTCGGAATATCAGGAGAACGATAAGAACAACAAGAACGAAGAAGCCTATAATCAGCCTCGTTCTGTTCTTGCTCGATACGTCCAACTTCTTGAGCGGTGTCTTAGGCACTATTTCAATATCTGAGAAGTTGAAATCGTCGTATTTATCGTCCAATCTGAATTCTTTCTTGAATAATTTCAATTACAGCCTCTTTTTTAGTAAAAAAGCCACCAATCCGCATGGGACAGTGGCTAATCATTATCTGAGAATTGTTTAGTTGTATGCTTCCTTCCTGATTGTAGCAGCTAAGTTGTCTCCCATTTCTTCATCTTTATGAATCGTAATGCAGTTATCTGATGTCGGATAAACCATGCCGTATTTCTCTCTGGCTGTCTTCTCGATCTTGGTAACCTTGGTTTCTTCAACTATCTGGCTTTCCATTGAGTCGATCTCAGCCTGAAGCATTGCATTATTCTCTGCAAGAACGTTGTTAGCATGCTGCAATGTTGCAGTATATGCTTGTAGTCCGATCAGGACGAATACTGCGAGCAGTGAGACCGCAATAATCTTGTAGAGGCGTTTTCTGTTGATACCGCTTCCCTCACGTCCTCTTATTGACTTGCTTGTCATCGCAGCAGTTCTTCCTGCTGTTCCTGCATAAGATGTCATTTAACTCTCTCCAATAGTGTGTTTACAATTTCTCAAGAACTCTCAGCTTGGCGCTTCTGGCTCTTGGATTGATTTCCAACTCTTCCTCAGAAGGTTCAATAGGTTTTCTCGTTACCTTCTTGACGTCTGCAACCTTGCCGCAGACACATACCGGGAATTCCTTAGGGCAAGTACAAGGATTGAGCCTCTTGTCAAAGGCGTTCTTAACTATCCTGTCTTCCAGAGAGTGGAAGGTGATAATCGCTATCCTTCCACCCGGCTCAAGAATATCCGGAAGATGTTCGACAGCTTTTCTTAAGTGATCAAGTTCTGCATTGACCTCTATCCTGATTGCCTGGAATGTTCTCTTGGCCGGATGAGGCCCTGTTCTTCTTGCCTTGGCAGGAATCGCAGCCTTGATAATCTCAACGAGCTGTCCGGTAGTTGCAATAGGCTCAACCTTTCTTGCGTCTACAATGAACTTGGCAATTCTGCTTGCCCAATTCTCTTCTCCGTACTCCCTGATGATTCTCATCAGTTCCTGTTCGGAGTAGCTGTTCACTACGTCATAAGCCGTAAGTGCGTCCTCCTCGTTCATGCGCATGTCCATCGGTGCATCGTGCATGTATGAGAATCCTCTTTCAGCTGTGTCAAGCTGGAAGGAGGAGACACCAAGGTCCAGGAGTATTCCTGAGACCTTGTTGCCCGCCGAATTAGCTATTTCATCCACGTCACTATAGTTGGCGTGAATAAATCTCTTGGTACACTTGTATGCCTCAAGCCTTTCCTTGGCCGCCGTCAATGCTGCAGTATCGCGGTCAACCGCTATTAGGGTTCCCCTCTCAGAAAGCCTCTCGCATATTCCGGATGAATGTCCGCCGCCACCGACGGTTCCATCTACATATATTCCGTCAGCTCTGATATTCAGAGCTTCCATTACTTCGTCATATAAGACAGGTACGTGCTTGAATTCCATTTCTTCACCTTATAGGTCGTACATGTCCAGCTTTTTAACGAATTCCTCGTTATCCATCATGTTCTCGCCTTCAGGGTCCTGCAACACTTCTGCGCTCCAGATTTCTATCTTATCCATCGAACCCTTGGTAATCATGTCCTTGGTTATACCCGCGTAGTTCTTCAGGTGCTGAGGAATCAGGATTCTTCCCTGCGCATCCAGATGACATTCTTCAGTATTGGAGAAGAATTCTCTGATGAACTTACGAACATCTCTGTCCGACTGTTTGAGGGTTGCAATCTTTTTAACAAGAACTTCCCAGTCCTCCATCGAGTAGATGTAAAGGCATTTATCGAAACCTCTTGTCAGCATGCATTTTCCGCCCAGTACATCTCTATACTTGGCAGGAATGATCATCCTGTTCTTGCTGTCTATTGAGTTTTGACAAAACCCTGTGAACATCTTTTTCTCCTTGATTTGGGAAGACTCCCCCACAATTTTGATTACGCCCCCATTTTACCCCACTTTTAGCTTTATTTCAATTAAATCCAGACTAAATTTTCCACTTTGCTCCACTTTTTTATGTAAAGAGCTCTTTACAAGCCGCTTTCGATACACAACAAAAGAGGGACCACAATATATTGTGGTCCCTCTTGTTATACACCCAATATTTGGTTTAAATTACAAGGCCTCCATTAACACCAATTACCTGTCCCGTTATGAATGATGATGCATCAGAAGCCAGGAATTCCATAGCTTTTACAACATCTGATGCAGTGCCTATGCGGCACAGTGGAGTGTCTTCTTCAATTGCCTTAACCGCATCTGCCGCGATGTCCTTATTCATCTCAGTGTCTATCATGCCCGGAGCTATCGAATTAACACGAACGCCGGATGGGCCTACTTCCTTGGCCAAGGCCTTGGTGAGTCCTATCACGCCCGCCTTAGCAGCTGAGTATGCTACCTCACATGAAGCACCCACCTGTCCCCACATGGAACTGACAGTGATGATGCTGCCCTTCTTGCGGCTGATCATGGACGGCAGGACATAGTTGATGCTGTAGTATACACCGTTCAGGTTGGTGTCTATAACTTCTTCCCAGCGTTCTTCTCCAATATCCGTGAACAGATTAATATCCGAAATCGCGGCATTGCATATCAGTACGTCGATAGTCCCCAGTGTCTCAATAGCCTTGTCTACAGCAACCTTAACGGAGTTACTGAACTTGACATCACAACGCACCGGAGTTGCACCGGTCTCCTGTCTGAGCGCATCTGCTTCTTTTTCTGATTTGAAATATGTGAAAGCCACGTTGTTGCCCTTAGCGAAATGGCGAACCGCCTCTGCGCCTATGCCACGTGAGCCTCCGATAATAAGTACGTTTGACATATTACTTATCACCCTCTATCTGTTTGGCCTGCTCGATTGCTTCCTGCTTAGCTTCTTTCTTAGCTTCCTTCTCTGCTTTTCTTACCTGAATTGCAGTGGAAATCTTGCTCTTAATAACGAAGAACACAATTATCAGCAGGGCAATAACTATAAGCGTCATATACAGTCCGAAATTGGCAGAAGCTTTGAATTTCTTCCACTTCATTCTAAGGAAAAGGAATCCGCAAAATACTAATACTGCCAAGACAAGAATGAGAATCAGTTTGACCGTTCCTGCACCCTTTCTCTCTCTTAACTTCTTCATTTAATCCTCCTATTCTCCAATGAACTCTCTCAGTATGGAGTCCTTAGGAACTGCATCTATTGCATCAATAGTCTTAAAGCAATTGGTAAATTCGATGAGTCGTTTTGCCTCTTCGTATTCAGGTGCATCCTCCTCTATCTCCATCAGGAGAGGCAATGCGAAATACTTTAGCATCGACGTTTCGTATACAAGGCTTGAGTTGAAAACCACGTCAGCCATTGAACTGTACGGGAATATATTGACGCTCTCTCCCAAACGAACCTTGGGCCAGTCATGAATAGTCTGTGCCGCAGTTTTTCCCCTGTTGCTGTAGTCTCTAACCATTCTTCGGAAGAGTCTTGAGTCAGTCGTTGACAGCCTGTTATGTGCATCTATTGAAATTCTCGTAAGCGGACTGATGTAGATCTTAAACTTATCCTTGGCAGGAACAGTCTTGGTCAGCTCATCATTAAGGCTGTGTATTCCTTCAATAACTATAGTCTGTTCAGAACTCGCCTTGGTTATTCTCTTGCCGAAGATCTTGGTTCCGTTGATAAAGTCAAACTCAGGGACGTCTACATCTTGACCCGCAAGAAGCGCCGCCATCTGCGTATTGAACAGCTCGAGGTCGAGAGCATCCAGTCCTTCAAAGTTAGGTTCGCCATCAGGTCCTATCGGCGACTCGCTTCTCTCCAGGAAATAATCGTCTGTGCCGAGATAGATAGGATCGACACCTGACAATTCTTTAATTCGTTTGCAGAGTTTCTTAGCGAAAGTGGTCTTGCCGCTTGATGACGGTCCTGCAATCAGAACAAGTCTCCTTCCTTCATCGACAGCCTTCTGAGCTATATCGTTGATTTCCTTCTCCTGGAATTCCTCACTACCCTTAATCACCTGTCGAATAGCTTCATCTGTCATAGAGTTAAGATCCGCAAGGTAATCGATATTGTACTGTTTTCTCATCCTCTTGCTGTCAGCAAAAGCCTCATACAGCTTATCGTCATCTCTGTACTCCTGGCAGCTTTCAGGACTCAGCATTGTCGGGTTTCTGAGCAGCAACCCATTCTTATATGGTCTAACTTCGAATACATCATAGTATCCGGTCGATGGCAACATATCGCTGTAGAAATAATCCTTGTATCCATCCAGGCTATACACAAGAACAAGTGCGTCCGGATCTCCGCCGGCAAACAATCTCGCTTTCTCGTCAAAGCCCTGCTTGTTCCAGATTTCGACAGCCTCTTCGCATCTCACCCATTCATATTTGATTGGTATATCCTGCTTGACGATGTTCTTCATCTTCTCGCGGATTTTGTTCACATCAAGGTTATTGATTGGAGCGCCATCCCTCTTATTAACATACACGAAGAATCCCTGATTGAGTGAGTTTGCAACCACCACCTCAGGATTGTTGTAAATGTCCTTAATCGCCTTGATAAGGATCATTATTCCGCTATGCTGATATGTCTGTTCATCTTTGATTGTTTTAATTTGATATTTCATGTCACTATTGTACACCAAGTTGGCAATAATAAGTGAGTTTTATTTTTAAATATGCTATATTTAACTTGTATAGTTATAACCCAATGAAGGGAGGTTAATATGAAGCTAACGAAAGAACAACAAGCCATCTTGGATGGTTCTCAGGGCGAGACCATGGCCAAAGTTCTGAAGACTCTCGTGATGTACGGTGAATGCTTCGGCGCACAGAGATTGGTGCCTATTACCAGCAAACTCGGACATACGGTTATTTCCTTCGGAATCGGTGTTATGAGCCCTGTTTATGATCTGTATGATGAGATTCTGCAAGCCGGATTGGTAAGTAAGCAGCAGTTTACCGCAGATCCACTCCCTCTGGACAAGAACGTTCCATCTAATCTCCTGCAGGACGTAGTATTCAAGTTCATGTACAAGGAACAGGAGCGCTACGAAAAGCAGCTGGACAAGCTGGGACTGTCCGATGCAGATGCCTTCACTTGCACCAACTATCTGCCGGAGGTTGGTAACACTCCAAGAAAGGGTGACATCCTGTCATGGGCTGAATCATCCGCAGTAGTATATGCCAACAGTGTAATCGGCGCACGTTGCAACCGTAACTCCGGTCTTATCGAAGTAATGGGTTCCGTTGCAGGTCTGGTTCCTGAATTTGGTTTCTTAACTGATGAAGGAAGACTGGCTGACTACATCGTTGAGATCCAGACAAGCAAGAAGCCTGAGCCACAGCTGCTCGGTTCCGCTATCGGTATGAAGGTTCTGGACAAAGTACCTTACATCAAAGGTCTTGATAAGTGGATTGGAACTGAACTTAACGAGGATGCTATCGGCTATCTCAAGGACTTTGGCGCAGCAACAGCTTCCAACGGATCCGTGGGTCTCTACCATGTTGAGAACCTCACTCCTGAAGCAGTTGAGCAAGGCGAGAAGCTGATCAAGAAGGATGCCAAAGTTTACATTATCACAGACGAAGAACTCCAGCGTGTTCAGGACAGCTACCCTGTTATCTGGAAGAACGCTGACGCTGAGCCAAAGCTCTGCTTCATGGGCTGCCCACATATGACACTCAAGCAGCTCGTTGACAACACTGACAAGGTTTGTCAGATGCTCCAGAAGAACGGCCTTCAGAGGGTTGTAATTCCAACCGTATGGACTGCTTCACCTGGCGTTATCAAGGAGTTCAAGAAGACAAGAAAGTACTGGGAGATGGTAAATGCAGGTATCATCCTGAGCTACATCTGCCCTCTCATGTATATGAATAACCCTCTATGCAAAATCATGCCGGTTATCACTTCATCCAACAAGCTGCGTACATACACAACAGCTCGTTACTATAGAGAAGACCAGATCTTCGAGATGATTACAGGAGGTGGCAAGTAATGAAAGAGTTTAAAGGAAGAGTCGTATGCCCGGGAACAGCAACTGCTCCTGCGCTGGTATCACACGGCGGATTTAATACCCTTGCGAGCTTTCAGTCAGCCCTGATGTTCGGAGATAAGAGCGTAAAGTGCGGAGATCAGAACAACCCTGATCTGTACAAGAAGGCAATGTTTAATACAGCACTCTGCCTGCCCGAAACGATCGGTTCAACTACAGGCGGAATGATTCTGTACACTGCCGCTGCTCTTGGCAAAGCTCCTGCTTGCATGCTGTTCTCCAAGCCAATTGATTCACTGGCTGCTTCCGGAGCAATTCTGGCAGCTAACTGGACAGATGCGAATATGCCTGTAATCGATTCACTCGGACAGGAATTCCTTGACTATGTCGAGGACGGAATGATCATTCATGTTTCACAGAATGGAACAATTAACATTGAGAGTAATATTGATAAGTAGAGAACGGAGGAGAACTTTATGAAGAAACAATATGAGCCTCTATTCACTCCATGGAAAATCGGTAATGTGGAGATTCCTAACAGAATCGTACAGACTTCCATGGGTGGAACTTCCCTGTTCGGCTGGCTGGAGCCATGCCACTTCGACAAGGAAGCTGCTTACCACATTCTGAACCGTGCTAAGGAAAACGTAGGACTCGTTCTTCCTGGAATGCAGTGTGTTCGTGACACAATGGGTAAGCGCTGGTTATACCAGAACAAGAAGATGTTCGATGACCTCGCTGCATGGATGCCTGAATTCCACAAGACAGGATCCAAACTGTTCATCCAGTTAGCAGGCGGTTTCGGACGTTCAATGGCAATCAACCAGATGATGGTTGACATGCTCGAGAAGAAAGCTTTCGGCGCTGTTGCTAAGCCATTCCTCGACATCGAGTATTGCTGCGCAAGTGCTTCCGAGACTCCTAACAGATGGTATCCTTCTCTGAACTCCAGAGCAATGACCGTTGCTGAGATTCAGGAGATGGTAGAAGCATTCGCTAAGACAGCTAAGATGTGCAAGGATGCCGGTGTTGACGGTGTTGAGATTCACGCCGTTCATGAAGGATATCTGCTCGACCAGTTCACTATCGCTAACATGAATTATCGTAACGACCAGTACGGTGGATCCTTCGAGAACAGATTCAGATTCCCTGTTGAAATCGTACAGGCTATCAAGCGTGAGTGCGGAGACGACTTCCCTGTTGCACTGAGATACTCCGTAGTATCCAAGACCAAGGGCTTCCTCCAGGGAGCTGTTCCTGGCGAAGAATTCGAAGAGTTTGGTCGTGATATGGAAGAATCCGAGAAGGCAATTAAGTATCTGGAGGATGCAGGTTACGACATGTTCGACTGCGACAACGGAACCTACGA
>JAZUDV010000084.1:0-6656 GCA_045639825.1 Anaerovoracaceae bacterium
CGGACTGTCATTCTTCGAATTCAACTACATGCTGATGCAGGGCTATGACTTCTACGTAATGGCAAGAGACTTTGGCCTGAAGATGGAGCTCGGCGGCAATGACCAGTGGTCCAATATCATCGCAGGTATTGACATGTCAAGAAAGCTGGCAGGCATTGAGGTATACGGTATGACAACAGGCCTGCTGACTAAGTCAGACGGACAGAAGATGGGCAAAACAGCAGGTGGCGCTCTCTGGCTCGACGAGTCCAGAGTATCCGCATATGATTTCTTCCAGTATTGGAGAAATGTTGAGGATGCTGATGTAAACAAATGCCTGAGAATGCTGACATTCCTGCCAATGAGCGAGGTTAACAGACTCTCTGCACTTGAGGGTGCAGCAATCAATGAGGCTAAGGAAGTTCTGGCATTCGAAATAACCAAGTTCGTTCACGGTGAAGAGAAGGCACAGCAGGCTCTCGAAGCAGCTCGCAAGGTATTCGCAGGTGGCGGCGTAGCCGAGAACATGCCAACAACCAAGATGGACGCAAGTCGTTTTGGCGGCGAAGGCATTGGACTGGCTGCACTGATGAAGGAAGTAGGACTTGAGCCTTCAACTTCAGAGGCTATACGTACTATCAAGGGCGGTGGCGCAAGAGTCAATGGCGAGCAGATTACCGACACTCACTATGGCGTAACTGAGAAGGACATCAAGGACGGAGTTATCGTTCTTCAGAAGGGCAAGAAAAAATTCATGAAGATTGAATTCTAGGAGGGATATCATGAAGAAAAAATTGTTAGTATTAGCACTTATCGCAGTTTTCGCATTTGCTATGTGTGCATGTGGCGGTACTGATACTGATGCAAGTGAGACTTCTGGACTTGCTGGTGAATATCAGGATGAAGTCAGCCAGCGCGCAATATTGACAATCAAAGAATCAGAAGACGGTAGTACTTATGACGCATATATTATGTGGTCAAACTCTGCAGAAGAGGATCTTATGTTAGAATTTGCAGGGACTTTCGATGGAGAAAAACTCGAATACTCTGACGGCGCTTGCAGTATAGTAGCACTTACAGAAGAAGGTATTTCAATGACACCACGTGAGGGTGAATACAATGGAGTACTGGTGCTCGGAGAGGATGACAAGCTCACTTGGACAGGCTCAAACGAGGGAGAGACTGGCGTATTTGTGAAGGTTCCCAGCGAAGAATAACTAATAGAGGATTGCGAAGCAGATGTAAAGCACATCTGCTTCGTTTCATCATTAATGAATAGGATATGAAATATTTAGAGATTAAGATAGAGGTAGATCCTAAGAGAAAGGAACTGCTGATAAACAATTTGAATGATGCAGGATTTGATCAGCTCATCATTAACGACCCTGCTGATGCGATAGATATCATGGAACATCAGGATGAGTATAAGTACGATTACCTGAACGAGGAGATAACAAGCAATCTCGACAGATGGCCTGTGATTAGTATTTATCTGCCGGACGACGAGGATGGCATGTACAAGATGAATGATGTTCAGGAATGTATCTGGACCCTCATTCGATACCTCAATGATATGGGTGATCATGAGGCGCAGTATAGTTTTAATGTCAGTCAATCCATGACCGATGATGAGGACTGGCTGTACAAGTGGCAAGAGTATTTCAAGCCGACCAAAGTGGCAGAGCGTATTGTCGTTAAGCCTACGTGGGAGAGCTACGAAGCAGCGGATGACGAGCTGGTTATCGAGATTAATCCGGGGATGGCATTTGGAACAGGAACTCACGAGACTACATCGATGTGTCTCAGAGCTTTGGAGTCGCGCGTAGCGGAGGACAGCACGGTGCTCGACGTTGGCTGCGGCTCGGGCATCCTGGCAATCGGCGCAGCCCTCCTTGGTGCCAAGGAGGCTCTTGGCATCGAGATCGATACCGACGCCGTGGAAATTGCCAAGAGCAACGTCGAGCTCAACCACCTCTCCGATAAGATTACAGTTCAGTACGGGGATCTCACCAAGGGAGTTGATTACAAGGCCGACATCGTAGTTGCCAATCTGATGACAGATTTGGTAATAATGCTCACCCCTGATGTAGCCAAGCATCTCAATTCGGGTGGCGTCTACATTTCATCCGGCATACTGAATGAGAAAGAAGAATTGGTAAGTAACGCAATAACAGCAGCCGGCTTCAGCATTGAAGAAGTTCTGCATGATGGAGAATGGTGCTGCATAATAGCGACTATATAATAGGAGGATTGTCATGGTTAAGGAAGTTAATCTGAACGACATGCTGGCAGCAGCAAAGGAGAATTTCACAACAGGTTTCATGTGCTCAGAGTCAGTTCTCGATGTACTGAACAGATTCTATGACCTGGGCATCAACGAAGAGGCAATTGCTCTTTCAACAGGATTCCCTTACGGATTTGGTGACGGTGGCAATGTTTGCGGAGCAGTTGCAGGCGCAACAATGGCACTCGGCAAGATCTTCGGAAGAACAGTTAAGGGCGACCCTGCATACGAGAAATGTATCGCGGTTGTTAGAGAGCTGAACGATGATATCGCAGCAGAGTACAAGACAAGCATTTGCCCTGAACTAATCAAGGACTATCAGTTCGCAACACCGGAGAGAAAAGAATGGTGTACAGGAATTGTATATGCATGCATTAGGTCATTTGCTAAGATTGTTGAACGTGAATGCGGAGTAAAAATCGTATAAGAGGATCAGTCCTCTTTCTAATTTATATAGGAGGACCGACCCCGGGAGGAATATATGAATAGTCACAATTGGGAATGCCGCACCAAGGTTAGATTTGGTGAGAAGGCAGTCAGCAACCACCTTGCTGACATGATTAATGAATTCGCCATCCCGGGCAAGAAAGTTCTGCTCGGGTATGGTGGCGGTTCAGTTAAGAGTAACGGCGCATATGATGATGTAATGAAGGTTCTCACAGACCTCAGGCTTGAGGTTGTCGAGTTCTACGGCATCATGTCAAACCCTACCCTCTCCAAAATGCAGGAGGGTGCTGAACTGGCTCGCAGGGAAGACGTTGGTCTTGTCCTTGCGGTGGGCGGTGGATCAACAATGGACTGCTGCAAAGCAGTCGCTGTTCAGGCTCCATACGACGGAGATGCGTGGCAGGACTTCTGGATGGATGGCAAGCCAATCGAGCATACACCACTGCCATGTGGAGTTGTAGTTACTATGCCTGCAACAGGCAGTGAAGTAAACGGCTGTGCAGTTCTGACTAACGAAGCAACTAAGATTAAGTGCGACAGAGACTATCCTGAGATCAACCCTCTCTTCGCAATTATGGATCCGACCTACACACTGTCTATGCCAATCAGACAGCTCAGGGCCGGAACCTTCGATATCCTCTCACACATTATGGAGACATATTTCAGCTGGCCGGTTGAAGGTAACCCTGCTGATGACACCTCCGAAGGTCTTATGAGAGGACTTATCAGAGACTTCAGAGCTGCCGTAGCTAATCCACAGGATTATCAGGCACGCAGCAATATAATGTGGTGTGCGTCCCTTGCAGAGAACCGTATCATCAAGACCGGTAAGAGCAAAGACTTCCAGGCACACAACATGGAACATCAGCTGTCTGCATATACCAATTGCAACCACGGTGAAGGATTGGCTATCCTCCACCCTGTCTACTACAGACATATATACAAGGCCGGACTCGGCAAATTCGTCAGCTTTGCAATTAACGTCTGGGGACTTAACCCTGCAGACTACGCATCCGATGACGACCTTGCCCTCGCCGGCATCGACGCTCTCGCCGATTTCATCCGCGAGATGGGACTCCCTACGACCCTGCGCGAGATAGGATTTGGCGAAGAAGAGAAAATGCAACTCAAAGAAATCGCAGACTCCTGCTTCATTTCCGGAGGAGCATACAGACCGCTGACAAACGAAGAAGTACTACAGATTTACGAGGAGTGTTGGTAAATGAAGCTTAAGATCTACAGAACGGATTGCACCACTCCGTATATCAACCTTGCGACAGAGGAGTATCTGACAATGAACGCCAAGGAAGGCGAAGTCTGTCTCTTCCTGTGGCAGAATGCACATACCATCGTTATCGGACGCAACCAGAATCCTTGGAGAGAGTGTAACGTTGAGAAGATTAAAGAAGACAACGTTTACCTCTCGCGCAGAATGTCAGGTGGCGGAGCCGTTTATCACGATATGGGCAATCTGAACTTTACATTCATTGCTCGAGATGATCTCTACGATATCGGCAAACAGACAGATACCATACTTCTCGCATGCAGAATTCTCGGCATCAATGCTGTTAAGACCGGTCGTAATGACCTTGTTGTTAACGAGCAGAAGTTCTCCGGTCATGCATATTTTTCATCCAACGGATACAACTACCATCACGGAACAGTCATGATGGATGTAGACTTTAACGATATGCCTAAATACTTAAGACCTTCAGCTGCCAAGCTCAAGTCCAAAGGTGTAGAATCGGTTCGCTCCAGAGTCACCAATCTTAAGGACTACCTCCCTAAGATGTCTACTAAGAAACTGATTAAGACAATGCAGGACGCACTTGTTGAAGCATTCCAGCGTAACTATCAGGGGGAACTCGAGGAAGTTGAGCTTCCTGAAGTACCACAGCAGCTCAAGGATTATTATGCATCAGAGGAATGGAGACTCGGAGTTAAGATTCCGTTCGAGAAAGAGATTGAGAACAGATTCGAATGGGGCGAGGTTGATATTCAGCTTGCAATGAAGGGTCAGGTTATTGACCAGTGCCGCATTTACTCGGATGCACTCGAATTCAAAATGTTCGACGAGCTTGAGGAGAAACTCCTTGGATGCAAGTATGATGCTACCGAGATCAAGAAACTGGCATTAGATCCTAAGATGCCATCCCGCGAGCGAGAAGTCATCATGCTTATTGCCAACTCGGTTGAATAAAAATACAAGAACGCGGTTCTAAAGTTCAAATTAATATTGTACAATGGAGTAACAACGAAAGTAATGAAGGGGCAACCCTAATATACATAAGAAAGGATATAGTGATGAGCGATTATCAGTTTGATTTATTGATTATTGGTGCAGGTCCTGGCGGATATGAAGCAGCTTTCTACGCACAGGAACTCGGAATGAACGTTGCAATTGCTGAGAAGGATAGAGTTGGCGGAACTTGCCTGAACAGAGGATGCATTCCAACCAAGGCACTGATGCATTCTTCAGATGTTTATCGTGAAGCTGCTAATGGCGCAGAAGTTGGCGTAGAAGTTACAGGTCTCAAGGCTAACCGTGCCAGAATCGGCGAGAGAAAGGACGAGGTTCTCGATACGCTGAGAGCCGGTATCCTCGGACTTATCAATAAGAAGAAAATTACACTCCTCGAGGGCGAAGCTCTTATTACAGGAGAACACGAGGTAGAGATCGCAGGTGAGACATATACAGCAGAGAGAATTATGCTCGCAACAGGTTCTCACCCATTCTTCCCACCTATTCCGGGAGCTGATCTCGAAGGCGTTATCGACAGTACACAGCTTATTGAGATGGGCGGCGCAGAGATCCCTGAATTCGTAATCATCGGTGGCGGAGTTATCGGTATCGAGTTCGCAACTATCTATGCAGACCTCAAGGATCACGTAACAGTAATCGAGGGAGCAGACAGACTCCTCCCACTTCTTGACAAGGAAATCGGACGTAGCATCAAGATGACTCTCGAGAAGAAGGGTGTTGATTGTCACGTTGCTTCTCCTGTTAAGAGAATCGAGAAGGATGGCGACAAGCTGGCTGTAACATTCGAATCCAAGGGCGAAGAGAAGACAGTTGTTGCAGATAAGGTACTGCTCTGCGTTGGAAGAAAACCTACAACAGTTGGCCTCTTTAACGAAGAAATGTATCATAAGTATGCATGGAAGGACGAGAAGAAGTTCTTCAAGGTTAACGAGCAGTATCAGACAGTATGTCCTAGCATCTACGCTATCGGCGATTGTATCGGCGGCATCCAGCTGGCACACGTTAGTGCAGCAGAGGGACGTAATGCAGTAGCAATGATGAACGGTGGCAGAGCGACAATCCAGATGCACACAGTACCAAGCTGCATCTATACAGATCCTGAGATTGCTGTAGTTGGAATGACTGCTGATGAAGCTAAAGAAGCCGGCATCGATGTAATTACTAAGAAGTATCCAATGTCAGCTAACGGCAAAACCATCATCGCAGGTCTTGATAGAGGATTTGTTAAGCTGGTTGCAAGAGCAGACGATCACGTTCTCATAGGAGCACATCTCCTCTGCGGAAGAGCAAGCGATCTTATCGGAGAACTGGCAGTAGCAATCGGAAGAGGAATGATGCTCGAAGAAGTAGCAAACATCATTCACCCACATCCATCCTTTGCCGAGGCAATTATGGAAGCAGCCCGCCTCTAATGCAACAAGGGGTCAGACCCCTGTGACCAAATAGCAAAAAGGGGACAGAGCAGAATGGATAATCAGGGTCAACCCATTTTAGCCAAAATTCCAAACAGGGACACACCTTGAACGGTGTGCCCCTGTTTTGCAGTATGACGGGCATGCCGTCAGTCTGTGGTGAAAGTCCACGTAGGGCGTAGCCTTCGACGAACCCCATAGCGACTTGCAAGGTTCACATCGTGAGGTGTGGGCGAGAAGAAGCAATAGCGAAATCGTAGCCTGACGAAAA